>FZLR01000214.1 GCA_900197615.1 Rhodospirillaceae bacterium Spongia-Bin9
GTATGAATAAGAGACGGGTGGACCGCCGACGGCGAGCCGACCGTCGACATGATCGGCGTCGATCCGCGGCGCTTCGGCGTCGTCTCGAAGAATTTCGCCAAGATCAAGAACGAAGAGGCCTACGAGCACGTCTTCGTCAACCACTATCCGATGGAAGAGCGCGGGCTCGGCCGGCCGGCCAAGGCGCCGCCCTGTTACGAAAGGCTGGACCGGGCCGGCGCGGTCTGGGGCGCGCGCTTCGGCTGGGAGCGGCCCAACTGGTTCGCGCCCGAAGGCGTCGAACGGAAGGACGAGTATTCCTACCGGCGCTCGAACTGGTTTGCGCATGTCGGCAACGAAGTCCGCACCATGCGCGAGCGGGTCGGCCTGATGGAGCTTTCGAGCTTTGCGAAATACCTGGTCGAGGGGCCGGGCGCCCGGGACTGGCTCGACGGCATGGTGGCCAACAACGTGCCACGCAAGGTCTCGCGGATGACGCTCGCCCATGCGCTCAACCCGTCCGGCTCGGTGCGCAGCGAGTTCACCATCCTGCGCCTGCCCGACGGCCTCTACGGCGAGCGCTTCTACCTGGTCGGCCCCGGCGCGGCCCACGACATGGACTGGGACATCCTCACCCGGCGCGTACCGCGCGACGGCTCGGTTTTCCTGCAGGACCTGACAACGCAATACGGCGTGTTCGTGCTCGCCGGCCCGCAGGCGCGCAAGGTGCTGGAGAAGCTGGCGGACGCCGACGTCTCCAACGCGGGCTTCCCGTGGCTGACCGGCCGGGATATCCCGGTCGGCTACTGCCCGAACGTCCGGGCGCTCCGGGTCAACTTCGTCGGCTCCCTCGGCTGGGAGCTGCACCACCCGATCGAATACCAGAACCACCTCTACGACGCGCTGATGGACGCCGGCGCCGAATTCGATATCGGCCCGGTCGGCATGCGGGCGATGGATTCGATGCGGCTGGAAAAGAGCTACCGGCTGTTCGGCACCGACCTGAACGCCGAGAACAGCGTTCTGGAAGCCGGGCTGGACCGCTTCGTGCGTTTCGGAAAAAATGCCGACTTCACAGGGCGGGCCGCCCTCCTGAAACAGAAGGAACAGGGCGTGCCCAACGTCTACTGCACCATCGAGGTCGACGCCGACGACGCCGACCCGTTCGGCAACGAACCGGTCTATATCGACGGCGCGGTGGCCGGCCGCGGCACCGCCGGCGGCTACGGCCACCATGTCGGCAAGAGCCTGCTGCTCGGCTATGTGCGCAGCGATGCGGCGGAGATCGGCCGCGACTGCGAAGTCCGGGTCCTCGACCGGCGCCGCCCGGCCCGGATTATCGCCGAGAGCCCCTACGACCCGGAAAACGCGGCACTGCGTTCGTAGGCGCTAATTCCTTGAAAAAAGGTTTTCATGCCTTATGTATCGCGGCAACCGACCTTCTGCCAACTCTTCCCTACTGTCATTTCGACCGACCGGAGGGAGCGGAGAAATCTTTCCCGCTCGGTGTTTCGAGCCTCGCACAGTACCGAAAAGATATCTCCGCTCCGCGCCCCTGCGGGACGCTTCGGTCGATACGACGGCGGCCGGTTTCGGCGGACGGACCGACAGAGCTATCATGACATTTCCTGACATCCCGGCGCACAACGCGGAGGCCCGGCCATGAGCGAAGAACGCGGCAGAAGGCGCGGCGAGGGCCGGCGCGCCGGCCGGGCGGGCGGCGGCCGGGAGAGCCGGCGTGCGGCGCGGGCAGCCGGGCCGGTCGAGCACCTGCGCGCCATCCAGCGCAAGATCCCCAAGGTCGAACTGCTCTCGGCCGAAGGGTTGGAGCTGATCGAGCACAATGCCGATACCATCCTGGAAGAGGTCGGCATCGAGTTCCACGACGATCCGGAATGCCTGGCGATGTTCCGGGATGCCGGCGCGGATGTGCGGGACACGCGGGTCCGCTTCCCGCGCGGCCTCGCCCGCCAGCTCTGCTCCACGGCGCCGGCGCAGTTCACCCAATATGCCCGCAACCCGGAACGCTCGGTGGAAATCGGCGGCGACCATACGGTGTTCGCGCCGGTCTACGGTCCGCCCTTCGTGCGCGACCTGGACGAAGGCCGGCGCTACGGCACGATCGAGGATTTCCGTAATTTCGTGAAGCTGACCTGGCTGTCGCCGGCCTTGCACCACTCCGGCGGCACGGTGTGCGAACCGGTCGACGTGCCGATCAACAAGCGGCACCTCGATATGGTGTATGCGCATATGCGCTTTTCGGACAAACCGTTCATGGGCTCGGTCACCCATCCGGAGCGCGCCGCCGATACCGTCGCCATGGCGAAGATCCTGTTCGGCGACGAGTTCGTCGACAACAACTGCGTCTGCACCAGCCTGATCAACGCCAACTCGCCGATGGTGTTCGACGCAACCATGCTGGGAGCGCTGAAGACCTATGCCAGGGCCGGCCAGGCGACGGTGGTGAGCCCCTTCATCCTGGCCGGCGCCATGGCGCCCGTGACCGTCGCCGGTGTAATGGCCCAGACGCTGGCCGAGGCGATGGCCGGCATCGCCGTGACCCAGCTGTGCCGGCCGGGCACGCCGGTGATATTCGGCAGCTTTTCCAGCTCGATTTCGATGCTGTCCGGCGCGCCGACCTTCGGCACCCCGGAACCGGCGCTGGCCCTGTTCGGCCTGGCGGCGCTGGCGCGCCGGCTGAACCTGCCCTTCCGCAACGGCGGCTCGCTTTGCGCGTCGAAACTGCCGGATGCCCAGGCGGCGTACGAAAGCGCGAACACGCTGATGCCGACCGTGCTGGCGGGTGTGAACTTCGTGCTCCACGCCGCCGGCTGGCTGGAGGGCGGGCTGTCTTCCAGCTACGAGAAGCTGATCATGGACGCCGACCAGCTCGCCATGCACCAGGTCATGGCCGCGGGCTACGACCTGACGGAGAACGGCCAGGCCCTGAGCGCGGTGCGCGAGGTCGGGCCCGGCAGCCACTATCTCGGCTGCCAGCACACCCAGGACAATTTCGAAACCGCCTTCTGGCGCTCCGCCGTTGCCGACAACAACAGCTTCGAGCAATGGCAGAGCGACGGGTCGAAAGACATCGTGGCGCGCGCCAACGAGCGCTGGAAAGCCATGCTGGCCAGCTACGAAGCGCCACCGATCGACCCGGCCATCGACGAGGCGCTGAACGATTTTATCGCCCGAAAGAAAGCAAGCCTGCCCGACGGGATAGGCTGAGGGGAATTTTCGGAGGAGTCGGACAATTTGTAGGGGTTTCAAACCCTACCCCTACGGAACCGGTGCAATGGTTACCGCTTCCCGCCGGCCCTACCTGCGTCAGCCCTACCTGCGCCGGCGTCGACCCCGGCGGCCGGCGCTTTCCGCCGCGGCGCTGTCGTCCGCGAGGCGCGCCGGCAGCGTCACTTGTTGGCTGAGGTGCGGATAGTCGGCGGTGGCGTGGGGCAGCGCCATGGCGTCGACGAAATGGCGCTGGAACTCGGATTCGACGGCGGTCTCGACCTTTTCGATTCCGCGCACGACCTGTTCGATCTCGTCGCGCGCCGCCTGGTTGAGCAGCGCGATCCGCGCCCCGGTGCCGGCAGCGTTGCCCGCTGAGACCACCTTGTCGAGGGCACAGTCCGGGATCATGCCGAGAACCATGGCGTATTTCGGCTCGATATGGGCGCCGAAGGCCCCGGCCAGCACGATGCGGTCCGGCGCGGCGATGCCCAGCCGGTCCATCAGCAGCCGGGCGCCGGCATAGAGCGCCGCTTTGGCAAGCTGGATCGCCCGAACGTCGACCTGGTAGATTCGGATATCGCGCTCGCCGGCTTTGAACAGCCGGTAGCTGAAGGTCCGGTCCTCGGCCTGCAGCCGGCCGGTCCGTCCGCCCAGCCCGCCGTCGATCGTGCCGTCCGGCCGGATCAGGCCGGCGAGATACATCTCGGCCAGCGCCTCGATGACGCCCGAGCCGCAGATGCCGGTGACGCCGGTTTCGCCGGTTGCCGCCGCGAAGCCGGGCTCGTCGGACCACAGATCGCAGCCGATCACCCTGATCCGCGCTTCGAGAGTATCGGGATCGATACGGACCCGCTCGATGGCGCCGGGCGCCGCGCGCTGGCCGCAGATAATCTGCGCGCCCTCGAAGGCCGGACCGGTCGGTGAGGAGGCGGCCAGGATACGCTCCTTGTTGCCCAGCACGATCTCGGCATTGGTGCCGACATCGACGATCAGCACCGTTTCTTCCGAGAGATAGGGGGTTTCGGAGAGGATCACGCCGGCGGCGTCGGCGCCGACATGGCCGGCAATGCAGGGCAGGAAATAGACCCGGGCGTCCGGATTGACCGCCAGCCCGATTTCCGACGCCCAGAGCGTCTGCGCCCGGTTGGTCGCCAGCGCAAAGGGCGCGCCGCCCAGTTCGACCGGATCGATGC
>FZLR01000160.1 GCA_900197615.1 Rhodospirillaceae bacterium Spongia-Bin9
CGGCCCCCTCCCCCCCCCCGCCATGACCGACACCCCTTCCAGCGACAGCCCGCGCGACTTTATCCGCGAGATCGTGCGCGCCGATCTGGCGAGCGGGAAGGCGCGGGAAGTCGTCACCCGCTTCCCGCCCGAGCCCAACGGCTACCTCCATATCGGGCACGCCAAATCCATCTGCCTGAATTTCGGCGTCGCGGCGGAGTTCGGCGGGCGCTGCCACCTGCGCTTCGACGACACCAACCCGCTGAAGGAGGAGCAGCTCTATATCGACGCCATAAAGGCGGATGTGCGCTGGCTCGGCTTCGACTGGGGCGAGCATCTCTTCCACGCCTCGGACCATTTCGACCGGCTTTACGACTGGGCCGAACATCTGGTCGAGCGCGGCCTCGCCTATGTCGACGACCAGTCGGCGGAGGAGATGCGCGCCAATCGCGGCACGCTGACCGAGCCGGGGACGGACAGCCCCTATCGCAGCCGTTCGCCGGCCGAAAATCTGGACCTGCTGCGCCGCATGAAGGCCGGCGAATTCCCGGAAGGCGCCCGAGTGCTGCGCGCGAAGATCGACATGGCGAGTGGCAACATCAACCTGCGCGACCCGACGCTTTACCGCATCCTGCACGCCGCCCATCCGCGCACCGGCGAACGCTGGAAAATCTACCCGACCTACGATTTCGCCCACGGCCAGTCCGACGCCATCGAGCATGTCACCCACTCGATCTGCACCATGGAGTTCGAGGACCACCGGCCGCTCTACGACTGGCTGATCGAGCATCTGCCGGCGCCGTCGCGGCCCTACCAGTATGAGTTCGCCCGCCTCAATCTCGGCCACACGGTGCTCTCGAAGCGCCGCCTGATCCGGCTGGTCGAGGACGGCCACGTCGCCGGCTGGGACGATCCCCGGATGCCGACGCTCGCCGGCCTGCGCCGGCGCGGCGTGCCGGCGGACGGTATCCGCGAGTTCATCCGGCGTATCGGCGTCGCCAAGGCCGACAACCTGGTCGAGGCGGCCCAGTTCGACGCCGCCGTGCGCGACGTGCTGAACGAAAGCGCGCCGCGCCGCATGGCGGTGCTCGACCCGCTCAAGGTCGTCATCGAGAACTGGCCGGAGGGCGAGGTCGATCGGCTCCCGGCCGCCAACCATCCGGCCGACCCGGACCGCGGCACCCGCGACATCCCCTTCGGCCGCGAGCTCTGGATCGAGCGCGGCGACTTCATGGAAGACCCGCCGAAGAAATTTTTCCGCCTGGCGCCGGGCCGGGAGGTGCGGTTGCGCTATGCCTATCTGCTCACCTGCACGGACGCGGTGCGCGGCGCTGACGGTGAAATCGCCGAACTGCGCTGCACCGTCGATCCGGCCTCGCGCGGCGGCGCGGCGCCGGACGGCCGCAAGGTCCGCGGCACGATCCACTGGGTCTCCGCAGCCCATGCGGTCGAGGCGGAGGTGCGGCTCTACGACCGGCTGTTCGACGCCGAGGTTCCGGGCAGCGGCGGCCGCGACTGGATCGACGACCTCAACCCGGACTCGCTGACGGTCGTGCGCAACGCCAGGCTCGAACCGGCGCTTGCCGGGGCCGAACCGGGCGAGACCCTGCAATTCGAGCGCACCGGCTATTTCGCCCCCGATCCCGACGGCAGCCCCGCCCGCCCGGTCTTCAACCGCACCGCGACCCTGCGCGACAGCTGGGCGAAGCAGCAGGCGCGGTAGGGGGCGGCGGGCTGCTGCCGGCGCCGGCCGCTACGCCCCCTACGGCCGCTTCAGCAGGGACCAGGCCAGCGTCCTGGCGTCCTCCTCCGATTCGACGATCCGGCCCTTCGGGATGCGGTCGAGGACGCCGAAGGCGTAAAGGGTCCGGGAGATACGGCTTATGTCGCCGAAGACGACGACTTCGGTCCCCGTTTGCTTGGCCCGGTCGATCAGCACGGCGATCACGTTCGCTGCGCTGTCGTCGATATGCGTCGTGCCGGAAAAGTCGAAAATCACGACCTCGTGGTCGCGGATATCGTCGCCGGCCTGCCGGATCAGCTTGCGCGACGAAGACACCGTGAAGGTGCCGCGAAACGCCAGAAGGCCGACATGCGCATCGAAGGTTTCGGCCGCAGGGTCGAAGGTGGAATCGAGGAGCGGGACGGATATCACGCTGTCCAGCTCGAGGGCTTCGATCCGCGAGGCATTGACGATGTTCGCGGCGATGACGCCGAGGACGATGGCGAAAAACGGATCGACGAAGACGGTTGCAGCCATGGTCAGGAGCATGACCGACGAGTATTTCGTGTCCATCCGGCGGATTTTCCGCAGGAAGGAAAAGTCGATCATCTTCCAGCCGACCAGCATGACGATGGCGGTGAGCGCCGCGATCGGAAGCGGCGCAACATAGGGCCCGAGGCTGAGGATGAGCGCCGCGATTATGAGCAGGCAGACGACCCCCGCGATCACGGTCTTGCCGCCGAACCGGCGCGCCGACATCGTGGCGATGGTTGCGCTGCCGGGCAGGATGCCGACGGCGCCCGCGACCAGGTTGCCGAGGCCCTGGGCAATCAATTCGCGATTCGGGTTGTGCTGCGAGTTGGTGAACGTATCGGCGAGGAGCGACCACATCAGGCTGTAGACCGAACTGATGAGGGCGATAAGCGCCGCCGGACCGACCGCTTCGGGCAGGAATTCGAGCGACGGCATCTCGAGGACGGGGACAGGAAGGCCGACGGGAACGGGCCCGAGCCGTTCGGCGCCGGGCAGGAACACCGTCGCGAGCCAGCCGAGCGCGACGACGGCCAGCGCCGACGGCAGGAGTTTGCCCGCTCTCGCCGGCCATACGGCCATCAACAGCAAGCCGCCGCCGGCGATCGCGAGGTCGGCCACGCCGAGGTGAGACAGCTTGTAGGCCTGTTTCCAGAGCAGCAGCACGCCGATGCCCGACATGAACCCGGCAAGCACGATATGCGGCATGTAGGAGACGAAGCGCCCGATCCCGGCGAGCCCGAGGCCGATCTGCATGGCGCCGGCCATGACGACGATGATGGCAATTTCGGACAGGCTGTACTGGTTTCCGGCGACCAGCGTGGCGGTAATGACCGCGAGCACGGCGCTGGGGCCGCTCACCAGGGCGCGCGTGCCGCCGCACAGCGCCGCGACGATCCCGACCAGGACGCCGCACCAGAGCCCGGCCAGCGGACCCAGGCCGGAGATGACGCCGAGCGCCATGGCCGTCGGGACGAAGGATGCGGTCAGGGTTATGCCGGCCTTGAGGTCCGCCGAGAAGATCGTGGCCGCATAGGGCGGCCGTTTCTCATTCCGCAGATTGTCGAACATTGCGATCCTCCGTCGGTCTCAAGGCACTACAGGAGGATCGGGCGATTATCAATTTTGTCGGGTTCCGGCGGGGGACTGAATTGTGCATATTGACGGGTGGGCAAACCCGCCGGATCGGGGCATCCGGCAATCCGGGAAGATCGAGAATGATATACGAGTTGAGAACGGTCACGTTCAAACCGGGCGCGATGTCAGAGGTCCTGTCCGTCAACCGAAAAACCCACGAAATTTTCAGCCCGAAATACGGGGAGACCGTGGGGTTGTGGACAGCCGAAATCGGCGCGCTCAACAGGCTCTGGCGCCTTTGCGCCTACGACGACTACGAGGATTACCGGCAGAAGCGGGCGGCGCTGGCAAAGGACGCCCGCTGGCAAGACGAACATCTGTCGAAGGTGTCGCAACACATCTTGCAGCATGAGGCGCGGATATTGACGCCGGTCGTACCGGTGCAGGCCCCGGCGACCGCCGGCAACATTTACGAATACCGCTATTACAGGACGGCGCCGGGGCAGGTCTCCCGGTATGCCTCGCAGATGGAACGGGCCGCGTCGATCCGCAAGAAGCATGTGTGCGATGTCGGCATGTGGATCGCGGAATCGGGCCAGCCGGACGAGTTCTCGCACATGGTTGCGCATCCCTCCATGGAGGCCCGCACATCGCAGCGCGCCGCCATGGCGGCAGATGCCGAATGGGCGGACATCCAGAGCGAAATTGCGGCGCTGCTGGTGGACGCCCGGTCCGAAATCCTGGTTCCGCTTGCGTGGTCCAAAATGCGCTAGGGTTCCTTGCGGCGGGGGGGGGGGGGGGGGCCCCCCCCCCCCCGCGCCCCCGCGGGGGGGCGAGCCCCCCCCCCCGTCCCGGGGCCCTGACAGGGGACTGCCATGCCCGCGCCGAACCTCTACCTGATCGACGGCTCGGCCTATATCTTCCGGGCGTTTCACGCCATTCCCGTCGATTCCTTCAGGCGCTCCGACGGCGTCCACACCAACGCCGTCAACGGCTTCTGCAACATGATCGTGAAGCTGATCGAGCAGGTGCGCTCGGATGAGTCGGAGGACTATCTGGCGGTCATCTTCGACGCCTCCTCGAAGACCTTCCGCAACGATCTCTATCCCGAATACAAGGCGAACCGCGACGAGCCGCCGGAGGAATTGCGCCCGCAGTTCGCCCTGGTGCGCGACGCGACCCGCGCCTTCAACCTGCCCTGCATCGAACTGGAGGGCTACGAGGCCGACGACCTGATCGCGACCTTCGCGAAGGAAGCGACGGCCAAGGGCTTCCAGACGGTCATCGTTTCGTCCGACAAGGATCTCATGCAGCTGGTGAACGACAGCGTCACCATGTTCGATCCGATGAAGGACAAGCGGATCGCCGCCCCGGAGGTGGTCGAAAAGTTCGGCGTGGGGCCGGACAGGGTGGTCGACGTCCAGTCGCTGATGGGCGACAGCACCGACAACGTGCCCGGCGTGCCGGGCATCGGCCAGAAGACGGCGGCGCAGCTGATCGGCGAATACGGCGATCTCGATACGCTGCTCGCCCGGGCGTCCGAGATCAAGCAGAACAAGCGGCGCGAGAACCTGATCGAATTCGCCGACATGGCGCGGCTGTCGCGCACCCTGGTCGTGCTGAGGGACGATGTGCCGACCGATGCGGCGGTCGAGGATTTCCGGCTGGAGCCGCCGGAGCCGGAAACCCTGCTCGGCTTCCTGCGCGAGCAGGAGTTCCGCACCATCACCCGCCGGCTCGAAGCCGGCTTCGTCGAGGCCGGCCTGATCGAGGCGCAGCCGGACGAGATTGCCGACCCCACGCCGGCGCCGGATGCGGCGGTCTACGAGGCGGTGCAGGACGAGGCCCGGCTCGCCGAATGGATTGCGCTGGCGCGCGAGCGCGGCACCGTCGCTTTCGATACCGAGACCACATCGCTGAACGAGATGCGCGCCGAGCTGGTCGGCTTTTCGCTGGCGGTCGAGCCGGGCCGGGCCTGCTATGTGCCACTGGCCCATGTCGCGCCGGGCTCGGACGGCGGCGCGGCCCTGGCGCTCGACGGCGCGGCGGCGCCGGAGCAGATCCCGTTCGAGCGGGCGCTGGCGATGCTGAAGGAGCTTCTGGAAGACCCGGCGACCCTGAAGATCGGCCACAACATCAAATACGATGCGGTCGTCATGGCCGGCTACGGCATCGGGATCGCGCCGGTCGACGATACCATGCTGCTCAGCTATGTCTGCGACGCCGGCCGGCACAAGCACGGCATGGACGACCTGGCCCGGTTGCATTTCGAGCACGAAACGATCAAGTACAGCGATGTCTGCGGCAAGGGCAAAGCGCAGATCGGCTTCGCCGAAGCGGCGCTCGACAAGGCGACCGATTACGCCGCCGAAGACGCCGAGATAACATTGCGGCTGCACCGGCTGCTCAAGCCGCGCCTGGTCGCCGAGCGGGTGACGACGGTCTACGAGACGCTTGAGCGGCCACTGATTCCGGTGCTGGCGCAGATGGAGCGCACCGGGATCGAGGTCGACGCCGGCCATCTCAAGCGCCTGTCCGGCGATTTCGAGCAGCGCATGGCGGAGTACGAGGCGGAGGTCTACGAGCTTGCCGGCGAGCGCTTCGCCATCGGCTCTCCCAAGCAGCTCGGCGAAATCCTGTTCGACCGGATGGGCCTCGAAGGCGGCCGCAAGACCAAGACCGGCGCCTGGGGCACCGGGGCGGACGTGCTGGAGAGCCTGGCCGCCCAGGGCCACGACCTGCCCGCCCGGGTGCTCGACTGGCGCCAGCTCGCCAAGCTCAAGAGCACCTACACCGACGCGCTGGTCGGTGAGATCCATCCGGAGACCGGCCGCGTCCACACCTCCTACGCCATGGCGGTGGCCTCGACCGGGCGGCTTTCGTCCAACGATCCGAACCTGCAGAACATCCCGGTGCGCACGGAAGAAGGCCGGCGCATCCGCGAGGCCTTCGTGCCGGCAGACGGCGGCAAGTTGATCTCGCTGGACTATTCCCAGATCGAGTTGCGTCTGCTCGCCCATGTCGCCGACATGGCGGTGCTCAAGGACGCGTTCCGCAACGGCATCGATATCCACGCGATGACGGCCTCGGAGGTGTTCGGCGTGCCGGTGGACGGCATGGACCCGATGGTCCGGCGCCGGGCCAAGGCGATCAATTTCGGCATCGTCTACGGCATCTCGGCCTTCGGGCTGGCCAACCAGCTGCGCATCGACCGCGGCGAAGCCCGCGCCTTCATCGATGCGTATTTCGCCAAGTTCCCCGGTATCCGCGATTACATGGAGACGACCAAGGATTTCGCCCGGCGCAACGGCCATGTCGTGACGCCGTTCGGCCGCAAAATCCATGTTACCGGGATTGCCGACCGCAACCCGTCGAAACGCGGCTTCGCCGAGCGCCAGGCCATCAACGCCCCGCTCCAGGGCGGCGCGGCGGACATCATCAAGCGCGCGATGATCCGCGTCCCGGCCGTGCTGGAAGCCGAAGGGTTGGGCGCCCGGATGCTGCTCCAGGTCCATGACGAGCTGCTGTTCGAGGTCCCGGAAAACGAGGTCGAGCGCACGGTCGCCGCGCTGAAGCCCATGATGGAAAGCGCCGCCCTGCCGGCGGTCGACCTCTCCGTCCCCCTGGTCGTCGACGCCGGCGCCGCCGACAACTGGGCCGCGGCGCACTGAGGCCCGGTTCAGGACCTATCGGCGGGACCGGCCCGGTCGAGAGTTTCCGGCGACCGGCACAATTCGGCCAGCGCGTCGGGGGCGCGCCGACGGAAAAATCTTGACGCCGCGCAGTAGAACATTATATGAACAAAAAGCGTTTTGGGCGGGCGGTTTGCGGCGGTCCGGGCCGGCGGCGCGGCTTCGAGCGGAGCGGCCGGCGTGCAAAAAAACACTGTAGATAGAACAGTCTGTCTTAGCGAATTGTGGCAAAAATGGGGCGACGACGCATGACGAAACGTGACATTGTTAGACTCACCTTTCTGAGTCATCAGGACAGACGGGAGCAGAGGGGGAACCGACGTGCTCCTGGTGACCATAACCCATTGTAAACAGAAGCATATTATTCTTCCCGCCGATTCGCGGTAACGCCCAGGGAGAGACCTCTCGGGAGCGGAGCGACCCGCCATTCGAATGCCAGGCGATTGCTGTTTGAAGACAGATTTGCTATCATGTCCGCAACGAAATTCCGGAGCGGGAGAGGCTGCCTTGGGCACAGTCAAGCTGAACAAGAGGACGATAGACGGCCTGACCGTGGAACGCGGCAACAGGGTGTTCTGGGACAGCGAACTGCCGGGGTTCGGCATACGGGTGCACGCCTCCGGGCACAAGGTCTACGTCGCGCAGGCCCGCATTCCGGGCGGCCTGCCCAAGCGCGGCGTCATCGGCCGGTATGCGGAGATAACCATCGAGGATGCGCGGCGCAAGGCGGCGGAGATGATCGACCGGATCCGGCGCGGTCTGGACCCGGTGCCGCCGCCGGCGCCGCCGGAGCCGACGGTGGCGGACCTGGCCGAGCGCTACATGACGGCGCATGTCGAGGTGAACTGCCGGCCCGGGACGGTGGAGCAATACCGGTCCCTGCTCAGGCTGCACATCCTGCCGGAGCTGGGCGGGCTCAGGCTGTCCGAGGTCAACCGCTCGCACGCCTCGGCGCTGCACT
>FZLR01000172.1 GCA_900197615.1 Rhodospirillaceae bacterium Spongia-Bin9
GGCGCTGGCCGAGCCTGCGGCCCGGTTGACCCGGTGGGTCCACAGGCACCCCCCAATGGACTACCGGGACAACCTCCATCCAGCCCCCAGATAGGGTCAATATTGCACGCCGATTCCGGGTCAACTTTGAATGCCGATTGACAGCCAGTCATCGTAGGCCGCCTCAAATGCTACCCATAACCTGCCGTCGTCTCGAATTTCCGTGAAGACTGTCTGTTTTGCTCTCTTCTTTGAGTCAAGCCCATCTATCTGAATCATTGGCGCAAGGTATTTTGTTCCCTTCCCAACACCTATAATGGAAACATGGATGTCAGAGTTAAACGTGAAACTCGGCCCTCCGACTGAAATCTCTAGTTCTCCTTCCGGAGCGATTATGTCTTTTGCACCGAAAAATTGTAGCTGCCCGTTGTTAAACATACTCATCAGCGACACGTCGGGTCGTCTCTCATATTTCAGGACATTGACCAATTGAATATCTTTATCAGACACATTTACATCGTACAGTCTGAGGAAAATCGAGTAGTCATTCAGAAAGCGAAAATTACTATCAGCGTCCTGAAAAATAATATCGTACGCCCCACCCCACGCATCGAAAAGGTTATCGGGTGAAGCAAACTCCTTCCAGTAAACATTCGCCAACAACATGAAGTTGTTAGCCAACGTCAAGAATTCAGGAAACTCCGCGTCACCATCGGGAGACTGAGAGAAGCCGTACTTGTATTTCTCGTCCAGTCGTCTTATCTGTGAGACAATCGTGTCTGCACCCGTGCCGATGGAAGTTCCTCGTCCAAAACGATCACTAACGAAACTCCGTTGACTTGCGACGCCCCAAGTAAGTGTTCCTCCCCAATCTATGGCCTCGACCAAGAGCACCGCACCGATCTTGTCAAAAACTGACCTTCCCAATTTCGTCAGGCCGAAGCGGCGCAAGAATTCTTGGACTTCGTGCTTAGTAAATTGAGTTTTCTTAGCAAATACAGAAATTAAGTGGTCCACAAAAATGCGTATTTCCGCGACTGAACCCGCCACCCCTACGGCTATACGAGGGTTAACGACGAAAATCTTCCGTCTCATCCGTATGGGGATATAGTTTGGAGAATCGTTCGTTGGAAGCACTATTCCATTCGGTTGGGATGGTAACCTCAAATCCGTTTGACCATGGGGGCCACGAACTGAAATGAGCATATCTCCGGCGAGTAGAGGCGTTCCGGCGTTGGTTTGGAAAATGACTGTCATTTTGGCTTCATGTCTTGCGGAGATAGAGAGCTATATTCAAAAGCATGTTGATCGGTGAATGCTAAAGGCCGCTTACTGTATCACCATTTCGGCAGACGGAGCGCTGAGCGGTCAGTAGCTCAGCAAGAGTGCTGGGGGGTGGGTATGGCGAAGACGGACCAGCGAGACAATGTTCGGTTTTGTGGGCCGCGCGGCGTCCGAAGCGATGAGCTCGGCGCATTGCATATCGGACAGCATGGAGGGCGCGGGGTATCGGCCGGAACGCTGTTGGCAATCCGCCAGGTCGTGTGACGGACTCATGCCGGTCGCGAAGGCGTTCCGGCCGGGCTGACGAATCGGCCCTGCTACGAGGATGCGGCGGAACACGCAAACGAGCGGAACGCGGTCTGCGATGCAGCTTCATGCGCCGGCCCCGTGCCGCGGATCAGCTCGTCGATCCTGTCGGCGGCGCGCTGGGCGGCGCCGCGCAATTGCGCCATGGTCCAGTCGGCGGCGTAGCCTTCGGTGATGTCCTGTGGCGGGGCATGGTTGACCAGCCGCTTGGTGAGGCCGGTCGGCAGCATGAGTTCGCGGTCGGCGACGGTGATGAAGCAGTTGCGGAGCGCACGGAACCAGAATTTCGCCCCGCCCGCCTCGCCGATGCGCGCATTGAGATGCTGGATGGATTCGAGGTGGCCGGACGCGCTGGTCTCGGACGGAAACACCCGGGCCCGCGCCTCCCCTGCGAATTGCCCGCGTTCGGCAAAGCGGCGCTCCAGGATGGCGGCGAGCTGGCGGGGGACCGGGAATTCCAGTGGCTCGCCGCTCTTGGTGTCGTCGATGCGGACGGTCATGGCGGCCATGTCGACCTGCGTCCAGGCGAGCGAAATCACCTCGGTGAGGCGCATGCCGGTGTAGAGGCCGATGAGGAAGGCGTCTCGCGCCATCGGATACGCTCCGCGGTCTCGAAGCCCCGGTGCCAGCGCGGCAGCACATCGGAGTGCGGCTGGATGCGGCGGCGGTGCGCTACTGCTCGACGGGATTGTGCAGGTCCTCGAAGTTGGGCCCTGGTGGCAGTTGGCGATCATGGTGCCGAACTTCACCAATGCCGCCCGAAGCGAAGCGAGGCAATCAAGCTAGATTCGGCAGGCAGGTCTCCTTTCCTTCACTCGGTCTGAAGCCATCGCCCCGAAGGCCCTTGAATGGTGGTCTGCTGCATTGCAGTAGGGGAATGGGGCTGGTGTCCAAGGCCAGTTTTCATTCCCGCCGAAAGTGTTTTTCGGTATGACTGCTCTCCGCAACGTCCGATCGATTCTTGGAGACAGATATGACCGGAAAGGCCAGTGCATCGGGAGCTTCGGTAAATGGGCTGAGAACATTGGAATTGGGCTCCGCACTGTTGTGGCTTCGGGAAGAGCTTCAGACAAGACTTGGACCCGGCGAACACTCGATCTCAATGACTGGCGCTCGAACGCGCAGGGAGCAGGAAATTCTCGGGATGTCGCAGATCCTGCTAGTGATGTTTCCCTTCGCGATCGAGCTCGCGCTGAAATCTCTGTGGGATTGTTTCCATCAAGCCGGAACCTACGATCACCGACATGACCTGGATGTCCTATTTCAAACCATCGACCGGGATGCAGCAGACGTGGGTGCCGCAAGGCTCGCACAGGAGCAGGCACGGGACCTCTGGCAGGAGTTTCAGTCTGAGGGCAAAATTGACTATCAAGGCACCCTCGACGAATTCTTGGCGACCCATGCAAGGGATTTTGTCGAAACAAGATACTACGAACTGAAGCCAGCCGAGTTTGTGCAACTCAATGACTTTGCTGTCTGCTTCTTTTGCGTGGTTTTCCTGCTGGCAGGGCGTGACCCCGCGTCCTTTTCGAATTTGCTGGGTCGCACGGTTCCCGGAGGCCGGCCGAAGTCTTAGCGTTAGGCGCGAAACTCGAAAGCTTGATGACGCTCCGTGCAAGACTCGTCACACGGGTGCCCGAGATCTTCGACGAGACCCCCGATTCTGACTGGTCTTCCTCATACCTGCCGCCTCAGCGGTCGGGAACCGCGCGATTCGCTTGGTTGGCATTTCGTCTTGTTCATGCGGATGAGCCTCTTGCAATATATTCGGGTTGAAAATCTCTCGGCCAGATTGTGCGGTGCGTTTTCTGAGCGCCGGTGTTAAGTCGCGGGACATGCCGCAAGTAGTCCCGATTCTCCCTGTTTCGTCAACATTTTGGGTTCAACGAAGGCGCCCCATAGGGGCGCCTCCGACCACCCGCTCGGAGGCCTCCGTAGAGGCTTGTTGAAAAGGGCATTTTCGGCGAGGGACAGACGTGGCCTCGCGGGGACGCACGGCACCCGGGAGTGGCCAGAGGTATGACACTTTCAGTTTGAACGGCGTTCATTTCATACGCCGGTTCGGCAGGTCTGGCGACGAGCACACCGGGAGGCGCGAGTCCCGAGGCGGGCGCTTGCGTCTGCTCCGCCGGGGCGCGCTCACGGATCCCAGCGGCGCGCGGCGTGGCGCACGGCCTGTTCCAGCGCCCGGAAGGGGGCAGGTCCTCGGCGGCGCGCCTTGCGACGAAGCCCGTGCGGTAGCGGAAGCGGCCGATCCGGACCGGCGGGGGCCGGACGAGCTCGCCGGGCAGGCAGCGGAGCAGTTCGACGGGGAGCCAGGCGAACCTCCCTGCCGTTCGAACAGGTTGCGCGTTCTCCCGGCCGGCCGGAACCTCGGATGACGAGAGGAAGGCTCGGGTCGGCGATCCAGTCGTCCAATACATGCTCCCAGCGGTGTAGCACGGATTGTTCCGGACGCGGACGATCGGGTGATTTGGCCCATTGCCGGCCCAGATCCTCCAACGGGCCCGCTAGATTATCTCTCGCCGTCGAAGACAGGGCCGCCAATCGCTTCATGTCTAGCCAGCCGTTCTGCGACACGTCACTGGTCCAGGCGTTGTATCTGCGAGGTCTTAAACCTATCGAAGCCGCCTTCGTTGGTGAGAATGGTACCGATACCCTTCTCTTGGCGAAGGACGGCGATCTGTGGTTGGAGTATCAGGTCGCCAGGCGCAGCAGCGTCGCGGGCCGCCTCGAGCAAGTGTCCGAGTTCCCTATTTCTTCGGGCAAACATTGTGATCCGATTTGAGGGTGGATTCTCTCAAAACTCTATTTCCGAAGATCGTTGCTTTAATGTTAGTCTTCAAATACTCAATGACACCATCAAGTTGTGTTGAAAAATCAATCTCGAAAGCAGATTTCAAGACTCCCGGGATGGTGTATTCTACGCTATAGGATTTCAATTTGAACCGCTGTTGCTTATGAATCATGAACGCATCATCAAAGGTCACGGTATTCTTGAGCCGACCAGATTTGCGCTGGCCAATAGCTTGGAGCCGATTGCCAAGGTCCAAGAGAGAATAAGTTTGACCCGTAGACCGATCCTCAATCAATATGTCAGAGTTCAGACCTGAAAGAGTCAGAGGCTTCGATGTATCGATATCAGTGTTCCTCTCTATCCAATCAACATCTAGAGCCGGAAGGAAGGAATGGATGATTGCGGGCATCTCATATATGATATCAACGTGAATTTTTTTCAATAACGGTGTACCGTCTGGAGCGTACTAATCGGACTCGTTCTGCTCTCGTACAATCAACAGGTCAACATTGTTCCTGAATGCCTTTATTTTCGCTCCCGATTGATATCCCTTCTTGGTAGCAAACACTAAACGAAGTCCAGGAATTGACTGAGTCTTGCCGAGCAGGGCGTCAATGTCGGCAACAGATACGCTTGAATTGTAATCTTTGCACTCAATTACAGTGCGATATCTTATCCCTGTAATTTCGTATTCCCAATAGATGTCAAATTCGCGCTTCAATCCGTCATTGTCGATGATAATCTTGTTTGATTCCACTTCGATATTGCGACCATCGAGAATTCTCTCCGCTTCTAGGAGCGCACGGTGAAGGCCCGCAACAAAATCTTCGTATGCCCTGCCTGGTTTTGCCATTTTGGTTTGCTCGGTTGGTTTTGACGTGTCAAGAACATACTATTCGGTAGGGCTGACGAAGAAGAGACTACTAAGCCAGCCCGTCCTCCTTAACTGCTGCGAGCAGCCTGACGAACTGCCGGTTGCCGTCGTCACGGCCCGCCACCGGCGCCGCATGCGGTCGAGCACCCTAAGCAGCTTCCGGCCCTTGAAGAGGGCGGCGTAGCGTAGCGTGCCGGGCTTGCGCGCCAGGATCGGCACGTAGTGCCACGGATCGCAGACGACCTGGCCGCGCCTGAAGCTGTGCGCCGCGAACCATGTGCCCTCGTCCACCGTCTACCGCTCGTACCGAAGGGCCACCAGGTGCTCCTCGAGCCAGGACGCGAGCCGTTCGGTCTCCGTGATTGCCTGCTCCAACCGCTCCGGGGATACATCCACGCTCGGGTTCATCAGGAACCCGTGCTCCAGGTCGTGTTCGTTGAGACGCGCCCGATCGAAATCGCTCATGAAGAAGGGACGCGGATACTTGCTCAGGTCCGCCCGCGCATGATTGACTCGCATGGTTACGATCTCGTCCGGATGCTGGTCCCGATTCCTTGCAAGCGTGATTTGTTCGACAAGCGCCAGATCCGCTGGGCAGTCCTCCCAGGACTGCTCCAGGACGGCTTCGAAACAATTCCGATAGCCCTCCAGATATCCATTCCGGAACGCGCGCTTTCGTTCACCGTCCGCCCAGCGAATGGGAAACTCCTGTTCCCACGTGCGAAAATAGAGGTTCAATGATGCCGAAAGCACCGAAAGACAACTCCGTCCCAGTACTTCCACCGCTTCGCTCGCCTCGACCCATTCGTCGAGATAGGGCGGCTCCCCGTCTTCTCGGTATGGCGGACTGTCGAACGGAGCTTCCCCTGCCTCGATCTTTCGCATCGTTGCGCGAAACGGGGCCGCAGCAGTGTCGTAGAAGTACCGAAGAAATCGCGTCCGCTCCTTGAAGAAGTAGAGAACGTCCATGTCTGCCGGTCCTGTCGATAAGTCTTTGTCAATTCTGTGTACGCCGCCTGTCGCGCTCGAAGTACCTGAGTAAACGCACGCTTCAACTCTTACGCACCGGTATGACTAGACATCCGCCAGCTCATAAGCCCTTGCGTCCCGCTCAAACAGGGATTCCCAATACCCCACCTGCACAATCGATTGCAGGTAAAGCGGGAGAAACGCGGCGATCGATCCTGCCTGTTCGTACTGGGAAACGTGACGACACTCATGCGACAACAAGCGGCGGCTCAGCTGACCATGACAGATCAGAATGGAGTGACCGAGGGTGAGACCGGCCATCGTCGGTCCAAGCAAACCGGTTTGCAAAGCAGCCGCTTGAAGCTCGGAATCCGAGGGAAGAGGGAGGCGATCGACCATCTGGACACGGACTTCTTCGGGCCTCTGAACGCCCACGGCCTTGGCATCCGAAATAGCGGCAGCATTCAAAGGGTCTCCTGCCGAGGCAACGTGCGCTGCGATCGCTTCCGCCCAAGCAACAGCGCGAGGCATGAGGAGAGCAAGATCGTGTAAGTCCATTTGCAGATTTCCTCCGGTGCCGGCTCAGCGAGTGGCAGGCAATGTCGGCCGGGCATACCGTATGGGAGCTGATTTCGGCGACTCGGCTAATGTCGGCCCAAGGTCGACTAAGCAATGACGGAAGGCGGTTTGTAGGTGACGCTGGTTCAAGTTGACCCGGTGCGCTTCTTGTATTCCGCGCTGTTTACGGTCCGCTCGACTCGGTCGACGGACGCCAGGATATCTTTGAACGCGGGGGCTTCGCCGAAGATCATGGCTGTCATGTTTGCATAATCGCGGCTAAGTGCGTCGATCATTGCGCCAATCGGCGCGACTGCGAACGAGCCGGGGATGGCAGAACCGAGATCGTAGTCCGGCCGGCCGAAGAACATCCGTGCGTGCCGCACGCAATCTCCGCCAAGCTCGGGGTTCGCCAGCGCGGCCTTGCCGATGTTCGAGTGGAGCAGGCAATGCAGGTCGTAGTAGTGACGCGACACGCGCTGCCCCTCCTGGCGGAGAACGCCGCGTCGTTCGTGCCAGCGGCGCAGGCCGTGCACGATCACGATCTTGTCCCAGAATGTACGGGAGGGGTCGATGGTCGTGACGCCGCCGACTACCAAATCGAAAAAATCCCCCCTCCCCGCCCCGTCGG
>FZLR01000112.1 GCA_900197615.1 Rhodospirillaceae bacterium Spongia-Bin9
AAGAAAGGGGGCCGCCGACGGTGTAAACCGGTGGCGACGCTCCGGTTACGGTATTGACCTCAGGACTTGAGCCTCAGGCTATGTAACCGCCCAACAGCAGGTAACCCGGCAGCCAGGCTGTCACGATGCCCTGAATGCAGGTCACCGCGCCGGTCAACTTGGCGATCGGTTTCTGCATCGCCAGCAGCAGGAAGAACATGAACCACAACACGGCCCATGCCGCCCAGCACAGTCCGAACCAGTAGCCCCAGAGCGAACCTGCACCCTGCAGCGTGGTAATGGCGACCGGAACCGCGGTTATGGCGACGAACAGGCTGTACCAGCCGAGTCCTCGTCCGTCGACATCCTGAAAACGGTTGTAGGCCACCCACAGGTAGGTGAAAGAGAACAGCAGGGTAAGACCAGCCGCCTGTTGTCCTGCCAGATTGTTGCCCGGGCCGAAGGCCAGATACAGCGACACCAGCAGCGTAACGCCGCCGGAGAAGATGTTGATGATCGCGATCTCGCGATCCCCGATGCGGCCCATAAGCCAGAGCCCGTTCAGGAAGAGAACGGCCCCGACCCAGAGAAGTGCCAGTCCCAACATAGTCGGTACCTCCGAGTATCACATGTCGTTCGACATGCCTGCGCTACATAAAGAGAAGGCCGGAGGAGGGGCAAACGCGCCCCTGCCTCCGGCCCGCCTTGTCAGTTAGCTGCAGGATGCTGCGTCTGCACCGCTGACCTCGATATTCGGACCGGCCTTGTTCGGGCGGATATCGAAATCGAAGATTTCGGTCGGAACGGCGACCGTGCAGCATGCATTCGGAATGTCGACGATTCCGCTGACGCGACCCTCGACCGGTGCCGTGCCGAGAATCATGTAGGCCTGCTCGCCCGAATAGCCGAATTTCTTGAGATATTCGACTGCGTTCAGGCAGGCCCTTCGATAGGCCACCGTCGCATCCAGATACTTCTGGGAGCCGTCATGCTCGTCGACGCAGACCCCTTCGAAGATCAGATACTCGGAGTAGTGCGGCTCGACCGGGCTCGGCTTGAAGACCGGGTTGGTAATCCCGTACTTCTCGACCCCGCCCTTGATGACGTCGACGCCGATATCGATCCACCCCGCCATCTCGATGGCGCCGCAGAATGTGATTTCGCCGTCGCCCTGCGACCAGTGAATGTCGCCCATGGAAAGGCCGCCGCCCGGTTGGTAAACCGGGAAATAGCACGTCGAACCGCGCGACAGATTCTTGATGTCGCAGTTGCCGCCATGCTCGCGTCCGGGAACCGTACGGGCGCCTTCCAGCCCTGCCGCACGCGCGGCATCGCCGGTCATCTGGCCCATCAGAGCCGTTGTGGTCCCTGCCAGACCGTCCGGCAGGGTGGCCAGGGGCGGCACACGGTCCGGATCGGTGTTGAACAGGGCCGACTCCCGATCGTTCCACGTCTTCAGCAAGTCGGCCGAAGGCAGTGTGCCGATCAGTCCCGGATGGATCAGGCCGGGGAACCTCACGCCGGGAATGTGGCGCGACGAGGTGTATATCCCGTGGAAATCCCAGCACGCCTTGCGCGCGTCCGGGAAATGCCTGTCGAGAAAACCGCCGCCATTCTCAAGCGCGAAAATGCCGGTGAAGCCCCATTGCGAATCTTCCAGCCAGCCGATGTCGTTGATATCGACTACCAGGAGATCGCCGGGCTCGGCGCCTTCGACACCGAACGGGCCGCTCAGATAGTGCACCTTGGACAGGTCGACATCGCGGATGTCGTTGGCCGATTCATCGTTGTGGATCTGGCCGCCCGTCCAGTCGTAGCACTCGACGCGAAATTCGTCGCCGGGTTTGAACTGCTCTACGATGGGGACATCGGGATGCCAGCGGTTATGAGTCTTTACCGCCTGATCCTCAGGCCATTTGTCCATCTCTGCTCGAAATACTGTATTCACCATTTTCTTTCCTCCTTCTTGAAGTATAGGTGAAACATAGCTCAAACGAGTAAGCTTGGTTATTCCTCCTTCCAGCCACACTCGGCGAGATTTTTTCTGTTGAATACTTCCCGTTCCTAGTTCCGCATTTACCTGTCCTTGTCTACATATTCTTCCGGACAGTGTATAGAACACTCTAATGCTGGGAATGTGTATTTGCAATAAAAAATTCGGAATTGCCATCCGTTGCCGGCAACGATTACTGTTATAGAATGTTATGTTATAACATTCGAAAGTAATTTTCGATCCGATGTTCCGAATATTCGGCTGTCTTGCATCGAAACGGGATGTACGCAGTCTGCCGCCCGCAGCCGTTGCCGTCTCTCGAAATCGGGCGCATGCACGGTACGCAAGAATTCGACGGCAAGGCAGATTGCCTGGAACCGGCCTCAACCGGCGGCCATCCTCCGGCCGGGGCTGTAGCCCGGCTCCCCGCTCCCAAGACTTCATTTCCTGCGGTCGAGCCGCGTCCGGGGTTCGCTCGTTCGGGAGACCGGCCTTTCGCGTCGGCATATTGGGCGGCAGCGCCGATGCACGCCCCCGACTCACCCGCATATCGGCTGCCGCGGCGCGCCCCTTCGCCCGCTCCCCGAAGCAATTTCCGGATATTTTTCTGCGCAGAGCCGGGCTACAGGATGCCCGATACCGTCGCCGGCCCGGTCCTTTCGCCCGGCTGGGCCGTGGCCGTTCCAGCGTCCTGCAACCCAACCGGAGCCCCGCCATGCGCCTTGCCGACTGCGACGGCCGGAGAGTGAGCTACGAGGCAGGCGGGCCGGACGACGGCTCTGCGCTGCTCATGCTGTTCCAGCCGCCCGGCGCGAGCAGCGCGTCGATCTGGCGGCCGGTCGCGTCGTCGTTGCAGGACCGCTTCCGCACCGTTGCGGTCAACCCCTCGGCCTACGGCGATACCGAGCCCTTCGCCGGGCCGGCGCCGATGACGCTCGCCGACGAGGCCGCCGCCCTCGCCGCCGTCATCCGCGCCGAGCTGCCGGACGGACGCGGACCGCGCGCCCATGTCGTCGGCCATTCCTATGGCGGCACCATCGCGCTGGTGCTCGCCCTCGCCCGGCCCGACCTGGTCGGCCGGCTGACCCTGCTCGAACCCGCGCCCTATCCCCTGCTGCGCGACGCCGGCGAGACCACGCTCGCGGGCGAGATCGAAGGCCGGAACCGGCATTTCATCGAAACCGTGCGCGCCGGCGGCCGGGATGCGGAGGCGATGGAGCGGTATCTCGACTATTTCAACGATCGGCCGGGGTTCTGGCGCAGCCTGGAGGAGCGGGTGCAGGAGAGGATGCTGAGCCTGACGGAGCGCCTCGCCATAGGGCTCGAAGCTGTCGAGCGCCTCGACATGCGCCAGGCCGACCTTGCCGCCATCGTCGTGCCGGTCACCGTCATCCGTGGCGGCGCAACCGATCCGCTCCACGCCCGGCTGACCGGGCTGGTCGCGCAATCCATCCCCGGCGCCACCCTCGTCGACCTGCCCGGCGCCGGCCACATGATGACCCTGACGCACGGCCCGGCGATCGCGGAGATGCTGCGGGGGATGGAGTGAACCCGATGCTGGAGGGTCGGCGCAACGCAAGCCAAATGAGAGATGAAAAGAAATAATCCTTGAAACAAAAGCATTATTGCCTATAATGAGACCCGGTCCGCAAATGCCACGGCGGGATTTTCGCCGGAATTCCGACCGGACATGACGAAACCTGACATTTCCTGACACGTTCGAACGCAAATCCCGCAGCCGGCGCCGCAGCGGGCATCCACTGTCTCGGTACCCTGTACCGGGGTAACGATACCGGAATCAGACTCCGCGGCGCCACTGTCCGGGCGTCGTGCCGTGGCGCCGCTTGAGATGGCGCCCGAGATGGGACGCCGACTGGAAGCCGCAGGCGACGGCGATCTCGGAAACGCTCATGCCGGTCTGCCGGAGCAGGCTGGCGGCGCGGTCGATCCGGAGGTCGAGATAGAACTGCCCGGGCGGCCGGTGCAGATGGCTGCGGAACAGCCGGGTGAGCTGCCGGGCCGAGAGGCCGGCGGCATCGGCGATCCGGTCCACAGACAGCGGGTCCTCGAGATGCCGCTCCATGAGCAGGATGGCCTCTGCCAGGTGCCGGTTGCGGCCGGCCATGCGGATGGCGGCGGTGACATGCTGCTCCTGCGCCGCCTCGCGGATCCGGTCGTGGACATAGTTTTCCGCGACCAGGGAGGCGGTCTCGGCGCCATGGGCGTCCATGACGAAGGTCAGCATCAGGTCGAGGCTGGTGGTGCCGCCGGCGCAGCTGAACCGGTTGCGGTCGATCTCGAAGATCGAGGTCCGGATATCCAGATCGGGGAAGCGTTCGCGGTAGGCGTCGAGGCATTTCCAGTGGATCGTCGAGCGGTAGCCGTCGAACAGACCCGCCGCGGCGACCGGAAAGGCGCCGTCGGAAATCGAGCCGATCCGGGCGCCGCGGCCTGCTGCGCGCTTGAGCGATCCGGCAAGGGCCGGCGACGTGTAGTCGTGGGACCGCTCGCCGCCGACCACGGCGATCAGATCGGGATTCGCACCGGACGCGCTGCGGTCCGCGAGCGCCTCGGCCGGCAGCCGGATGTGGCTGGAGGAGGGGACGCCATCGTCCGATAGCCTCTCGCCCGGATCGGCAGTCAGGCGCCATTCGTAGGCGCGCCGGCTGAGCACCGGATTGGCCGCCCGCAGGGCGTCGACGGCGCAGGACAGGGCGACCAGCGAAAAACCCGGCACCAGGAAGAATTCGACCCGAACCGGCTGCTCCTTCGTCATGGTCGACTTTCCGGGTTGTCGGCGATTTCCGTCGGGATACTGACTTTTTCTGTCCGATATATTGTTTTCCGGTCGTTTGAAAAGTGCAGGATGCGCGCAAATCCGCGACCGGCTCTCTCTGAAAAGGCATCGCCATGAGCTTTCCGACACACGCCCGCCATGTCGTCATCGGCGCGGGAATCCATGGCCTTTCGACCGCGTGGCGGCTTGCCGAACGCCTCGAAGCCGCCGGCAGGGGCAGCGGCGCGGACATCCTCGTGCTCGACAAGACGGCCATCGCCGCCGGCGCCAGCGGCATCGCCTGCGGCGTGGTCCGAAACAACTATTTCCAGCCCGCCATGCGCGAGCTGATGGCGCACAGCGTGGGCGTCTGGGAATCCGATCCGAAGGCCTTCAGCTACCATCCGGTCGGCTACATGCAGATCAGCCACGAGGCGATGCGCGAGGATGTGACCAGCATCTACGAGCAGCAGAAGGAAATCGGCTACACCTCCGAATTCATCGAGGGCGGGAAGGACTGCATGACCTACATGAAGGGCCTGCTGTCCGACTGGCGGGCCGAGGGCATTACCTCTGTCCTGCATGAGAAGAAGGGCGGCTACGCCAACAACACCGCCTCGGTCTACGGCCTGGCCGGCAAGGCCGAGGCCCACGGCGTGCGCATCGTGACCGGTGTGGAGGTCACCGGCTTCGAGCGCGGCAGCAATTCCGACGCGGTTACGGGTGTCCTTACGGACAAGGGGACGATCAAGTGCGAGCAGGTCGTCGTCGCGGTCGGCCCCTGGGTCAAGACGATCTGGGACATGCTCGACCTGCCGCGCGAGGTCTCGGTCAAGGGCCCTGACGGCAGGATGCACGACGGCGTCCCGACCTGGCGCTACTGGTGCCTGGAGGAGGGCGTCGTCGGCGTCGATCCGGACCTGCAGAAGCTCAACGACGGCGGGATGCCGCCGGTCATCCATGTCGATACCGATGCGCCATTGCACTCCGATGTCGACGGCTCCGTCATCGCCGAGGAACCCTGGGGCATCTATTACAAGCCGGATTTCCATTTCGGCGGTGTCCAGGGCGGCGCCATGCCCTATGAGGTCAAGACCCCGGCGGACGACGTGGCGATCGATCCCTACGGGCCGGATTCGCCGGAATTCATTGTCGGCGACGATTTCGCCCATATGTGGTGTTCGGCGCTCGCCTTCTGCCAGGAACGCTTCTCCGGCCAGATCGGCAAGTTCAAGAAAGAGCCCTCGGGCGGCCTCGGCTGCTTCACGCCCGACAGTTTCCCCGTGTTCGACACCTTCTGCGAGAATGTCCATATCGTCGCCGACAGCAACCACGGCTACAAGATGATCGGCGTCGGCCATCTGGTCGCCGACGAGATCATGGGCGAGAAACAGGCCCTGCTCGAACCCTTCCGCTTCAGCCGCTACGCCGAAGGCAGATTGCATCCGCTGAGCAACAGCCCGTTCCCCTGGAGCTGACCTCCCCGGCTCTCCGTTACGGGCGCGAGAAAGCCCCCGCCGGTTTCCCCCGGCGGGGGCTTCTTGTTGCTCGGCGAATTGTGGGGCGCAAGGCTGCCTGCGCCCCTGTCGTGGCTAATCGCCGTCCAGCGCTTCGGCGAT
Source organism: Rhodospirillaceae bacterium Spongia-Bin9 (assembly GCA_900197615.1). GTDB lineage: Bacteria > Pseudomonadota > Alphaproteobacteria > Bin65 > Bin65 > Bin65. Next base: position 6,368 of record FZLR01000112.1, read on the forward strand.
CGTGGAGTCGTCGCCGAACTGGCTTATCTGGTCCTCGTAATCCTGGTTCTCGGCCCGCATCTGCAGGACATGCCAGCCGAGCCACAGGACAACGCCGACAATCACGAAGATGACTTCGGCGCCCTGGAACGGGTAGATGGCGCCGACATCTTTCAGGTCGACCGCCCAGCTCTCGATGCCTGTCGTAGACATGCTTCTTTCTCCTTTCTGGCCTACGGCCCGCCGGCGCCGTTATGCCGGCGGGCCGCAAGGCGCGTGGGGTCGGGACCGGCCGGTCAGGCGGTCGCCGTTTTTTCCGTCGCGCGGACGTCGTCCGCTGCGGCCTGCTCCTCCCGGTTGGTCGCAAAGTCGAGACCCAGCAGTTCGACCTTCTTCGGAATTCGCAGCAAGCCGGCCGCCGCCAGGATCTTGGCGACGATCCAGCCCGGAATGAAACCGAGCACGACGAACATGATGATCGCACCGGCGAACTGGCCGAGCGGATTGATCGTGGCATAACCTTCGTAGGGCGAACTGGGGTGCCCCCACAGGACGAAGCCGCAGATCACCAGGCCGATAAAGCCGGCATAGCCGTGGACCGCCACAGCGCCGACCGCATCGTCGATCTTGAACTTCCGCTCCACCCAGTAATGCAGCTTGTAGGCGCACCAGGTGCCGAAGCCGGCGATGATCATGGCCTGGATCGGATGGTAAAGGTCGTTGCCCGCCGAGGCCGTGATGATGCCGGCAAGGCCGCCGGAATAGGTCCAGAAGGCGTTGCCCTTCGAGGCCAGGTAGCCGACCAGCAGGCCGCCCGACAGCGACATCAGGAAATTCACCGTGATCGCGCCGAGGGTCGTCGGCGTCAGGTAAATCGTCGTCGCTGTCCAGGTGTCGCCCTTGATCTGGCCGTCGATGCCTTCGGGGCCGATCAGCGGGACGTTGCAGGCCACGTAGAAGCCCCAGAAGCCGGCATAAATGAAGAACAGGCCGAGGCACACCAACCACGGATTGTGCGGATTGATGTCCCTTGGCGTTCCGTCCTTGGCGAACTTGCCGAGCCGCGGACCGAGCACGACGAGAACGCCGAGCGCGAACCCGCCGGCGATCGCATGGATCACGCCAGAGGCGTAGGCATCGTGATAGCCGAGCAACTGCACCATCCAGCCGCCGTAGTGCCAGCCCCAGGCCGCGTCGATGATCCAGGCGACCGATCCGATCACGACCGCGAGGATCCAGAACGCGCCGGAATTGATCCGCTCGATGACGGAACCGGACACGATGGAGGCCGCCGTCCAGGAGAACAGCAGGAAGGCCGCCCAGAACACGCCGGTTATGCGGTCGCCGGTATTCGGGCCCATGGTCTCGGACCAGGGCGTGTTGGGCGCCGCGTCTCCGAGCAGGAGCCCGCCGGTGATCCACGGGCCGTTCGGCATGGCCCAGTAGAGCCACCAGCCGAAGAAAAAGAACGTGATGGTGACCAGCGGGATCAGCATCGTATTCTTCATCAGCGTGTGCATGTGGTTGCGCCGCCGGCTCGCGCCGACTTCGTACATGCAGAATCCGATATGGATGAAAAACATCAACGGGATGGTCGCCCAGTAGTAAAACTCGGTGAACACCGTTGTAATGGCATTAAGGTTGCCTTCCATGGCTTTGGCTCCCCAGACACTCGAACGGTTGTGGCACTGCGCCGGGCCGGATCGGTCATCCGGCAAGGCCGGTCGCGACCGAATCGTCGCCGGCCGGCACTTGTCCGCGCCGGTGCAGCATGGCGCTTGTTGTAAAATAATTCAATGATTTTAGATGCATGTGCATTCAATTGGTCCGAATTGGTATAGCGATGCGGTACTTGGTGAAACCATTATCTTCGTTCGAGGCGGTCGCGCGAAGGCGCCCGGCCGAAGCGTTTTCCGAAGGCGGTGGCGAAATGGGCGGCGCCTGAAAAACCGGTCGCGATGGCAATTTCGAGGATCGGCAGATCGGTCTGGCGCAGCAGTTCGCGGGACTTGTCGAGCCTCAGATTCCGATAGAACGACCCGGCGCTTTGGCCGAGCCCGGCCCGGAACTGCCGGTTCAGCTGACGGACGCTCACGCCGACGGCCTGGGCGAGGTCGGCGAGCGGCAGCGGGTCGGCGATGTGGTTTTCCATCGCCTCGATGGCGGCCAGCACGGCGGGCCGGTTGGTGCCGTAGCGCTGCGCCAGCCCGGCGCGCTGGGGGCCGCCGGCCGGCCGCACGTCGGTATGCATGAACCAGTCGCTCACGCTGCGGGCGAAATCCGGGCCGCGATGCTCGGCGATCAGCGCGTGCATCATATCGAGCGGCGCCGTCCCGCCGGCGCAGGTCATGCGGTCCCGGTCCACGACATAAAGGGTCCGCTCCAGGAGAAGGCCGGGATGGCGCTCGGCCAGGGCGGCGGCATGCTCCCAGTGAACGGTCATCCGCCGGTTTTCCATAACCCCGGCATTGGCGAGGACCGCCGGCCCGCCTGAGACGCCCCCTAGCGTCCGCCCGTGCCGGGCCTGCCGCCGCAACCACTGGAAGGTGGCGGCATCGTGAAATCCGACCGGGTCGCCGCCGGCGACGACGAGCACGAGGTCGAAAGCGCCGGCCGCGTCCGTCAGGTTCCTGACCGCCACCGAGGCCGCAGACGAACTGTTCTGCGTTGCGCGAGCCGTTTGCCCGGCGGCGAAACAGGCGACGTCGTAAATTTTCTTGCCGGCCAGGAGGTTTGCCGCGCGCAGCGGCTCCGTCACGGCGGCAAAAGACATCAGCGCGAACCCCTCGACCAGAAGGACTGCGATGCGGCGGTGGGCGAATTCAGGTTCGTCCATGTCCTGAATATTAAAAAATAGGTCCTTTATTGGAAAGCTAGAAAGCGAAGATCGGTGCATGGATCGGGCATTCCGCAGAGGACGCCATGCGCTATTCCGTTCTGCAAATTCTCAAGGAAGGCCTGACCGGCAACCGCGGCTGGAAACCGGTCTGGCGCGAGCCGGAGCCGAAGAAGCGCTACGATGTCATCGTCGTGGGCGGCGGCGGGCACGGCCTCGCCACGGCCTACTATCTGGCGACGGTGCACGGCCTGACAGATGTCGCCGTGCTGGAAAAAGGCTGGCTCGGCTCCGGCAATGTCGGGCGCAACACGACGATCGTCCGCTCCAACTATCTGCTGCCCGGCAACGAGCCCTTCTACGAACTGTCGATGAAGCTGTGGGAAGGGCTGGAGCAGGACTTCAACTACAACGCCATGGTCTCGCAGCGCGGGATTATCAACCTGTACCACAGCGACGCCCAGCGCGACGCCGCCGCCCGGCGCGCCAACGCCATGATCCTGGCCGGTGCGGACGGCGTATTGCTCGACCGCGAAGCGCTGGAAAGGATATGCCCCTACCTGGATTTCGATAACGAGCGCTTCCCGATCGCGGGCGGCCTGTGCCAGCCGCGCGGCGGCACGGTGCGCCACGATGCCGTTGCCTGGGGCTACGCTCGCGGCGCCGACCGGCGCGGCGTCGACCTGATTCAGAATCGCGAAGTGACCGGCTTCGACATCCGCAACGGCGTCTGCCACGGCGTGGAGACGAACCGGGGAACCATCGGGGCCGACAGGGTTGCCGTCTGCGTCGCCGGCTCGTCCGGGAAAGTGATGGGCTACGCCGGCCTGCGCCTGCCCATCGAAAGCCATGTCCTGCAGGCATTCGTCACCGAAGGGCTGAAACCGGCCGTTCCCGGCGTTATCACCTACGGGGCCGGACATTTCTACGTCAGCCAGTCCGACAAGGGCGGCCTGGTCTTCGGCGGCGATATCGACGGCTACAACTCCTACGCCCAGCGCGGCAACCTGCCGACGCTGGAAGACGTGTGCGAGGGCGGCATGGCGCTGATGCCGACGATCGGCCGGGCGCGGGTGCTGCGCATCTGGGGCGGCCTGGTCGACATGTCGATGGACGGCTCGCCCTTCATCGACCGGACTTCGGTGGACGGGCTGTTCTTTAACGGCGGCTGGAACTACGGCGGCTTCAAGGCGACGCCGGCGAGCGGCTATTGCTATGCCCACTTGATCGCAACCGGCGAACCGCACCCGGTCGCCACGGAGATGCGGCTGGACCGTTTCGAGCGCGGCGCGGCGATCGACGAAAAGGGCGTCGGCGCCCAGCCGAACCTGCACTAGGGCGGCGCGGCATGATCATCGACCATCCGCTTCTCGGCCCGCGCGACGCACAGGAATTCGTCATTCTCGGCGATGCGTCCCTGATCGACCGGCCCGACTGGCAGGCCGAAGACTCGGCGCAGCAGTTCCACGATTATCAGCATCTGCGGGACAATCCGGCCGGCGAGCACCGGGAACTGTGGTTCCACGAGCAGGGCGACCGCTCCTGGCTGGTCGTGACCCGCAACACGCTGACCCATGAGGTTCTGAAGGTTGAATTGGCGCGCGATGTCGCCATGGCGCGGGGGCGGGGCCGGTGAGCGGTCCATACCGCCTCGACGGCGGCGCCATCGACCGGAGCCGCAGCCTCGATTTCCGGTTCGACGGCCGGCCCATGAGCGGCCATCCGGGCGATACCCTGGCCTCGGCCCTGCTTGCCAACGGCGTCCGGCTGGTCGGTCGGAGCTTCAAGTATCACCGGCCCCGGGGCGTCTTCAGCGCCGGCTCGGAAGAGCCCAGCGCGCTGGTCGAACTGCGCAGCGGCGCGCGCAGGGAGCCGAACACGCGGGCGACCGTGGCCGAGCTGTTCGACGGGCTGGAAGCCTTCAGCCAGAACTATCGCGGTTCGCTGCGCCACGACCTGCTGGCGGTCAACGACCTGCTCGCGCCCTTCCTGTCGGCGGGCTTCTATTACAAGACCTTCATGTGGCCGAAATCCTTCTGGGAGAAGGTTTACGAGCCGGCTATCCGGGCCTCGGCCGGGCTCGGCCGCCTGTCCGGCGACGCCGACCCGGACAGCTACGACAAGGGCTTCCTGCATTGCGACCTGCTGATTATCGGCGCGGGTCCGGCCGGCCTGGCCGCCGCGCTTGCGGCCGGGCGCAGCGGCGCGCGGGGTATTCTGGCCGATGAGGATTTTGTCATGGGCGGGCGGCTCAACGCCGAGACCCATGAAGTGAATGGTCGGTCCGGCGCGGATTGGGCGGCCGAAGCCGTACGCGAACTGGCGTCCATGGACCGGGTCCGTCTCCTCCTGCGGACCGCGGTTATCGGCGCCTGGGACCACGGCGTCTACAGCGCGCTGGAGCGCCGGACCGACCATCTCGCCGAAAGCAACGGCAAACCGCGCCAGATCCTGTGGCGGATCTACAGCAAGCGGGCGATCCTTGCCGCCGGCGCCACCGAGCGGCCGATCGCCTTCGGCGGCAACGACCGGCCCGGCGTGATGCTGGCCGGCGCCGTGCGCGCCTACGCCAACCGGTTCGCCGTTGGCGCCGGTAGGCGCGTCGGCCTGTTTACCAACAACGACGACGGCTGGCGCACCGCGGCCGATCTCACCGCCCGGGGTGTCGAAGTCGCGGCGGTCATCGACGTGCGCGACCGCCAACCGCTCGCCGATGTCCCCGGCGCCCGGATCCTGATGGGCGGTCGGGTGACGGCAACCTGGGGCCGGCGCGGCCTGAAGGGAGTAGAACTGGCGTCGGGCGAGCGGATCGCGCTCGACTGCCTCGCCGTTTCCGGCGGCTGGAACCCGAACGTCCACCTGACCTGCCATCATGGCGGCCGGCCGTTCTGGCGCCCGGGGATCGCCGCCTTCGTGCCGGGGGGGGGCCTGCCCGGGGGGGGGGCCGTCGCCGGCG
>FZLR01000161.1 GCA_900197615.1 Rhodospirillaceae bacterium Spongia-Bin9
ATCTGGAACAGCGCGAGGTCGAAGGCGGCCTCGAAGTCTCCGGCGAGCTTCGCCTTGACCAGCGCGGTGCGGATCGAACGCAGGTCGTCGGCGAGCCCGATGCCGACGCCGGCCTCCTTGCGCGCCTCGGCCTCGCGGTCGCGTGGCGGCGCCATCGGCGTCGAGACGGACGGGGCGGCGGTGTGAACGTCGGGACCGGCGGTGTGGACGCCATGGGTCGCGGCATCCGGGTCATGGCCGTTCGCGGCCCGGGTGCCCGCCTCGCCGGTGTCCGTCGGCTTCGGCAAGTCCTCGGGCTTCACCAGCCCGGCGATGACCTGGAGCGAGCCGTCATTGCCGACGGTGACGATGCACCCGGCGATCGCGAAGTCCTCGCGCCGCCACATGGCTCGTGCCTCGACGGCGCCCTCGATCTCGTCGAGGCGGGCCTCGATGCGTCCGGCCTCCTCGAGCAGAGCCTCGGTCCACTCGTCGTCGTCCAGGCCGCGGAGCTCGTCGTAGCGGGTCTCCAGCTTCTCGATCTCGGCCCGCTCCTCGTCGGTGGGAACGCCAGGCTGGGGCGTAAGCGTCCACGCCGACGAACCGGGCGATCGCCGTGCGACCCGGCACGCGCTCCTCGGTCAGCAGCCGCTTCACCTGCCCGGCGGACGGGCGGTAGCCCTGGGCCGAGACCTGTTCCCAGACCGCCATCTGGCGCTCGCGGTCGGTGGTGACGGCGAAGGCCTTCAGCACTTCGAGGTCGATCTCGTCGGCCCGGTAGGCGTCCAGCAGCTCCGGCGCGGCGTTGCCGAGGCGCAGGCGCTGCTCGACCAGCCGCTCCGACAGGCCGAAGCGCGCGGCGATGGAAGAGACCGGCTGGCCGGCCTTCGCGAGGTCCGAGAAGGCGACCACCTGGTCGGCCGGATGCATCGCGATGCGCGCGACATTCTCGGCAAGAGAAATCTCGCCCGACCCGGAGTCCCCCGACCTGACCTGGCAGGGCACGGGACGGTCGGCATCGAGCACGCCATCCTCGACCAGCGCCAGCATGGCCTTGAGGCGGCGCCCGCCGGCGATCACGGCAAAGCGCCCGGCGCCATCCGAATCCGGAGCCTGTCCCCCCGGCTCGTGGGCCGGGGCAGGCTCCCCCGATCCGGGATCCGCGCGGACGACGAGGTTTTCCAGCAGGCCGAGGGCGGCGATCGAGGCCTTGAGCTCGGCGTCGGCCCGGGGATCGGGCGGGGTCCTGCGGACATTCTCGGGCGCGAGGCTGAGCCGGGAGAGCGGGATTTCCCGGATGAGCGGCTCGGCCCTGGGGGCGATGAAGTTCATGCCTGTCTCCATGGAAGGTTGCATCGGCGCGGCGCAGCCGGCTCTCGCCGCCGCCTGCCCGAACCCGCCTCCGAGCCGTCCGGCTTTCCTCCTGGAGGCGCTGTGGGCGGGAACGGAATGCGGCAGCAGGACGGCGCGGGACGACGGCGCGGCCGGCCCGGAAGAGACGCGGTCAGGCGTGAAGCGACAGCAGGCTTGAGGCGCAGGACCGGCGCACAAGGCGGCAGCCGGTCGTACAAGGCTCGACTTGGATGGCGCCCGGGGCGCGAAAGTCATGGCGCTCAGGGGCGGCCCGCGCCGCCGTCCGGTCGGTATGGACCGGGATTGCCGCGTCGAGCGGGTCCGCAACCGCACGCCGCCACGCGACGATGCCGCTCACCGTGACCGGCGCAAACGGCGGCTTGCCGAAGGCCGACGCGCCGTCGCCGGCGACCGTCCGCTCGCCGTGGTGCCTGGCGTCGGCCTTCCCTGCGTTACCGTTTCGCCCTGCGCCGCGGCGAGGGCGACCGCAAATCGGCCGCCCCCGCGGACGGCCCTATGACGGCCGGCCTGGTGGGCTCCGAACGGGTTCGCCGCCATCCCCACCGCCGCGCTCGATCCGCCCCACAGTGCGGCGTCTCCCGCGGTCCCCGCGCTTGTCGGGTCCGGGTCCCCTTCGGCGCCGGCGCCTGCCCCCGCACGGCAGACGAACCGGCCATTTGGCGCTGGCCGCTGACCCCGCCCTATTCGGCGGCCTTCGATACCAGCGCGGTGGCCTCGCAGATGCCGGCGAGTTCCCGATGCATCTCCGGATGATGTTTTGCGAGGTGTCGGTCGATCGTCTCGTTGCCGAGCAGCGAGCGGACATGTCCCGCGGCGATCACCAGATTGAGGTGATCGGGGCCGTAGGTCGCCTCGATCCGGTCGATACCGTCGCGCAGGTTGTCCACTTCCTTGCGGATCCGCGCGAGTTCGTCAGGAGAGACGCCCTTGAGGACATTGGGTCTGCCGGCATCGACCAGCTGTTCCGGCGGGGTAGCCGCAACCAGCGCCCTGGCATAGGAGGCCGCGAAATTGTCGATCCGGACCATCAGGTCCACCACCTCGACCTGCCTTGTCGGCTTCAGCCGCCTCAGCGCCTGGATGGTGTTGATCGGACAATGCTTGGCCTTCAGCATCTCCACCGCTTCTGCGCAGATGCCGCGCAGGAGGTTCCGTTTCGCGCGGATGCTGGCGATATCGACGTCGAGGGTCTCGGCAATGGCGCGCTCGGACACGCCGCGCTCGATGATCTTCAGGATCATCCTGTGTTCCTGGATCGTCGCCAGGCGGTTGACCTGCCGGTTGTAGGTGAAGGCCTCGTCGTCGAGAGAGACCAGGCAGGCAACTTCCTCGATACCGAGCGCCTTCAGCACCTCGATCCGGATGTGGCCGTCAAGCAGCAGATACTTGCCCTCCATCCCTTCGAGGCGCGCCACGTTGGGCGGGTGCGCGATGCCGACCTTGCGGATGGATGCCTCGATCTGCCTGTATTTGCGGCTCTTCCTGATCTTCTCGGTCACCAGCGTGACAGGCAGGATGTCGCCAACCGCCACGGTTATTGTCTTGGGCTCGAAGCCCATCGCTACCTTGCGGGCCATGTCAGGCGTCCCCGGGTTGTTCGATCAGGCGGGCCAGCGCCGCCGGGATGGTCTCGACCCGTTCGGCGCGGAGCAGGGTGACGAAGTGCTCGTCGGCGAGCAGCACCCGGAAGGCCTCGACGATGAACCGGAGCTGCGCGGAGACCAGCTCCGCCTTCTTGAACTCCCGCCGGTAGCGCGCCGCCTCGTTTTTCAGCAGGCGGAGGGCCGCGGCGGTCGAGACCGGAACGCGGGCGCCCTCGCCGTTGGGTGGGCGCCCGGGCTTGCCGTGCCTGCGGCGGCGCTCGACCAGACGCCGCGCATCGACGACCTGCCGGAGGGTCAGGTCCTTGTTCTCGAACGCTTCCGTCAGCATCTGCTGGACCTGGCTGTCATCCGCCGACGCGACTTCCACGGCGATCCTGAGCGGCATCCTGCCGGTCTCGACCGCAGCCAGCAGCCTCTCTTCGCCTGCGTCCAGCAAGCGCAGGACGCCGCGAACGTGCTTGGGCGAGAAGCCGGTCTTCCGGGCGATCTCGGCGACCGTGTAGCCGCGTTCCCTGAGGGCGCCGAACTCGCGCAGCAATTCCGCGGGCCGGCGCTGCCGGCGCGCCACGTTCTCGACCAGGCTCAACAGCAGGCCATCCGTCTCCGAGAGCTCGGTAACGATGGCCGGGATATCCGTCTGTCCGAGCGCGATGAAGGCTTCGAGCCGGCCCTGGCCGTAGATCAGTTCGTAGGCCTCTTCCCCGTCGGCCCCCCTGGCGCGGCGAACCTTTATGGGCTGCTTGAGCCCCACTTTCCCGATGCTGTCGACGATCTGGAGAAACTTGTTCCTGTCGCGAACGCGGGGATTGAGGACCCTGATCCGGTCGATGGGGATCATCTCGATGACGGCGCCGTCGCCGGTGTTGTCGGTCATGCTGCGATCTCCGAAATCCGGGCCCGCCCGGCCATGGCGAAGAAGAACTCCAGCGTCTCGAACCGGAAGGCGTCCAGCATCAGGCCGTTCCGGTCGGCAAGCCGGATGCGGTTCGTGTCCAGCACGGGGCGCGGCAGGAGGTAATGATCGAGCACCGCCTCGTTGGCGCCGTCCATCCGCAGCGCGACGGTCAGGTCGGGCGCGAGCCCGGTGTCGAGACGGATCTTCCAGCGCCGCGCGCCGCCCCCGGTATGCCGGCAGCGGGCGACGACGATGGAAGCGGTGAACTCGCCGTTCACGGTCAGAAGGTCGGTGGCCGGATCGCGATGAACCGCGCCGCCCATCTCCTCGATCCCGGCGATCGCGCCTGCGACGGCGTCGGCATGCAGGCGGCGCAGCGCCCGGTTGATCTCGATGTAGCGGTAATCGCGGTCGGGCGTGAAGCCGACCAGCGAATAGGCCCGGACCAGGCTGCCGAAGCGCGAGGCGTAGGCCCCGCTCGACGGCATGTCCTCGGCCTCGTCGATCGCGAGACCGGAGAGGTAGCCCTTGTGCCTGTAGAGCCGTTCGAGGCGGTCCAGCATCTCGCCATTGGAATACCGGCGGTTGCGCTCCCGGATCATGCCCCGGGCGGTGAAGTAGATGGCCTCGTCGATGATCGCCTCGAAAGCGCCGTCGGCCCGGACCCATTCTTCCGGCGGGTTATTCCTGCGTTCGTACTTCAGCTTGAAGGAATGCCGGTTGAAGACGTTGTTGCCGATGTATTTCTCGTTGGTCAGAACCTGGTGGACGGTGCCGCGCGTCCACGGCCGGCCGAGGTCCGTCATGATTCCGTCCTCGTTGAGCAGCGCGGCTATCTCGCCTTCGAGCCTGCCTCCGTCGATGAACTCGCGGTACATCCACCGGACGGTCTCGACTTCCTCTTCCGGTCCGGGCACGAGGATCACCCGGTCTGTTTGCAGGCTCTTGCGCTGACCCCAGTCGAGAATACCCTGCGGCTCGCCATTCCGGTCGATGCGCATGCGGCGCAGCCCGTAGCCGGCCATGCCGCCCTGGCGGTAGCCGCGCTCGATAAGGCGGCACTGACCGGCGAACACTTTTTCCGAGAGCTTGCTGCTGTAGTCGGCGGCCATATACCGACCGAGGCTCTTCATCACCGTCGACATCGGGCTGCCGTCGTTGACGAATCGATCCATGCAGTAGTGGACTTGGACCCTGGCCCTTCTACAGGCGAATTCGAGGGATGCGGCCTCGTCCTGATCCTGAAACCGGCCCCAGCGGCTTATGTCGTAGACCAGAATCGCATCGAAACCGGACTCCGCGCTCTGCGCGTCGGCCAGCATTTTCTGCATGCCGGGACGGGTATCGTATCGCAGGCCGCTTCTCGCCTCGTCCGAATAGGTGGCGACGAGATCCATGTCGTTTTCGGCGGCGTAGCGCTCGATGACGGCCATCTGGTTGTCGGGCGAATATTGCTGGAGCCCGGTCGACATGCGGAGATAGGCGACGGCGCGGCGACGGGGCTTCGCCGGTTCGGAGTGCGGATCGGGGCTCGGGTTCCTGTCGCTACTCACCGTTTCCTCATCCTGTCCGCGTGGACGTGTCGGCCGAACGGCCGTGGCTCGCCGAATGCCGGCACGGGCATGGTGTCCGCGGCGGTGCCGCGGCCGGCCCGCTGCCGATGCCGGAACGGCTTGCGTCGATGCGCCGGTCCCGTCTCTGCCGGTCACGGGACGGGAGATGAGCCACAGCGGCCATTCGCCTATCCGGATGCCGGTCGAGGATCGACGGCGCCGGACGCATCGTCCGACGCCTCGTTCCGTTCCGCCGAACCGCCGGCGGAGCTCCCGTTACCGTCGGCGACGGTTTTGCCCGCGCGAAGCCCGAAACGCCGCCCGGGATCGGTCAGCTTGCGCGCATGGTCGCGAACCATGGAGCGCTCGAGGGCCCTGACGACGGTCGTGACCCGAGTGTCGCCGTCGGACAGGCCCTCGGCGCAATAGTGCACCTCGATGCCGGCCGTAATGCAGGCGTGTTCGAGGCAGGCGGCCCGGTCGGGTTCCTGAAAGCGGCCCCAGCGGCTTGGATCGAATAGCAGAATGGCGTCGAAATCGCCGGTGCCGCTCTCGATATCGCGGAACATCTGCCGGAGGCCGCATCGGCCGCCCCTGCGCAGACCGCTGCCGCACTCGTCGCAATAGACCCGAACGATCTGCATGCCGCGGTCGCGCGCATACCGGATGACGGCTTCGAGTTGCCTGCGGAGCGCATCCCCTTCGAGTTGGGTCGCCGAGCGAAGATAGCCCGCGACGGAACGCTTCGGGGACAGCCGCGGCGGCGGCGCAACGCCATGCGGGTCTGGATGAGCGGCCATGGAGTTCTCTCCCCTTGAATCCGGCAGCGCCGAAGCGGCGGCGGCGCGGCGCTGTGTCGATCGGGGGGAGGATTTCGGGGGACGCGACCGGCGTCCACCACCCAAAAGTAACCTTTGGACCGAAAAAGTAACCCGTTTGTAACCTTCGGCGGAATTGGGAGCGCAGGATCGAGGGGCCGGGAACACGCGGTCGGCGTGTGCCGGGGCCGTTCCCTCGCGAGCGCCCGAAATGCGGGTCCCGGCGGGATCCCCCTCTGCCGGCAGGCGTCTGTCCCGGACAGCCGTTGCCGGACTGCGAGATCGATGGTCTCACAGGGGGAAATGCGGATGGACAGGATCGACCGGTCGTTCGGCGCGGAGCTTCGGCTGAAGAGGAGGGCGAGCGGATATACGCAAGACAGTCTGGCGGCTGTACTGCGGGTCGCGGACAAGACCGTGGGCAAATGGGAGCGCGGAGAAGTCCTGCCCTCCCCATCGAACATGCTCGCGCTCGAAAGGCTCGGCCTGATCGACCGATGGCAAGGCCGCAACGGCGCCGTGGCGCACGCCTTGCCGGAGGAGTTCGAAGACCGTGTCCGGCAGGCCTTCGGCTGCCCGGTATCAGAACTGTTGGCGCAGGTCGTTGAAGTCCGGGACGAATCCGAATGCGCGATGATCGCGTATTTCCGCCGGCTTTCGAGCCGGCAACGATGGTCCGTGCTGGACATCGTCAGTTCGATGACTGCGCCGGCGAAGCCGGGCAAGTGACCGGCGCATGCGGCGACCCATTGACACCGTTCTTGCGCCGACGGGGCGGTCTGGCCGGGCGATGCGCCGCGCTGCCCACACGGGACGGGGCCGGCGCGCGCGGTCGATGCCGGGTGCCGGGTGAGGAGTCCCCGTGCCGCCGGGGAGATGACCGCGCGGTTGCCGGAAACGGCAGGTCGCCCCAGGATGGAATTCTGCGCAGACCGGGAATGGACAGAAACGACAGGACTGCTCCGCCGGGGCACGGCGGATGGACAGGAAAACGGACAGGCCTGGTTCGACAGGGCCGGCAAAGGCGAAACCGGCCAAGGCCGCCAGCGCCTCAGAGATACCGGGACAGGAGCGTCCGGTCCTCGCTGCCTTCGAGGCCGGCCTGACCCCGGCGGCGACCGCGCGGGAATTCCGCGTCGGGCGGGCGACAGTCCAGCAGGTTATCGCCGCCGCCCGGCGATCGCCGTGAGGCGGGGCGACAGATGACCGGGCGTCCGCGGCGGAACGGTTGAGCCTCGCGAACGAAAGCGATTACAAGACAGGCCCATGGGTTCCGTTGCCGACAAGATGGCGAAGAAGATCGCTTCGTCCCGCGGCTCGAAGGTCGTCGATCTGGCGAACTGGCGGGAGGGCAGGAAGATGGCCCTCGACGCCGGTCTCGGCGGCGAGGGTCCAATTTCGTCGAAGTTCGCGGACCATGACCCCTGCCACGGGATCTACGCCCTGGCGCAGAACATCGCCTCCATCATGTCGGAATCCATGTCCATGATGAAAGAGGCGAAGGGCTTCGTCAAAATCGTCGGCGAGGCCGAGGACGAATACATGCCGAGCGGGCCGCCGATGAGCCCGCTGACCG
>FZLR01000163.1 GCA_900197615.1 Rhodospirillaceae bacterium Spongia-Bin9
CCCTTCGAGGCGATCGCCTTTCCGCTCGATGCCCTCTGGCCGTAGGGCCGTCCTGCCGACGGGGCATTTGACAGGAAGCGGCAAAAATTGGTGAAAATGGCGCGCCATGCCTGAGCCGAACCACCGCAACACCCCCGAGCCTCTGTCGACCGCGAACCCGCCGACGCTGGAAGAGCGGTTCGCCGGCGCGCTGCACCGGTCCGACGATGCCGAGTGCGGCTTCGAGATCGAGCCCGGCTTCCAGCGCTTCAACGCGTGCAACGACACCTTCGCCCGCGTGCAATGGGACGAGACCGTCCGCTCGGAAAAGGGCATCGACTGGTTCAAGTCGATGTTTACCCACGGGCTGGGCGTGCGAAAGACCGAGGGGTACCGCACCAAGGACTTCGCGATGCGCAACGCCGCCTGGGTCGGCGCCAACCTGCTGATCGAGCGCCGGCTGAAGGACGAGCGGCACGACGGTTTCCTGGACGAACTCTCGCCCTACGCCCCGCCGGCGCCGACACGGGAACCGGTCGACGATCCGGCGGAAATGGCGGCCGAGGTCAAACAGGCCGCGCGCATTTTCGGCGCCGACCTGATCGGCATTACCGCGACCGATCTGCGCTGGCACTACACCAAGCGGTTCAACGCCCGGACCCTCTCCGAAAAAGACAATGCCGATTGCGAGGCCCTGCCCCACTGCATCGTCATCGGCACGGAAATGCCCGGCAAGGTGATCCAGACCATGCCCTCGGCGCTGGGCGGCACGGCGGCCGGCTACGGCTATTCCCAGGACGGGCTGACCCTGATGTCGCTGGCCCAGTTCATCCGCAACCTGGGCTACAACGCCGTCGCTTCGCTCAACGACACGGCGCAGTGCGTGCCCTACGCCATCCAGGCTGGCCTCGGCGAATACGGCCGGCACGGGCTGGTCATTACGCCGGAATTCGGCCCGCGCCTGCGCTTCGGCAAGATTTTCACCGACCTGCCGCTGGCCCACGACACGCCGAAGAAATCCGGCGTGAAGGATTTCTGCGACCTGTGCCGCAAATGCTCGGACGCCTGCCCGCCCAAGGCGATTCCGGCCGGCGAACCCGACGGCGCGCATCACAACGCCTCGAACTTCGTCGGCATAAAGAAGTGGAATGTCGACGGCGAGAAATGCTTCCGCTTCTGGGCCAACCAGGGCACCGAATGCGGCATCTGCATCCGTGTCTGCCCCTACAACAAGCTGCCGGAGACGGCGCTCGGCCGGGTCTATTTCCGTTGGTGGAAGAAGCTCGCCGGCGGGCCGTTCCGGCGAATCGCCCTGTGGCTCGACGATGCGCTCGGCTACGGCAAGCGCTACAAGCCGGACTGGTGGTGGAAGAACCGGCCGGGCTGGTGACGCCGTGACCGCCCCGACCGCTTACGATCTGGTCTGGAATCAGGCCGACCGGGCGCCGGACGCGCTGGCGATCCGGGACGACCGGACCGACCGGCAGTTCACCTACCGGGAATTGATTGCCGAACTCGACGCCATCGCCGCGGGCTTTGCGGCGCGCGGCATCGGGCCGGGCGACCGGGTCGCGACCTGCCTGCCCAACATCCTGGAGCACGGGCTGGCGCTGCTTGCGCTCGCCCGGCTGGGCGCGGTACCCGCGCTGCTCAACCCACGGCTCAAACCGCCGGATATCGGCCGGCTGGTCGAAGCCGGCGGCATGAAGGGCGCTTTCGTGCTGCCGGACCCGGACGCGGTAAAGGCCGTCGCGGCCGCCTTGCCGGACGGCGCGCCGCTGTTCGCGCCCGGCGGTCCAGTGGCCGGCCCAGTCGGCGAGGCCGAGGATTTCGCCGCCTGCCGGGCCGACGCCGCGCGCCTGCCGCCGCGCCCGGCTCTCGACCGCGAAGACCCGGCGATCGTCTTCTACACCTCCGGCACGACCGGCCTGCCCAAGGGGGTCGTGCTGGCCCAGCGCACGACCGAGCCGCGCGTGCTGTGGCTGGCGACCCAGGGCGGCGTGCTGCACGGCCCGCACACGCGGGCGCTGGGCTTTATGCCACTCGCCCACGCCATCGGCTTCTACGGCGTTTTCCTGGTGACGCTGGCCTTCGGCGGCAGTTACCAGGTGATGAGCGCGTTCGATCCGGCCGCCGCCGTCGACCTGATCGAAGGGCAGCAGCTGACCTACGCCTTCGCCGCGCCGACCCTCTACTACGCGCTGACCAGGGCGCCGAACTACGCGCCGGAAAAGATGCGCTCCCTGCGTCGGGTGCTCTATGGCGGCTCGAATATTCCCGAAGAGCTGATTACCCACATGGACCGGACCTGGGAGAATGCCGAGATCCGGCACATTTACGGCACCACGGAGACCATGTGCTCGGCCTACAACCCGACGCCGGTGGGCGACCACCTGGCGCTGCGACCGGGCTACTACACCCGCCTGCGCGTCGTCGCCCTGGGCGGCGGACCGGACGACCTTATCGGCCCCGGCGAGGAGGGCGAACTGTTGGTCGCGGCCGACGCCGACACGATCTTCACCGAATATCTCAACCGGCCGGACGCGACGGCGGAGAAGGTGCGGGACGGCTGGGTGCGCATCGGCGATGTCGTCACCCTGGACGAGCGCGGCTATTTCACCCTGCGCGGCCGGGTCGACGACATGATCCGCTCGGGCGGCGAGAGCATCCATCCCGGCGAGGTCGAGGCCGTCTTGCAGACCGCGCCCGGCGTCGGGGACTGCTGCGCCATCGGCCTGCCCGACGAGCGCTGGGGCCAGATCGTCGTCGGCTGCATCGTGGGCGGCGCCGATGCGGCGGCAGTCGACGCCCATGTGAGAGCTTCGAACCTGCCGGGCTTCATGCGGCCCAAGGGCTATTACATCTGCGCCGAAATCCCCCGCAATCCGGGCAACGGCAATATGCTGCGCCGGCTGTTGCGCGATGCGGCCTCGGAAGCCCAGAATAGCGGCGCGCCGGAGTGGCGCACGCCCTGAACCGGAAAGCCCGAACCGATGCCGAAGAAAAAGCCCGCAATCGACAAGGCCGCCGCCAAGGACGCCGTCCTCGCCTATTGCCTGAAGAAGGGCGCGCTCGCCGCGGGCGTCGCCGACCTGGAGGCCGTCAACCGGATCTGCCCGCCGGGCCATCGGCCGGCCGATATCATGCCCCGGGTCAAGTCGGTGATCGCCATCGGCGTCGGCGGCCAGACCCAGGGGGCCTGGACCGTGCCCTCGAAGGCGCTCGGCTATTTCGGCTCGACGGAAACCCGCGCCTACTCGATTTCCTACGGCCTCGCCTTCTACATCGAAAACAAGTTCGGCATCCGCTCGATCTACTGCCCGCCGGACATGGACCCGGACGCCGGCCCGCGCGTGCCGCTGCAAAGCCTGAAGGTCCATGCCGAACTGGCCGGCATCGGCGCCCGGTCGCTGGCCGGCGATATCCTGCTCCATCCCGAGTTCGGCTACATGTATTTCGCCAGCGTGTTCACGGAACTGGAGCTGGAGCCCGACGCGCCGATGGCGGAGAACCCCTGCCCGGCGCCGTCCTGCGTAAGCATGTACCGCTCGATCCAGCGCACGCCCTGCATGAAATTCTGCCCGGTCCAGTGCCTCGACGGCGAGGTCGACGAGGAGACCGGGAAACAGAAGATCATGCGCTACGACATGGCGGCCTGCGCAGAGATGACCCAGCAGTACGAGACCGTGCCGTCGGCGATCATGGACGCCATCCGCGCGACCGACGAGGAGGACCGGGAAGACGCCCTGTTCGATCCGGACAACAAGATGCTGTGGTACAAGATGAGCGTCGGCTCCGGCGGGCTGCTGGCGCAATGCTTCGAATGCATGCGGGTCTGCCCGATCGCGACCCAGGCGCCCCAGGCCGATCCGATCCTGCGCCACGAACACCGGCAGGACGCGGAGGCCGCCGAGTAATGGCCCGCGGGCTGAACCGCCGCCAGATCGGCGTTACCGAGGAGATGTTCGAGACGTTCGGCGAGATCGTCCTGCGGATGTCGCACAACCACCAGGTCCGCGAAGGCGATCCCTACCGGGAAAAGAACTGGGACGAGATCGAGCGCCACCGGGAGCCGATGGGCCTGTCGGACGCCCAGATCGCCGAGCGGATCGGCCTCAGCCGCAACCAAGTGCTCTATATCCGCACCCTGATGGAGCGGCGGCGCTTCCGCACCGGCCACTATGCCCGGCTGCTCGAACTGGGCGGCGGCAGACGCTTCCGCACCGAGCGGTTCACGCCGCACCTCGACCATTTCCGCTACAGCGAGGACGCGCTGGAGTTGCGCGCCGCGATGAACTATCCGCCGGACCGGGCGCGGGCCTATATCGAGAAGGGCTGGTGGCGCAACGAGACCCAGCGCCGGTATCTCGAACGCCACGCTGCCGAACGGCCGGACGCGCCGGCCTTCGTCCTGCCGGACCGGACGCTGACCTGGAAGCAATTGCGCGACACCGCCGAACGGGTCGCGAAAGGCCTGTGGCAGATGGGCTTGCGGCCCGGCGACGTGGTCGCGGTCCAATTGCCCAACATCCCGGAATTCGCCATCGCCAACCTCGCCGTGACCTGGTTCGGCGGCGTGGTGCAGACGATCCACATGCCCTACCGGGACGCCGAGCTTCAGACCCTGATCGACCATGGGCGCTCACGGGCGATCGTGTGCATGGGCGCGGCGAAGGACTGGTCGGCGGCGCAGGCCGTGCTGGCGCTGCAGCCGCAACTGCCGACCCTGAAACATGTCATCGCCGTCGGTCCGGCGCCGGAGGGGACGCTGTCCCTCGGCGATCTGATCGACGCCGACCCCGATATCGAGATCGGCCACGAACCTTCGGCGGCCGATCCCCATCTGCTGCTCTATACCTCCGGCACCACATCCTCGCCCAAGGGCGTGCCGCTGAATTCCCACAACATGCTGTCGAACGCCCGGATGAGCGCGCCGGAGAAAGGCCTGACAGCGGAGGACGGCATCCTGACGGCCGCGCCCTTCACCCACCTCTACGGGCTCTACGCCTTCCATCTCGGCATCGTCACCGGGATGGCGAACCTGCTGCTGCCCGCCTTCACACCGCCCGGTCTGGCCCAGGCCATCGAGGCCATGAAGCCCACCGCGGTCTGGTTCGCCCCGGCCCACGCCGCGGCCATGACGGCGGCCGGCCTGATCGAGAAGCACGATTTCAGCAGCATGAAGATGTGCCTGTTCGCCGGCAGCGCGTCGCCGCCGGCCATGCTGCACGCCTTGCAGGAGGCGTGGCCCGGCTGCCGGGTCTGCCAGCTCTGGGGCATGACCGAATTGCAAGCCGGCATGTTCACCCGGCCGGGAGACGGCATCGGCAAATCCGCCGTCTTCGCCGGCCGCGCCTCGCCCGGCAGCACCGTGCGCGTCGCCGACCCGGACACCGGCGAGGAACGGCCGCGCGGCGAGGAGGGCGAAATCCAGATCCAGGGCCCGATGGTGTTCCCCGGCTATCTGCGCAACAAGGAGGCCAACGAGACCGCCTTTACCGCCGACCGCTTCTTCAAGTCCGGCGATCTCGGCTACATGGACGAGGACGGCTTCGTCGCCATCACCGGCCGGATCAAGGACATCGTCAACCGCGGCGGCGTGAAGTTCAATCCGCAGGACATCGAGAACCTGCTGAGCGCCCATCCGGCGATCCAGATGGCCGCCGTCGCCCCGGTGCCCCACGATGTGCTCGGCGAACAGGCCTGCGCCTGGGTCCAGCTCAATCCCGGCGCCGAAGCCCCGGACCTGGAGGCGCTGTGCGCCTTCCTGATGGAGCACCGGATCGCGCGCAACAAGCTGCCGGAAAAGCTGGTTATCGTCGAGGAGTTCCCGATGACGCCGACCCGCAAGATCGTCAAGGGCCTGCTGAAGGCGCCGGCGGCGTAGGCTCCTTCGTCCTTCGGGATGGCCGGCCTGAAGGAAGTGGTGGGCGCGGCTGGGATCGAACCAGCGACCCCTACGATGTCAACGTAGTGCTCTCCCGCTGAGCTACGCGCCCTTTTCCATCCGTTCCCGCATATCCCGGGGGCGGTAAACCGGTCCGGGGCAGCGGCGCTGCATCGCGGCGGATGCAGCGGCGATATCGGGTGAAGGCGGGTATATCGCGCACTTGGCGGCGGCTTGCAAGGCCCCGACTCCGGGCGCGCGCCGGCCGGACGCCATCGGGCGGTGACAGGCTTCACCGCATCGGGTAAACCCGGTGCGTCATGGACCTTTCCTGCCCGCCGCCGCCGATCGGGGCCCCTGCACAGGACGAGAGCCCGAACGGCGCCTGGCCGCGCGCGCCGGCCTTCGATGTACTGGAGCCGGCGCACCGGACCGCGCCGGTGGTCTTCGCCTCGCCGCACAGCGGGGCGGATTACCCGGCGGAATTCGTCGCGGCGTCGCGGCTCGACCCTCTCGCCCTGCGCAAGTCCGAAGACAGTTTCGTCGACGAACTGTTCGCCGCCGCGCCGGCGATGGGCGCACCCCTGCTGCGCGCCCGATTTCCGCGCGCCTTCCTGGACGCCAACCGCGAGCCTTTCGAGCTCGACCCGCGCATGTTCGCAGACCCGCTGCCGGCCTATGTCAACACGCGCTCGCCGCGGGTCGCCGCCGGGCTGGGCACCATCGCGCGGGTGGTCTCCTCGGGCGCCGACATCTACCGCCGCAAGCTGCGCTTCGACGAGGCGCTGCACCGGGTCAACGCCTGCTACCGTCCCTATCACGCGGCGTTGGCCGGGCTGATCGAGAGCACCCTGGCGCAATTCGGCGTCTGCCTGCTGATCGACTGCCATTCGATGCCGTCGGTCGGCGGCCCGGCCGATGCGGATTCCGGGCGGCGGCGGGTCGATATCGTGCTCGGCGACTGCCACGGCACATCGTGCGACCGGCGGCTGACCGAGCTCGCGCGACGAACGCTCGGCCAGCGCGGCTATGTCGTCCGGCGCAACGTACCCTACGCCGGCGCCTATACGACCCGCCACTACGGTGCGCCGCAGCGCGGCGTCCACGCCCTGCAGATCGAGATCAACCGCGCGCTCTATATGGACGAGGCCAGCTTCCGCAAGACGGCCGGATTCGCCGGCCTGGCCGGCGATCTCGGAGCCCTGATCGGAGAATTCACCCGGTCGCCGATGGCGGCGGCTGCCTGACCGGCCCGACGAAAGCGGCGGCCTCTTGAACGCGCAGAATGTGTCCGGCCTGTCGATTCGCGATGCGGCCGCAGCGGACATGGCGGCGATCGCCGGCATCTATCGCGGCCATGTGCTGCACGGTCTGGCGTCGTTCGAAGTCGAGCCGCCCTCGGCGGCCGAGATGGACGCCCGCCGCCTGGCCGTTCTGGAATCCGGCCTGCCCTACTTTGTCGCCGAGCTCGACGGTACGCTCGCCGGCTATGCCTATGCCGCGCGCTACCGGACGCGGATCGCCTATCGCCATACCGTCGAAGATTCGATTTATGTGTCGCCGGACTGCGGCCGGCGGGGCGTCGGCTTCGCCCTGCTCAACGCCACGGTCGACCGCTGCACGGAACTTGGCTATCGGCAGATGCTGGCGGTGATCGGCGATTCCGCCAACCATGCGTCGATCCGGCTGCACGAAAAGGCCGGCTTCCGCAGGGTCGGCACGCTGCCGTCCGTCGGCTTCAAGCTCGGCCGGTGGGTGGATGCGGTCCTGATGCAGCGGTCGCTCGGCGCCGGCGATGCCGCCCTGCCGGATGCGTCCTGAAGCTTCCAGGACGGCGTGGCGGTCGCAAAAAAAACTGGGCCGTG
>FZLR01000165.1 GCA_900197615.1 Rhodospirillaceae bacterium Spongia-Bin9
ACCGTGAGGCGGCCGAGTGCGAGATTGGCGTCCGTGATCGTCGGTTCGGTTCCGCCCAGGCCGTAGCAGATCGGCCCGGGGCGGGAGCCGGCGCTCTTCGGGCCGACATGAAGCTGCCCCTCGTCGCTCAGCCAGGCGATGCTGCCGCCGCCGGCGCCGACGGTGCTGATGTCGATTTGGGTCGATTTCAGCGGCATTCCCGCGATGACCCCGTCCTTCTTCACCGTCGGCGTCAGATCGCGGATCATGCTGACGTCCGTGCTCGTGCCGCCCATGTCGCAGGTTATAAGATCGCGCGCGCCGGTCGCCGCGGCCGCCTGCACCGCTGCGACGACGCCGCCGGCCGGGCCCGACAGGACGGTGGTCACGGGGAAGAGACGGGCCCGCTCCAGGGAGAGCACACCGCCGCTCGACGCCATGATGAAGAGGGCGCCGCGGACACCGTGCCCGCGCAGGACGGTCTCGAGCCGCGCCAGATAGTCTTCGAGCGCGGGCGCGATATAGGCATTGAGGACCGTCGTGCTCAGGCGTTCGAATTCGCGGTATTCGGGCACGACCTCGTGGGACAGCGATACCGGCACCCCCGGCAGCTTCTCCCGGATCGCCGCGCGCGTTTCCAGCTCGTGTCCCGGTGCTGCGTAGGCGTGCAGGTAGCACACGGCGACCGACTCGATGTCCTGCCGTTCAAGATCGTTCAGAACGGCCGAAAGCGCGTCGCGGTCCAGCGGCCGCACGGTTTCGCCCGATGCGCCGACCCGTTCCTCGATGTCGTATCGTAGCGCCCGCGGGATCAGCGGGTTCGGCCGCTGGAAGGTCAGGTCGAACAGGGTGTTCGGCGCCATCCGCCGGGTCCGGCCGATGACCAGCAGGTCGCGGAATCCTGCGGTGACCAGCAGAGCGGTGCGCGCGCCCCGGCGCTCGAGGATGGCGTTGGTGCCGATGGTCGTGCCGTGCACCAGTCGGTCGATTTCCCCAAAGGGAACGCCGACATCCTGCAGGCCCTCAATCAGCGCTTTGGTCTCGTCCCCGTAGCTTGTGAGCGATTTCGCGGCGCGCACGTCGCCGGTTTCGAGATCCAGGGCGATGACGTCCGTGAAGGTCCCGCCGATATCGATGCCGACTGCGACTGCCATGCGCTTCCGGCCCTAGAGCCGCGGGGCGATCCGGTCCGCCGCCCGGAGGACCGTCTCGACGTCTTCGTCCGTGTGGGCCATCGAGAAATAGTGCCCGCCGCCCGGCCGCACGAAAATGCCGGAATCGAGCAGGCCGAGATCGAAGGCGCGCTGGCGGTCTTTATCCGAGGTTGCACGGACATCGTGGATGCGTTCCGGATCGCCGAAATGGAGCCGCCACATCGGCCCCTCGCCGATGACGTGCGCATCGACTCCATGCTTGCGGAGGACCCGGGCGAGGCCGGATTTGAGGGCTTCCGCGCGGCCCAGGAAAGGCGGAAAGGCGTCCGGTTCCCGCAACGCCGCGAGAAACGCCCGCCCGCCGGCGCAGGCCATCGGATTGCCGAACAGCGTGCCGGAGAAGAAGACACCCCTGGGACTGTTCTGCCAGACCTCGACCGACGCCAGCGCCATGATCTCCGGATCTCCGGCGACCGCCGCGAGCGGCAGGCCGCCGCCCAGCGACTTGCCGTAGACCGCGAGGTCGGGCAGCACGCCGAAGCGCTCCTGCGCACCGCCCAGCGCAAGGCGGAATCCCGTTACGGTTTCGTCGAAGATCAGGACCGCGCGGTATTCCGAAGCGAGGCTCCGCACGCGCTCGAGATATCCCGGCGCTGGCGCCGTCATGCGCTGCACCGGCTCCATGATCACGGCCGCGATCGCCGATCCCTCTCGCCGGAACACGTCCTCCGCCGCGGCGACGTCATTGTAGGGCGCAACCAGGATATCCGCACCGATTCCCGCAGCCATCCCGGCCGAGTTCGGAGCCGGCGAGAAAGCGTCGCCGCCGAAGCGGTTGTAGCTCCACATGCCGTAGTCGTGATGGCCGTGGTAGGCGCCCTCGAATTTGAGGATCTTGTTACGGCCCGTATACGCACGGGCGAGCCGGATCGCGTTGAACGTCGCTTCGGCGCCCGAGCAGCAGAACCGGATCTGCCCGCCGACGGGCAGCACGTCGAGGAGTTCGGCGCCGTAGCGGATCGCCGGCTCGTTGAGCAAGCCGAAGAAATGCGTGCCGCGCCGGGCCTGGGCGTCGAGCGCCGCCAGAACGCCCGGATGATCGTAGCCGAGCAGCACGGCCCCGCCTGCACAGGTATAGTCGATGAATTCGCGGCCGGCGGCGTCGGTGACATGCGCGCCCCGGCCCGACACGAAAACGAGCTGACGTTCGTCGTCGAGCTTGTGCCGGCTCAGCACGCCGCCGGGAAAGATCCGCGCGGCGGTCGCAATCAGGTCGCGCTGGCCTGCTTCGCCGGTCATGACGGTTCGGCGCACAGCGGTTCCGACAGCGGCCGGAGCGCGACGCCATCGCCTTCGCGCAGGTCCAAGACACGGCAGAGGCGCTCCGGCAGCCTGAGTGTATTCTCGCCCATTCCCTCGCCGCCGCGTATCCAGACCCGCAGGCCAGGGCCTCCGGCATCGAGGATTTCGTGGGCCCCGCCGTCTTTCAGGCCGAGCCGGGCAATCGTGCCCCTTGCAAGGTCGCACCAGATCCTGCCGCCCGGCGGCGGAGACGGAACCGGATCGACGGTCAGCAGCCGATGCTCCGCCTGCATCCCGGTCCGCAAGGCGGCGGTCGCGTCCGGGTCGAATGCCCACCCGTCGGCCGCAACGCCATAGACCCGGCGCGCCGCTTCGACCGAGAGCCGGCCCTCGGCAATGTCGTCGAGGACGAGCGCCGGATCTCGCTCCAGAGGATCGCCGAATCCGCCGCCGCCCGAACTGCGCATGACCACGACGTCGTCCCGGCGCAGGGGAAAGCCCTGAACCTGCCCCGGCGTATCGGAGGGCGCCAGCTCTTCGCCGTTGCGGACGACCGAGAAACTGTTGGGCGCACCCGGCCATCCCGCCGCGACCCCGAACGGCGGCAGGACATTCTTGTTGGAGGAAACCGAGAGCAGCGCTTCGTCGACCAGCACGCGCACGTCCCGGCGCAGGCCGCAGCCGCCGCGGTGCCGCCCGGCCCCACCGGAGTCGCGCCGGATTTCGCAGCGTTCGACCAGCAGCGGGCTTTCGTGCTCGATCTGCTCGACGGATTGTATGGAGGCGAAGTCCCCCTCTGCGAAATTGCGCAGCGCGTCGCCGCCGTCGCCTTCTGCGGTCGCGCCGGTCCCGCCGGCGGGATATTCGTAGAAGATAAACGGTTCGGGCCGGTCCGGGTCCTTGCCGCCGATATAGACGTGGTTCGACGTTCCCTTGATGTCGCCTGCCATGCGTTCCGGCATGGCCTGGCTCATGGCCCCCAGAACCGCCGAAATGGCGGCGTGCCTCACTTCGGACGATCCCGCGCAGGAGGCCGGATACCGGGCATTGAAGAACGAGCCTTCCGGCGCCGTTATGGAAATCGGCCGGAAGTTTCCGTGGTTGATCGGCTGGGCCGGATCGAGAAAGGCCTTGAGCACGATAAAGGCGCCGGTTGCCGCCACGGCCGGGCCGGCATTCATGGCCGCCCTGGTCTGGCCGGACGAGCCGGTGAAATCGACCGCGATGTCGCTTCCGTCGATCCGGATTCGCGCTTTCGCGATCACCGGTTCTGCATCGGCGCCGACCGGGTCCAGATAGTGCTCGTATACATATTCCCGGTCGGCGAGCGCCTCGATCCGTTGCCGCGTCCGGCGCTCGGCCCGGTCTATCAGTTCGGCGATGGCGGCCTCGACGGTCGCGACGCCGTACCGTTCGAACAGTTCGGCGATGCGCCGCTCGGCGACCTGGCAGGTGCCCCAGGTCGACATGAAATCGCCGCGCCGCTCCCGCGGCACGCGCATGTTGGCCATCATCACATCGAACAGGCCTCGGTTGAGCTCTCCGCCGCTGGCGATCTTCACGATCGGCAGGCGCACGCCGTCGTGGAATATCTCCGTCGACTTGCCCGAGATGCTGCCCGGCGTGGTGCCGCCGACATCGCCCCAATGGGCGCGCACGCACGGAAACAGCACCAGCCGCCCCTCGGCGAAGACCGGAAACATCATCGCTATGTCGTTGAGGTGGGTGCCGCCGGTATAGGGATCGTTGTGCAGGAATACATCGCCGGGCCGGATATCGTCGCCGAACGTGTCGAACATCTGCCTGACCGACCACGGCACGGGGAATATGTGGGACGGGTTGTCCTCAGCGAGTGCCACAATCTGGCCCCGGCCGTCGATCAGCACGCAGGAAAAGTCGTAGGCCTCGTAGATGATCGAAGAATAGGCGGTCGCGACGAGATTGACCCGCATCTCGCGGACGATGGAGATCATCGCCTCCTGGATGATCTCGAGTTCGATCGGATCGACCGCCGGGGCAGAACGTGCACTGGTTGCCATGTTCGGGGGTCCAAGCCTTCCGAAAGTAGCTGAACCGGGAGCGTTGCCGGCACTATGCCTTCACAGGCGGCGGCAATATAGGCAGGGGCCGGTCCATTGGCGACAACTATCCCGTTCGGCCCCGGAGCACCGTACATCAGCGCCGGATTACATCGATCTCCTTTCGGATATCCCCAAGGACTTGCAGCGCGTCGGCGTCATCGCGCCCGCAACCCGCGTCGCCGCGAGCCCGAGTCTGAACGATGCAGGCCTTCCGTCCCGAGGCAGGGAACCGAACCCCGAACCCCGGAGTTCGCTGTCCCGGGACACCGTGTCCCTTTCCACCGCGATAGCGTCGACGGTGCGCCGCGAGATCTTCATACTTCGGAGTTTCGCCATGCCTCAGTCGCCCTGACCGTGGGCTTGAATCGCGCGCACCTGCCCGCTGTTCCCGCAGCAGGAAACGCGCACCGCAAAATCAGCACGATGCGGCCGGCAGCGTCGCCTTCGCGATGCGGGCCGACCGGCCGGCAATTTCTCCCGCTTTCCGGCAATATCGCAAAACCGGCTGAAACGACGGAGGCCGGCGGGGCCGTAACCGACCGACCAAGAATGGATGACGCAAATCCCATTCGCCGGGTTACGGAATCATCGGCTTGTCCCTTCCTGTCCGGACACAACCGGACAGGAAGGGACAAACGGGCTCATCTGATTGCCGGTTCCCAATTGTCCTCGATCGATCGGACAGGAAGGGTCAGGAAGGGTCCGGAAGGGGACAAGTAGGGACAAACGGGGGTGTCATGTTTTGTCATGTTCCGTCAAAAGCCCTGTTTCTTGACGTGTTTATAATGACTTAGCCAAATGGCACTCCTGTCGGTCTTCATTCCGCAAGCTGATTGAATTCAACTCCCGACCCCGCATGTCCACCCAAACCGCCCGAATTGCGGGAACGCTTTCGGATTCCGCACCGGCGACGGTAGCGCCGGGCGGCAGATGCGGCAACGAGAGTCCGGCTTCCGGCCCGGCCGGCCGCTACGCGTCCGGTCCCACGGACGGCCGGCCGCTACGCGTCCGGCGCATGGCGGGGCACAAGTTCGCGCCAGCCGCCATCTGCGAGCGCCCTGGCCCTGGGGATCCAGCGCCGGACCCGCGCGCGCATCCAGCTGTCGGAACTCCACTCGGCCGCGACCCGTTCCGGACCCCAGATATCCTGGGCGATCCGGCGCGGTTTCCTGTTCGCCTCCAGCCCGTCCCGCACCGTCACAAGTGCGTAATCTTCGCCCCCCGAACCCACCCCTTCCGAGGAGGCGGCAACCTCCCCGAAACCCGCCACAGGTCCCCGATCCGCGCCACCGCCGCCTCCAGCGGCAGGCTCGTGTCGAGCTTCGCCGCGATCCCGTCCCCGGGCGCGAACATGCGCCCCGACGGGACGAGGACCTGCAGGACCGCGTGGCCCAGCTCCGCCTTGAGGACGAGACGGCCGTTCAGGAGCCTGATGCCCTCCACCCGCGCGCCCGCTCCGGCGAGAAGAGAAAGGAGCGGCGTCGGGTCCGGCCAGGGCTCCGGGTCGGGTTCGCCGACCAGCATGCGCAAGCCGGACCAGAAGGGGGAAAGCCACGTGCCCGCCCACGGGTCCTGCCAGGCCAGCAGCGACCAGTCGGCCGCCAGGCGGTCGGCCTCGGTCTGCACCCGGAGCGGGAACGCCGCCGGCTCGAAGCGGGGCGGGGCGGCCTGAGCCGCCCACGCCGCCCGGTAGCCGGGGTCGCGCCGCATCCAGGCCCAGGCATGGACTGCCCGGACGGCCTCCGGGTCCCTCGATTTGCCGTCGGCCACGATCGTTTTCCCCGGAAACCTGCCGGCAAGGCGTCAGCCGGAAGCCGGCCCCGGCGGCGGCTCGCTTCCCGCCGCGCGGGCGCGGTCCACGAGCCGGCGCACCCGGGCGCGCATCCAGCCGTCGGGATGCCATTCGGCAGCCACCCGTTCGGCGCCGAACCGATCGACGGCAATCTCCCGCAGGGACCTGCCGGCCACCCGCCGGACCGGCTCCGATCCGTTCATTCGACAACCTCCTCGCACATTCCCCGGGTGTTGCTTCCCGCCGTTCACCACCGCGCCGTCACCTTCGCGCCAGCCGCCGGCGGCGAGCGCCTGCGCCTTCGGGATCCAGCGCCGGATCTGGGACCGCATCCAGCTGTCGGAGTTCCACACGGCGGCGACGTCCTCCTTCTTCCAGATGTCCTCGGCAATCCCGCGCGGCTTCTTGCCCGCTCTCAGCCCCTCCATCACCGTCAGCAGCCGGTCCAACTCACTTGCTCCACCCCCCGTCCCCGCCCGTTCCGAGGGGCCGGACGACCCGCCACGCTCCAGAAGTCGATCATGCGCCGCACCGGCTGCGGCATGTGCAGGCCGAAGGGATGCTTGATGAAGATGCCGCCCTCTTCGGGGAACCGCGCGGCGCCCCGGAGCCGGATCTGCACCGCCGCGCCGCCGTGTTCGATCTTCAGCACCAGGTCGCCGCAGAGCAGGCGCAGCCCCTCGACCGAGCCGCCGTCCGCCACCGTCGTGGCCAGCAGCTTCGCGCCCGGCTCCAGCAGGCCTTCCACCATCCCGTCCTGGCGCCAGAACGGCGAAGCCGGGCCGGCTGCCTTCCGGGGGTTCTCCCAGGCGAGCAGCTCGAACCGGCCGGCCTCCAGGTCGGCCTTCGTCTGGATGCGGATCCTGAACGGTCCCGGCTCCAGCGAAGCCGCCGGACCGCCCGCACCGTGCCTCTCCCAGGCTTCCTCGTAGTCCTCGACCCGCCTCAGAGCCTGCCAGGCCAGGACGCCGTCCCCGGTCTCCGGCACGCAGCTTTCCTCTTCCTTGCGGCGCGGCATCAGCGAAAATCTGGGTCCATGTCGGCCTCGCGGTCGGGACCCGTGTCCGCCTCGCCGCCGTCTTCCGGCCCCGCGCCGTCACTCGCCCGGGCATTCGCCCTGGCCCTCGCCAGCAGCCGCCGCACCCTCGAGCGCATCGCGCTGTCACGGTGCCAGCGGGCCTCCACCTCATTCCTTCCGTAGAGCTCGACGGCGGTTTCGCGGAGCGGCCTGCCTGCCCGCCAGCCGGCCAGCGCGACGGCTTCCGGACCGGGCCCGTGCGTCCTGGCTGCCTCCAGGCGCGCATAGCCGCGCTTTATGGCGGCGAAACGCGCCTCTCCCATTTCGATCGCGACGCGGCGCGCCTCCGTCAGCTCCGGATTGGCAGGGTCGTCCAC
>FZLR01000073.1 GCA_900197615.1 Rhodospirillaceae bacterium Spongia-Bin9
TTGTGGACGTGCACAAGACGTTCGGCGTCACCAAGGCGCTGGACGGATGCAGCTTCAGCGCCCGTCTGGGCGAAATCCACGCGATCGTGGGCGGCAACGGTTGCGGCAAGAGCACGCTCGCAAAGGTGATGTCGGGCGTCCAGATCCCCGACAGCGGCCAGATTTCCATGCTCGGCCATACGCCGAGGTCGCCGATCGAAGCGCGCCGCGCCGAAATCGCCACCGTGTTTCAGGAAGTGCTCGTTGCGGACGAATGTTCGGTCGCCGATAACCTGTTCGTCGGCGCCGACGGCCTGTGGTCGAAATCGCGCCCGTCCCGCGAGAAAAACGAAACCGCCGGTTCCCTCATGCGGGAACTGACCGGCGTCGACATCGATCCCGACATCCTCGTCGGGGGCTTGCCGCTCAGCATCAAGCAATGGATTACCATCGGCCGCGCCCTGCTGACCGAACCCAGGATTCTGATCCTCGACGAATCGTCCGCCGCGCTCGATCTGGATTCCACCGAACGGCTGTTCGCCAAGATGCGCGAGATGCGCGACAAGGGATGCGCGGTCATCATCGTGACCCACCGGATCGCCGAGCTGATCCGCATCAGCGACCGGGCGACGGTCATGCGCGACGGCCGCGACGTCGGTGTGCTGGAAAAGGGCGAGATCACCGAGAAAAACCTGCTCGAGCTGATGACCGGCGAGCGCGATTTCGCCGAGGCCCATCACGGCCAGGAGGCGCACCGGGCCTTTAGCGACGAGATTGTCATGCGGGGCGCCGGCCTGCGCCTGTGGGAGGACGGCGACAGGTTCGCGTTCGATCTGAAACGGGGCGAAATCCTCGGTGTGGCCGGCCTGGACGGCCAGGGGCAGGACGAGTTCGTGCGTGCGCTCGCCGGTGTCGAGCCGGCGCTGGAGGGACTGCCGGAAGCGCGCAACGAGGCCGGCGCCTTCGTCACGGTCGAGGGGCTGGGCGACTCGGAAGCGTGCCGGATCTACTACGTCTCCGGCGACCGCAAGCGCGAGGGCATCTTCCCGAACCTCAGTATTTTCGAGAACCTGCTCTTTCCGCTGTATCGCAAGACGACCCAGAAAGGCGGGCTCGGAATCATCGACTGGGCCGATCTGGCGAGCGTGTTCTCCTGGTTCGTCGACCGGCTGTCGATCAAGATCGGGCACCGTTCCAACCCGATCACCTCGCTGAGCGGCGGCAATCAGCAGAAGGTGCTCATCGGGCGCTCCTTCGCCATGCAGCCGGGCATTCTGGTGCTGAACGATCCGGCGCGCGGCGTCGACGTCCAGACCAAGCGGGAACTTTACAATCACCTGCGGGAATACGCCTCGCGCGAGAATTCGATCGTCTTCCTGTCGAGCGAACTCGAAGAATTCATCGGACTGTGCGGCCGGGTCGTCGTGTTCCGGCACGGCAGCATTTTCGACAGCTTCATCGACGACGAGATCGATCCGGACCGGATCCTCGAAGCCATGTTCGGCCAGACCGAGGGCGGCGGCGCGCATCGCCATCGCCACGACGACGGCGAGAGCCATCCTGCCGCCGAGATCTTCGATTTCGAGGCCAACGGGAAGCAGCGGCAGCCAAAGGTGCAGATCGGCCGCATCAAGATCGTCGAGACGGAGCGGGAGGAAGGGATGGCGGAAGAGCGTGCCCCCGCAGCGGCTTCGGGCGACCGGGTCAAGGTCGTCTATTTCGATGACTAGCGGGCCGGAGGAAAACAGTCGGGTAAGGACAGGCGCTATGGGGCGTGACGGAATCAAGATCGTCGAATTCGACGGAGACGAGGACCGGTCGCCGGCCGGCCGGCCGAGCGAGAAATCGGGCATGAAGATCGTCGAGTTCGACAACGACCGGAAGGACGGCCGCAAGACCGTCGCGACGGCGCAGGACATCGGCCACATCAAGATCGTCGAATTCGACGACGATCCACCTTCCGGGTTGTCCGGTGCGTCCGGGCAATCCGGTTCCCCGGAGCCGCCGCGGCCCGCCGCCAGAGCGATCAAGATCAGGGAATTTGGCGCGGAATCCGAGGCCAGCCGGCAGAGCGAAACCGGCAAGGGACCGAAAATCAAGGTGATGGAATTCGACCGATGATCCGGCAAGCCGGACCTTCTTTCGCTCTACGCCGCGGAGACCGGTGAGGGCGCCGGCATGAGCGTGGCGGAGCTGAGGAATGCGTCGTCGCCGTCGCACACCTATCTGCTGGTGCCGATCCTGCTCTTGTTCGGGCTGCTCGTCATCGCGACGCTTCGCGCGCCGAACCTGATCTCCAACGCCGGCATCGGCAGCGCCATCATCGTCGCCTCGCCGCTGATTCTCGCGACCTACGCGCTCACCGTCACCGCAATGGCGGGCCGGGTAAGCGTCGACCTGTCGATCGGGCCGCTTATCGGCTTCATCAACGTCAGCATGGTCCAGCTCTACGCCGCCAAAATCATCGTGACGCCGGTGGAATTCTTCGCCTATGCGATTGCCGTCGGTGTGCTCTACCAGCTGCTGATGGGGCTGATCATCGTCTATGTGCGGGTCCAGCCGATCATCGTCGCGCTCAGCGGCTTCCTGGCGCTGGTCGGCCTCAATCTGGTCATCCTGCGGCGGCCCGGCGGCGTGGTGCCGGAGTGGATGCAGCACTGGGGCCTGGGCACGGAAATCCTGTCGCCGGTCCTCGCCATCGTCGTCGTCGCGACCCTTGCCTGGTTCGCTCTGACCCGCACTGCTTTTTTCGGCCATCTCCGGCTGATGGGGGCGGACGAGCGCACAGCCTATGCGAACGGCGTACGCATCGACATCGTCCGCCTGGGCGCCCATATAATTTCAGGTGTCTACGCCGCGTTGGCCGCGCTGACCTTCACCTCCCTGATCTCCTCCGGCGATCCCAATCAGGGAACGACCTACACGCTGATGGCCGTCACCGCCCTCGTGCTGGGCGGCACCAGCCTCGCCGGCGGGCGCGGCAGCATCGTCGGATCGCTGTTCGGCGCCCTGAACATCTACCTGATCACCTATGTGCTCTCGACCTTCAGTTTCGGCCGGGTCCAAAGCTTCGTGACCGAGGCGTCCTACGGCGTCGTCCTCGTGGTGTCGTTGCTGCTCACCCTTGCGCTGCCGAGGCTGCCGAGCCGGGTTTCGCGGGTCTCGCCCTTCGCCTTCTTCGTCCTGCTCGGCGTGATCGGTTTCGGCGTGATCCTGTATTCGAAAGAAGAATTGAAGCCTCCACCAGCGCCGGCGCAGGTCTCCGGTCAAACGAATACAGGCAGCTCCGGTATCCAGTCCCTGGGTTCGGGGTCCGGCAGTTCGAGCGGCTCGGGGATCCAGTCCCTGGGTTCGGGTTCCGGCAGTTCGAGCGGCTCCGGCATCCAGTCCCTGGGCTCGGGCGGATCGGGGCTGACGGTGCTCGGCGGCAGCAAGGCCAAGGCGGCGCCGCCGGCGCCCCGGGGCACGCCGGTCGTCTATGCCGGGGTCATCATCGCCGTCGTCATATTCCTGATCTATCTGCTCTATCGCGGCATCAGCGCATCGCTGATCGCCTTCATCGGCGTACTCGCCCTGCTTGTCCTGGGCTTGTCGCTCTATGGCGGACCGGACCCGCCCGCGGCGGCGTCCGATGCCGGCGCTGCAACGGCGGCCGGCCTGAAGAACTTCCTGCTCGAATGGGTCGGACCCTACGGTTCGGCCACCGGAAAACCGTCGGCGACCGGCGCGTTCACATCGCCTGCGGTTGCCGTGGCGCTGGTTATCGCCGGGACGGTGCTGCTCGCCTCGCTGCTGATCCTGATTGCGCAAACCGGCGTCCGCAGCCGGATCGGCAACGTGCCCCTGCTCTTCCTGATCGGCCTGGGCGTGGCGGCGGTAATCGTCGTGATCTATGCGAACCAGGGCGCGTCGGCGTCCCCGGGCGCGCTGTTCACACCGGCGCTCTGCGCGGTGCTGGTCGGCGCGCTGCTGTTCATCGTCAACCTGCCGCGCGTGCAGCAAAGGATCGGTAACGCGACGATCCTGCCGCTCGTCATTCTTTCGGTCGCCGCGCTCGGCGCAATGTATTTCGCCGCCGGCCCGGCGGGCGGCCCATCGGCTTCGGCCCCGGATGCTATGCCGGCTGCGACCCCGGCAGCCGGCGCCGCCGTTGCGGTCGGCCAGCTTCAGCCGTCCGAATCGCTGCTGGTCGCCGTGTTCTGGGTGATCCTGGCGGCGGCGGCCCTCTACATCGGAACCTTGCCGCTGGTGCGGAAGAGGATATTCGCTTACATCGCCGAGAGCGTGGGTGTGCGCGTCTTTTCCTATAGCAGCGCATTCATCGTGTTGACCTCGATACTGTTCCTCGGCGCGATGTTCTACGCCGCCGAAGCGCCGTTGTGGAAGCTCGGGGTGGCGATCGTTGCGGCGATCATCGTCGCCCGGCGGGCGTGGAAATTCCTGCGCGGATATCGCGGCGGCCGCCTGCTGTCGGTCGCCAGGCGCGAACTCGGCGGGCGCGGGCGCGTCCGGATGGTCCTGGGGGCCGGCCGATGACCCGGTCGGCACACCTCTTCTACAAATGGCTGGGCTTCGTTATCGCGGTCCTTATCGCCGGCGCCGGGACGATCCTCGGCGTGGTCGAGGAGGCGCCGCTGCAGCATGTCATCTTCTTCACCGCGGCGACCGTCGCGCTGGTGCTGTGGGGCTGGCACCATTTCTCGATCCGATGGGTCTACAAACAGGACGAAATCGGCCTGGAAAGCGCCCAACGGCAGGACGCGGAGTCGCCGGCAGCGGACCGTACTGCCATCGGGCAGGCCGGGGGCCGGGCCGAGGGGCAAGTCGACAGGCAGGACGGCGGGCAGGACGGCGGGCAGGACGGGGAGGCCAACGAGAGCGGCGGCTTCGTCAGGAACCTGCTTTACCGCCTCCGGGCGATTCTCATCGGCATTGCCCTGCTGGCCATTCTGTTCCTGATCCTGACGGCGACGGTCGACGGGTTCTTTACCGCGCGCAACGTCTTCGCCTCGATCATTCTGGTCATCCTGCTCGCGCTGGCGGTGGCGCTGAACCGCTATGTGACGACCAACAAGAGCGCGTATATCGGGGTGACGGTGCTGGTCGGCCTGTTCATCGTCGGCTCCTTGATCGTCGACGGGTTTTTCTCGGCGATCAATTTCAAGTCGATGCTGGTGTTCGCGGCGTTTCTCGGCCTGGCGTGCCTGGGCCAGACCCTGGTCGTCCTGCTCGGCGGGCTCGACCTTTCGATCCCCTTCATCATCGGATCGGCCAACATCGCGCTCGCCTATCTCTTCGGAATCGAGGGCCTGCCCAACTGGCTGGCCGTCCTGATCATCCTGGGGCTCGGCGCGTGCATCGGCGCGGTCACCGGGTTCCTCAGTTTCCGCCTCCAGGGACAGGCCCTGATCGTCTCGCTCGGCGTCGGCTTCGCGGTCGCCGGCGGCACCCAGATCGTCACCAGCATCGGCACCCGCTATGCCGGCAACGTGCACGGCGCCGTACCGGGATGGCTGACCAATATCGCGGCGATGAACGGCGAAACCTTCGGCCTGAAAGTACCGCCGGTGATCCTGATCTGGATCGTCGTCGCGGTGCTGCTGATCATCGCGATGCGCAACACGGTGTATGGGCGCAACCTCTATGCCCTCGGCGGCAGCCGCACGGCGGCCAGGCGCCTTTCGATCTCCGAACGGAAATACTGGGTCGGCGTCTACACGATCAGCGGCTTTATCGCGGCCATGACCGGCTCGCTGCTCCTCGGCTGGAGCGGCAGCGGCTTCATCGGCGTCGGCAATCCCTACCTGTTCACGACGCTTGCAGCGGTCGTGATCGGCGGCACGTCGCTGCTCGGCGGCTGGGGCGGTTACGGCTTTACTGTGATCGGCGTGCTGGTCCTGCAGGTCCTGACGTCGTTCCTAGTCGGGATCGGCCTGAACTACGAGGGGCAGCAGTTCGTGTTCGGCCTGCTGATCATCCCGCTTGTGGCGCTCTATGCCAGATCGCCGCATATCCGGAACCAGATCTGAGGCCACAATGATTGAGGGATACCGGGTAAATCGGTCCAAAGGGCAGGTGAATGGCTAAGTTCGCAGACCCAACCGATATCGTCGGCGCATCGTTCTGGCTGATTTCCATCGCCATGGCGGCTGCAACGGCGTTCCTGTTTCTCGAGCGCCGCCGGGTCGCGGACCGCTGGAAGGCGCCGGTCACCATCATGGGTGCGGTGACGCTGGTCTCGGCCTTCCAGTATTTCTACCTGCGCGACGTTTGGACCGCGACCGGCAAGGTCTCGACGGTCTACCGGTTCATCGACTGGCAGCTGACCGTGCCGATGCAGACGGTGATCTTCTACCTGGTGCTGGCGGCCGTCGCAGCGGTCTCGGCGGGCGTGTTCTGGCGTCTGCTGGTCGCCTCGGCGGTGATGATCGGCTCCGCCTACCTCGGCGCGGCCGGCTATATGAGCCCGACGCTGGGTTTCCTGATCTCGGCGGCCGGCGGGCTCTACATCCTGGGCGAAATCTATCTCGGCGAGGCCAGCAAGATCAATTCGGCAAGCGGCAATGCGGTCGTACAGGGCTCGTTCAATGCGCTGCGCCTGATCGCCACGATCGGCTGGGCGATCTATCCGCTCGGCTACTTCATGGAATTCCTCGGCGGCGGCGTCGATCCGAAGAGCATCAACCTGATCTACAACCTCGCCGATTTTCTCAACAAGATCGCTTTCGGCCTGGTCGTCTACCGGGCCGCAGTGAAGGATACGGGCTGACGCGATGAGAACGGGCGCCTCCATCATACCCGGACGCGCGATACGTCCGGCGGGAACAGGGAGACTTGAGCCGTGAGCGGAGTGGACATCATCACCGCGATCCTCCTGGCAGGGATCGCCATCGCGGTCATCGTCTACCTTCTCTACTGGCTGTACCAGCGGTCCTCGAAGGACATGTCCTTCGTGCGGACCGGCATCGGCGGCGAGAAGGTTGTTCTAACGGGCGGCGCGCTGGTCCTGCCGATCGTCCACACCATTACGCCGGTCGGCATGCGCACGCTGCGCCTCGAGGTCAAGCGCGGCGGCGCCGGCGCCCTGATCACCAAGGACCGCATGCGCGTCGAGGTGGTCGCCGAATTCTACCTGCGGGTCCGGCCGGATACGGAGTCGGTGGCGCTCGCCGCACAATCGCTCGGCGACCGCACGATGGATTCGGAGCGGTTGAAGGATCTCGTGCAGGGCCGCTTCGTCGATGCGCTGAGCATTGTCGCCGCCCAGATGACGATGGACGAGATGCAGGAGCAGCGCGGCGCCTATGTGCGCAAAGTGAAAGAGCTCGTCGAGGACGTGCTGACCCAGAACGGCCTTGAGCTCGAAGCGGTTTCGCTGACCGGATTCGACCAAGCCGATATCGGCCTGTTCAATCCGCAGAACGCCTTCGACGCCGAAGGCCTGACCCGGCTGACCGAGCAGATCGAGGCGCGCCGGAAGAAGCGCAACGACATCGAGCAGGACACCGCGATCCAGATTCGCAACAAGAACCTCGACGCCGAGAAGCTGACGCTGGAGATCGACAAGAACAGCCACTACGCCCGCCTGGAGCAGGAGCAGGAAGTCTCGGTCCGCAAGGCACACCAGCGTGCGGAGATCGCTAAGGAGCGCGCCGAATTCGAACGCGAGGCCGAGGAGGCGGAAATCCGCGCCCGCGAGGAAGTGGAGAAGGCGCGGATCGCCCAGCAGAAGGCGATCGAGGCCGAGCATTCCCTGCGCGAGACCCGCCTGACCGAAGAGATCGAGGCGCGGCGCAAGCACCGCAACGATGTCGAGCAAGACACCGCGATCCAGATTTGGGAGAAGAATCTACAGGCCGAGGAGGAGAATCTCCGGATCCAGCGCGAAACCGAGTATCTGCGGCTCGAGCAGCAGCGCGACGTTGCCGTGCGCCGCGCCGAGCGGGCGGCAGAGGTCGCCCGCGAAGAGGCCGAGCGCCGGCGCGAGGCGGAAGAAGCCGAGATCAGGGCGGACGAGGAAGTCGAGAAAACGCGGATCGACCGGGAGAAGACCCTGGACGCCGAGCGGATCGCCCACACCCAGGAAACCGAGCGCCTCGAGGTCCAGCGCCGCCGGATCCTCGCCATCGAGGAAAAGGACCGCGCCATCGCCGTTGCCGAAAAGCAGAAGCAGGAGCTGGAAACCCTGGCCGCCGTCGAGGAGGCACGCGCCCGGGAGACCGCCGCGGCCGAGAAGGTCGCGTCGGTCAAGGAGACCGAGACCGCCGAGCGCAAGAAGAAGGTCGAGACCATCCTGGCGGCCCTGCAGGCCGAGCGCGAGGCCATTCTCCTGACCACGATCGCAGCGGCCGAAAAGACCGCCGCCGAGGACCGCATGGAAGCAGACCGGTTCTCCAGCCTGGCGGCCCAGCTGCGCTACGAGATCGACGCCGCCGGCAAGCGCGCGCTGAACGAGGCGGAGAACATGCGCAGCGACGAGAACCGCCAGAGCACCCTGCGCATGAAGCTGGTCGAGCATCTGGAGGGGATCATCCGCGAATCGGTCAAGCCGATGGACAATATCGGCGACATCAAGATTCTCCAGGTCGATGGATTGCCGGGCCTCAGCGGCCTCGCCCCGACCGCCGCCGGGGCGGGCGGCGGGGACGATTCTTCGAGCGATCCGGACGGCGTCGTGCCGAACGCTTCGGGGCCGCGCACCGGCGGCACCCTGGCGGACAATATCGTCGGAGCCGCCTTGCGCTACCGGGCCCAGGCGCCGTTCGTCGATACCCTGCTCAAGGAGATCGGCATGTCGCCGAACGAGATCACCCATATCGGCAACCTTCTGCGCGAGGAGCGCGAGGCGGAAGGAAACGCCGAAACGGAGAAGAGCTAGCAGCGATGGCGGCGGATTCGCCGGCGCCGGAGCACCCCCTTGTGAACACCCGATGAGGACGCAGACATGGCCGTGGACGTGAAGACCTGGGCGTCGAAGTTCAAGAACCTGACGGACAACGACGAAACCATACAGTGCATGGGCAAATACTATACCTGCTCGTTCCTGTACGACATGACGGACCGCAAGGTTATCGTCGAGATGCACGACGGCAAGGTGAAGAACATCAACACCGATCCGGCGCCGCTCGATCCCTACGATTTCGCCTTGCGCGCCAGCGCCCAGACCTGGCGCGAATTCGCGAAACCGGTGCCGAAGCCGATGTTCCACGGCATCTGGGCCGCCAGTTTCTGCGAGGACCTGAAGCTGGAGGGCAACCTTCTGGTGCTGATGCAGAACCTGAGGAATTTCACCGTTCAGTTCGAGTTGCTGCGCAAGTGCGGCGTGCCGGTTTGAGCGGCTGCACAAACCGGGACCGGACAAATCAAATTCACAGGGAGTAGACGATGGCTCGCCATTCTCCAGTGACAGGCCGCTATGTGACGATCGAAGTCGACGGCAACGAATACAAGGTGTTCTACCTCCACAACGGCACCGGCCAGCCGCTGATCTGCCAGCACACCGCCGGCGCGCACAATCACCAGTGGCGCGGCCTTCTGGAAGACGAGGAGTTCACCCGCGACTACAACATCATCGCCTACGACCTGCCGCGCCACGGCAAGTCCGATCCGCCGCACAACAAGGAGTGGTGGAAGGAGGAATACCGCCTCACCGCCGAGCACTATGTGAACTTCATCGTCAAGCTGTGCGACGCGCTGGAGCTGAAAGACCCGATCTTCATGGGCTCGTCCTTCGGCGGCAACGTCGCGCTTCAACTAGCGCTGCGCCGCCCGGACCGCTTCAAGGCCGTCATCCCGGTCGAGGCCGCCGACCATGCGCCCGGCTTCTTCCTGGACTGGTGGCGCCATCCCCACGCCAACGCCGCCCAGGTCTGCGCCAGCGGCGTCTGGGACCTGATGGCGCCGCAATCGCCGGAAA
The DNA here is from genome assembly GCA_900197615.1 of Rhodospirillaceae bacterium Spongia-Bin9. Classification (GTDB taxonomy): domain Bacteria; phylum Pseudomonadota; class Alphaproteobacteria; order Bin65; family Bin65; genus Bin65. Next base: position 9,896 of record FZLR01000073.1, read on the forward strand.
TGGACCGCTGGCTGACCTGGCACTACTACAGCCAGGGTTCCGAGGCCTTCAAAGGCGATCTGTATTTCTATTCGGTCGACCACGACCTGCGCGAGGAGCTGCAGAATATCGACGCGCGCCGCTGCCCGGTGGTGATGATGACGGGGATTTACGACTACCTGACGCCGCCGGAGGCGACAGAGAACACCGCCCGCCAGATTCGCGGTGGCGTCTATATCGAGATGGAGGATATCGGCCATTTCCCGATGAGCGAGAACCACGAGGTGTTCCGCGTCTATCTCCGCGAGGCCCTGCGCATCGTTAAGGAACGGACGAGTTGACCGCCTCCCGGAGCCGTTCGATCCGGTCCGCCCGCGACGCAGAATCCTGAACCGCCGGGCATGCCGGAGCCGCAAACGAGCGCGCTGAACGCCAACCAGGCCTGGTGGGACGGCCTGACGAAAGGCGGACGCCGGCCGTCGCAACGGCGCGTGCGCGGCGACGGCATGGCGCTATACGCCCTGACCTGCGGCTGGCTGAGCTGCAATCTCAACGAGATGCTCGCCGGCGGAGAAGGCCGGATCGTCTTCCCGATCCCGGCCTACCTGATCGACCATCCCAAGGGCCTCGTCCTGTTCGATACCGGCTTGCATCCGCACAGTATCGACGACCCGCATACCCTGGTCGGTCCGCTTGCCGACGCCTTCGATGTGCGGTCCCGGCCGGGCGACGATATCGTATCGCGCCTCGAAAGGCTGGACGTCGATCCCGGCCGCGTGCGCTACATCGTCAATTCCCACCTGCATTTCGACCATACCGGCGGCAACGGTTTCGTCCCCAACGCCCGCGTCGTCGTCCAGGAGACCGAATGGGAGGCCGGCCGAATCCCGGAACTGGTGCAAGCCAACTTCTACAATCCGATCAACTACGACCATGGCCATATCGTGAAACGGGTCGACGGCGAGTTCGACCTGTTCGGCGACGGGACGGTCGTGACGATCCCGACCTTCGGCCACACCCCGGGCCACCAGTCCCTGAAACTCAAACTGCCGGGCGGCGAAATCGTTCTCGCCGCAGACGCCTGTTATTTCTGCCAGACCCTGGAGAACATGCACCTGCCGTCGCTGGTCTACGACCGCGCGAGAATGATCGATTCGCTGCTCCTGCTTCGCAAGTTGCGCCGCAACGGCGCCCGGATTTATTTCGGCCACGATCCCGAATTCTGGCGCAGCGTCCCGCAGGCGCCGCTCAAGGCGGTTTGAGCTGCCGGTATTTCGAACCGCTATCCGGTGGGCCGGATATGGTTCGGCGTCGATGCGGGGCTACCGCAGTGCCCGGAAAGGCTGCGCCTCGCTGTGACCGATCCCGACGGATTCCGAACGCAACTCTTCAATCTTCCGAACTGAAGCACCCGATTTCCCTCCATCTGCGAAAGAAGCAACGATGTCTGCCGAGACCATCGCCTACCTGAATCCCCCGGACACCTGCCCGGCCCAGGGCCTCTATTCCCACGCCACGAGCGTGCCCGCCGGCCGGACGCTGCATATCGCAGGCCAGCTATCCGTCGGTCTCGACGGCAGCGTGGTCGGAAAAAACGATTTCGACGCCCAGATGCGCCAGGTTCTCGACAATCTGGGCGCGGTCCTCGAAGGCTGCGGTCTCGGCTTTAACAACATCGCCGTCTTCACGACCTATCTCGTCCATTCGCAGGATATCGAGACATTCATGAATATCCGGGCGGAGCTGTTTCCGAAGCTCTTCGGCGGGACGCAGTATCCGCCGAACACGCTCCTGATCGTCGACCGGCTGGTCAAGGAGGAATTCCTGATCGAGATCCAGGCCACCGCCTACGCCGATCCGGCCGGCGCGATGCAACAGGCCTGACCGCCGCCCGCGCTGCCGCAGGAACGCTGCGCTCCCTATGCGGCGATCCGGTTTTCGACCGCCACACCGTCGCGCAGGGCCTGCACCACGGCGTCCGAAGCCGTGACCAGGCCGAAATGGGTGCCGATGTCGTAGAGGCTCGACTCCTGCTCGCGCGGGCCGGTGGCCGCGACGCAATCTTCCGGCACGACCGCCCGGTAGCCGTGGAAGAAGGCGTCGTGCACCGTCGAGCGGACGCAGATGTTGGTGACGACGCCGACCACGATCGCCGTATCGACCTCCATGTCCTTCAGGCTGAGGTCGAGGTCGGTGTTGAAGAAGCCGGAATAGCGCCTTTTGACGATCTCGATATCGCCCGGCTGCTTGTCCAGCGCCTCGATCACCTCGGCGCCCCAGCTGCCTTCGATGCAATGGGGCGTGCGCTTGAGGAATTCCCGCTCGCGCCTTGCCTGGGGCCGGTGGGTGTCCTTGATGAAGGCCACGACCCCGCCGGTATCGCGGACCGCGCGGATCACGGCGTTCTGCGGCGGCACCAGCCGCTCGGAGCCCGGCAATACCATCGCGCCGCCTTCGGCGCAGAAATCGTTCATCATGTCGACCACGAGGACTGCGGTGTGCGGCGGCGACAGGGTCATGCTGTCGTCGCCGTGCCGGTGGGCGGAGAAGCTGTCCATGTCGGTCTCCCGGCTCGAAGGGATCAGGCGCCGGCCGCGAGCATTTCGACCATCTTGTCGCGCATGACGAATTTCTGCGGTTTGCCCGTCACGGTCATCGGCAGTTCGTCGACGAAGCGGACGTAGCGCGGAATCTTGTAGTGGGCGATCTGGCCCCGGCAGAAGTCGCGGATCGACTCCTCCGTTTCCCTTGCACCGGGCTGCAGGACGACCCAGGCGCAGATCTCCTCGCCGAAGCGTTCGTCCGGCACGCCGAAGACCTGGACGTCCTGGACGTTTCCGTTGCGCAGGAGAAATTCCTCGACCTCCCGCGGATAGACGTTCTCGCCGCCGCGGATCAACATGTCCTTGACCCGGCCGACGATGTCGCAATAGCCCTCGGCGTCGACGGTCGCGAGGTCGCCGGTGTGCATCCAGCCGTCGGCGTCGACCGCCTCGCGCGTTCGCTCCAGATCGCCCCAGTAGCCGCGCATCACCAGATAGCCCCGGGTGCACAATTCGCCCCGTTCGCCAACCGGCAGGGTCCGGCCGTCGGGATCGACGATCTTGCATTCGGCGTGGGGCTGGATCCGCCCGACCGTCGAGACGCGCTTCTCGATCGGGTCGTCGGTCGCGCTCTGGAACGAGACCGGGCTGGTCTCGGTCATGCCGTAGGCGATGGTGACGTCCGACATGTTCATGTCGCCGATCACCTGCTTCATGGTCTCGATCGGGCAGGGCGCGCCGGCCATGATCCCGGTGCGCAGGGCCGACAGGTCCGCCTTTGCGAAATCGGGATGGGACAGCATGGCGATGAACATGGTCGGTACCCCGTAGAGGCCCGTGCACTTCTCGTCGTTCAGCGCCTTCAGCGTGTCGGCCGGGTCGAAACCTTCGCCGGGAAAGATCATGGCCGCGCCCTTGGTGACGCAGCCCAGCGTGCCCATGACCATGCCGAAACAGTGGTAGAGCGGCACCGGAATGCACAGCCGGTCGGCCGCGGTGAAGCGCATCGCGTCGGTGGTGAAGCGGGCGTTGTTGACGATGTTGCGGTGGGTCAGCGTCGCGCCCTTGGGCGCGCCGGTCGTGCCGCTGGTGAACTGGATATTGATCGGGTCGCCGGGCTCCAGCGTCGCGCCGGTATCGTCGACCATCTTGAGCGCGGCCGGCCCGGCCATGCCGGCGACCGCGCCGAAATTGACCATGCCGGGGGATTTGTCCTCCCCCATGCGGATGACGGTGCGCAGATGGGGCAGCTTCTCCGATTGCAGCTTGCCCGGCTCCGCTGCCGCCAGTTCCGGCGCCAGCGTCTGCAGCATCTCCAGGTAACGGCTGGTCTTGAACGATTCGGCCAGGATCAGCCCTTTGCAGCCGACCTTGTTGAGCGCGTATTCCAGCTCGGCCAGCCGGTAGGCCGGATTGATGTTGACCATCACCGCGCCGATTTCGGCCGTCGCGAACTGGGTCAGCAGCCATTCGGGCCGGTTCGGCGCCCAGATGCCGATCCGGTCGCCCTTGCCGAAGCCGAGCGTCAGCAGGCCGGCGGCGAAGCGGCGCGCCTCTTCCTTCAGCTCCCGATACGTCCAGCGCAGGCCGCTGTCGCAGAATACGGCCGCGGTGCCGTCGGCTCGGACGGCGGCCGTTTCTGCCAACAATTCGCCGATGGTCTTTTCGAGCAGCGCCGGTGCCGGCGCGCCGATAACGTGGGAAAGCCCGCCGCGCGGGCTTTGGTCGTGGCGTGCCTCCGGTGACCCGCCGGCCGGAGTCTTGTCCAGCGAGGCGATCGGTTTGGCAAGATCTACGGTCCAGTGGGCGTTCATGTCCGGACACCCTCAGCATCGGGCTTTCCAAGCGGCGCCAGCGTGCCGCGCGGCGGCGGCCGGCCGGGACCGCTTCTCCTACGGTCGAGGTTGGAATCGATTGACGCCGAACGCAATATCGCAAAGATGCCTGCACCGTAGGTGTCGGGCGGAGTTCGGGAGTCTGTAGCCGTTCCGGTCGGCACGATCGACAATCCGGGGAAGAGAGCCGGCCGGTCCGTGCTTCGATCGTTATTCCTGTGGAGCTTCGGGCTGGCGGTTCTGGCCGTCGCCCTTCTGGCGTTCACCGGCAAGAAAACCTTCCATGTTGAGATCGTTATCCCGGCGCCGCCGGCAGCGGTGTGGGCCGTGCTGACCGATGCCAGGGGATATGCCGACTGGAATCCGGTGTTTACGCATGTCGCGGGAGAATTCCGGCAAGGCGCAACGGTGAAGACAACCGTAAAGGAACCCGGTAAACCGGAGGTGGCGATAGAGTCGGAAATCGTGCGGCTGGTTCCGGAAGGGGAATTGAACCAGTTCGGCGGCATACGCGGCTTCATCACCTTCGATCACCGTTGGCTACTGGAAGCCGCGGAGGGTGGCACGAAAGTGACGCAACACGAGGTCGACCGCGGGTTCTGGGTCTGGTTCTGGGACTCCGATTGGGTCGAGCCCGCTTACCGGAAGGCCAACATTGCGCTGCGCAACCGGGTACTGGAACGCCATCGCAAATGAAGCTCCGGCCCGCGGTCCGTCGACAACCGGTTTGGGGCTACAATGTCCGCCAGTCTTCGTCCTGTTCGAAAGCGTGTGCGGCCCGGTAAACGGTCGCTTCGTCGTAGTGCTTCCCGGTCAGCATCAGGCCGACGGGAAGGCCGTCGCTCAGGCCGCAGGGAATGCTCATCGACGGATGCCCGGTGATGTCGAACGGCGCGGTGTTCGCGATCATCTCGAACGCCCGCTGAATATACAACGCCAAAGGCGCGTCCGGGCCGGGAATCGGCGGCGCGACCATCGGCAGGGTCGGCATCAGCAGCAGGTCGCAGCGGCCCAGCGCGTCGTCGTAGGCGGCGGTCAGCTGGCGCGCCAGATTCTGCGACTTGGCGAAATAGTGGCCGCGATGGTGCTTCAGCATGTATTCGCCGATCATCATCGTGATTTTCAGGCTGTGCGAGAGTTCGTCGGCCCGGGAGCGCCAGTTGGCGTGGGCGTCGAGCAGGCTGGTGACATAGAGGCCCTTCCAGCCGGTGCCGAAGCCGTTGCCCTTCATCATCGTGTCGGTCGCGCCTTCCAGCGCCACCGGCGTCCAGATCGCCGCGCCATCCAGGTGCATCGGGATCGAGATGTCGTCGACCGTGGCGCCCATGGCGCGGAAGCGTTCGGCGGCTGCGCGCACCTTGGCGTCGACCCCGGGCTCGCTGTTGTCCCAGCCGAAACCTTCCCGGACCACGCCGATGCGCATGCCGCCGGCGCCGCGGCCGAGCGCTTTCGTATACTCGTCGACCCGCGGCTTGTACTGGCGCGGGTCCAGCCCGTCTTCGCCGGCGATGACTTCGAGCAGCAGGGCGTTGTCCGAGACATTGCCGGTCATCGGGCCGGTATGGTCGATGGTCGGCTCGATCGGCATGACGCCGGTGTAGGGCACCAGGCCCCAGGTCGGCTTCATGCCGTAGCAGCCGCTGAAGGAGGCCGGCATCCGAATCGAGCCGCCCTGGTCGCCGCCGATCGCCATATCGACCTCGCCGGCCCCAACCAGTGCGCCGGATCCGGAGGAGGAGCCGCCCGCCGTGTGGCCGATCTTCCACGGATTGTGTACCGGGCCGGAGGCGTTGGTGTGGCTGCCGCCGGACAGGCAGAAATATTCGCAATGGGCCTTGCCCATGACGGTTGCGCCGGCGTCCAGCATCCGGGTGACGACGGTGGCGTCGACTTCCGGCGTGTAGCCCTCCAGGGTCGAGGCGCCGTTCATCATCGGCACGCCGGCGAGACAGACATTATCCTTGAGCGCCACCGTCTTGCCGTCCAGCCGGCCGCCCGGAGCGCCGCGGATCTCGCACTTGATGTACCAGGCGTTCATCGGGTTTTCGCTGTCGGCCGGCCGGTAGCCGGGCGTGCGCGGGTATTTCACCGTCGGCGGCGAATCGCGGAGCGCGTCGACCCGGTCGTAGGCCGCCAGCGTCGGCTCCATCAGGTCGAGGAAGGACTGTATTTCGCCGTCGTTCATGCTCATGCCGAAGGAGCGGACGATGTCGCGCATCTGGTCCAGGGTGGGGCGTCTGACAGTCATGGCGTTTCCGATCGGCTGGGCCGGGGGCGGTGGCGGTGCGGCGGGGGGGGCGGGTCGGGCCGGGGGCGGGGGGGGGGCCCGCCGCGCGCGGCCGGGCGATCGAGACCGTACCCTGGGCCGAGCGCGCCGGCGCGCTGGCCGGGGCCGCCCTGCTCGTCAACGCGACGTCGCTCGGCATGACCGGGCAACCCGCCCTCGACCTGCCGCTGGACGACCTGCCGGCAGAAGCCACAGTCAACGATATCGTCTATGCGCCGCTCGAAACGCCGCTGCTCGCAGCGGCCCGGCGGCGGGGCTGCCGAACGGTCGACGGCCTCGGCATGCTGTTGCACCAGGGGCGGCCCGGCTTTCATGCCTGGTTCGGCGTCGATCCGGCGGTGGACGAGGATCTTCGGCGGGCCGTGGCCGGCGACCTGCTATCGGCGGGCTGATGCGCATCGTCGGCCTCACCGGCTCCATCGGCATGGGCAAGTCGGCCGCCGCCGCCTATCTGCGCTTCCTCGGCGTGCCGGTCTACGATGCCGACGCGGCGGTCCACGCAGTCTATGCCCGCGGCGGCGCGGCGGTCGGTCCGGTCGGCGCTGCCTGGCCGGACGCTGTGCGCAACGGCGCCGTCGACCGGGAGGCGCTGAGCGCCCTGATTGCCGTCGACCGGTCGATATTGCCGCGGCTCGAGGGCATCGTGCATCCCATAGTCCGGCAACGGCAGGAGCGGTTTCTCCTGGCGGCGGCGCTGCGCCGCGTCCCGCTGATCGCGCTGGACATTCCGTTGCTGTTCGAGACCGGCAGCGAAGGGCGCTGCGATGCGGTCTTCGTCGTCTCGGCGCCGGCTTTCGTCCAGCGCGCCCGGGTTCTGGCGCGTCCGGAGATGACAGCGGACAAGTTCGCGCTTATTCTGGCGCGGCAAACGCCGGATGCTGAAAAATGCGCGCGGGCGGATTTCGTCATCCCGTCCCACCGGGGCTGGCGGGCGATGCTCGACAGCCTGCGCACCGCAATCGGCGAAATGCTTGCCCGGCCGGCCCGTCACTGGCCGCCCAATGCGCAAATGGCGCCGCCACCGCCGAGTGGCGGAGCCGCCGGCCGAGCCCGGTCCGCAGGGAAACGCCATGCGTGAGATCGTCCTCGACACCGAAACCACCGGCCTCGATCCGGCCGCCGGCCACCGGATCGTCGAGATCGGCGCCATCGAATTGCAACACCACCTGCCGACCGGCCGGGAATTTCACGTTTATCTCGATCCGGAACGCGACATGCCGGAGGACGCCTTCGCGATCCACGGCCTGTCGGACGATTTCCTCGCCGGCAAGGACAGGTTCGCCGACATCGCCGACGCTTTTCTGGATTTCATCGGCGACGCGCCGCTGGTCATCCACAACGCCGCGTTCGACTTGAAATTCGTCAATGCCGAGCTGGCGCGCACCGGCCGCGACCCGATCGACGACGCCCGCGCGATCGATACCGTGCTGATCGCCCGCCAGAAATTTCCCGGCGCCCGGGCCAGCCTCGATGCCCTGTGCCAGCGCTTCGAGATCGATCTCGCCGTGCGCGACAAACACGGTGCGCTGATCGATTCGCATTTGCTCGCTGCGGTCTATCTGGAGCTGGTCGGCGGG
>FZLR01000173.1 GCA_900197615.1 Rhodospirillaceae bacterium Spongia-Bin9
GACGTCGACATAGTTGCGGTTGGCGGCGGCGGCGACCTGCCGGGCGATCATCGATTTCGCCGCCCCGGGCGGTCCCCAGACCATGGTTGGCTGGCGGGCCTCGACCAGGAGGGCGAGCACCTCGGCGAGCTCGCTCGGGCGCAGCGTGTAGTCGGCGGAGATGGTCTCGGGAAGGGTCATCGGCGGCCTCCGGATTCGCGGGAAGGACGGCGCGGGCCACCCCCACCGGGCGCCCAACCGTCACCGGGACCTCCGCGGCCCTCTGCTCGTTGTGCTGCGGGGGCTTGCGGCCGGCGTTCCATGCGGGAAGTCGGCGCCGGGCCGGCGCGCGCGATCAGCGCCCGTTCAGGCAGCCGAGGTCGTCGGAGTCGTCGTGGGCGGCCAAGGGAACGCCCGTCACTTCCGGGAGCGGCCGGCGCGTTGGGGACAGCGTGTGGCCGATGCGCCGTTCAAGCTCCGCGTAGGTGCGGTAGAGGTCCGGACGGAGCTCGGCCGCGCGGCGCAGATCGGTGCGGGACGCCAGGATGCAGAAGCTGCAACTCAGCCTCGACATGCCGGCGGCGTAAGCCCAATGCGGCGACTGGCCGGCGTCGCGGATGACGCTGAACACATCATCGGTCGAGAGCTCGAAGACCGGGAGCCAGTCGAAAACCTCGCGATCCGCGACGCTCATGCGATCATTGCGCCGCCACGGCGCCTTCCTTGCGCGTGCCGGGCTTTCCGCTGCGCGCATGCCCATGGTGTTGACGAGGCGCCCGCCGAAGCGGGGATGCGCCCTGAGGTATCGGCGCAGTTCCCGCTGGATCGGTCCGGTCTTGAAATCGCTGGTACACCAGCGCGCTTTGCTCGACGGCCAGAGGCCCCGTTCCTCGACCCGTTCGAGCAGGGTCTTGCCGGACGCGACGGGCGCCAATATCAGCGGCACGCCCATGGGCAGCGTCGCCTCGATATGCTCGATCGTGCCGGGCCACTCGACCTCGCCGAGCGGGGCGTGCACCGCCACCAGCTGGGCGCGGGGAACGGCCCGCGACAGCAGGATGGTCATGGCCTGGCTGTCCTTGCCGCCTGAGTGATTGAGGACGACGAGCGCGCCTGCCCGAATCATCGCCCGGCACTCGGGCGGCAGGGGGAACCTGGCATTGTCGATGGACATGGATCGGCCTCCGCGGCGGCAGCGCGGGGACCGCTCCTCGGCCCACGCGAATCGCCCGGCGGACGCCGGCCTCGAACGCCTGAAGCCGCGCCGCGAGGCCTGGCAGTGCGAAACGCCGGTGGCGCCGCCCGGGCAGGAATGGCGCGGAATGACCGCCGCCGGGATCGAAATGGCCGGCACTTCGTGCTAACCGTGGGCGCCGGCCCCAGCTATGGTCTGTCGGGAGAATTCGGCAACGCGGGGAGAGACCGGGTGAACAAGTCGGAGATTGCGGGCCTTGTGGCCGGCCGGACCGGAGTCGGAAGATCGGCGGCCGGGGACGCGGTGAATGCCGTGTTCGGGGCGATCGCGGAAACCCTGGCCAGGGGAGAGGACGTGCGGATCGTCGGGTTCGGGACCTTCGGCACCAGGAGCCGCCCCGCCCGCACGGGACGCAATCCGAGGACCGGCGAGAGTCTGAACATCGCCCCTCGACCACGCCCACCTTCAAGGCCGGCAAGCCGTTGCGAGATGCCGTGAACGCAGGCGGGTCGTGATCGGCGTGACCGGCGATCGAGGACAAGCGGGGACAGGAGGGGCCGCATGTTGAATTCGGCCGCTTGCCATTCGAAGACAGCGCCCGCTCCGGCGCGAGTGCCGTGCTGCGAAAAATCCAGCAGGGGTAAGGGCTTGATGCTGGGCAGCAGTCCCCGCTACCGCCGAGCTGACGAAACAAGCAGAAAGAGGATGTGGATAGAGCGAACCTGCTGAGTTCGGCTCGAAAATTGGCTGCCTGACGGGCTTCAAAATGAGGTCGTGCTGCCGCTGTCAGTTCGTGCATTCAGCCCACTCTCACTTGCGAGGCGATGGAAGATGACGACCGCCAACGTGCTACGTCCCAATTGTAACGGGTGATGGTGCAACTTATTCCGTTGTCAACAACGGAAGATTCGGCTATTTGGACGGTATGGCAGCGGTCCGGTTCACCCAGGTTCAGGCTCGGGAGATTCTAGACCTCCCGGAGGAGACTGTACGTCACTGGCGGCGAATCCTGTCTCCCCTCGCGAAGCGGCCCCGACGAACACCTCTATCTCACGGTGACTTGGTCGCATTGGCGGCGGTACGCCAAGTCGTTCAAGGCTACGCGATGAGAGTGTCGGCACTTGCGCCGGTGGCCGAGGAGATATTCGGATTCTGCAATAGCAAGTCCTGGCCCGCCCTGCGTGCCTGTTATCTGCAAATCATGGGGTCGAGCGTTGAGCTGAAGTCAGTGAAGTCGGCACCCGTCTTGGAGGGCGGGGCCGTCATACTAATCCCATTGGCGCCGATCATCGATGAACTAGGCCTAGGACTTCTTGGCGGTGAGCACGACCAATCGGAATTGAGATTTCCGCCTACTCTGCAGTACGGAGGGAAACCTTGACACCTCCGTCGGAACTCTTGCGAGTACTGGAAGCGACCGGATTTATAATCGGCGACGTGCCTGCTCCTGGTTTGACGCTGGGCTCCCCTGAGCTTCATGACCGGATCGATCTCCGTCCTGACGCGATATGGCGTGATCGGTCTCAGTTGCAAGTTGTTTTCAAATGTGTGCCAGGTGAGCCCCCTCCAAGCCAAGTAGCATCTTGGCACCGAGATGTTTGGAACCTTGGCCTGACGCCCCTGCTTTGGGTTGTCTCGCCGCAACGGATCCACCTCTATAACGCCTATGAACGCCCGACGAGCCAAGAGGACGCAGAGGCGCACCTTCTTCGGCAAGTGCGGTTGGTTGACGATGAGCTAACTCAGCTGGACGACTACGCCGGACGTCTGGCAATGACCAGCGGCAGATTCTGGTCAAATGAAACAAGGCTGAAAAAAGGTGGACGCGTCGACTCCCAGCTCTTGCGTGATCTTCAGAAGGTGGAGGATCGGCTTTTTTCCGCCGGCTTACCACGCGATATCGCCCAAGGGCTGCTGGGCCGCAGCATTTTCTTGCGTTATCTTGCTGATCGGGAAATTGTGGGACCGGAGATACTGGAAGAACTCGACCTTGCCGATTTACGAATGGCCCTTCGTGAACATAGTCAAGCCTATCGGCTGTTCGACTGGGTAAGATCCACGTTTAACGGTGATTTATTCCCCGTCACTTCTGAAGAACGCAATATCGTATCCGATGAGCACCTAAGACTAGTTAATGAGACGCTGGCCGGAGTCGATCCAGAGACTGGGCAACGTTCATTGTGGGAGTATAGATTCGACATTATTCCGATCGAGCTTATCAGTTCCATCTATGAGCAGTTTGCGAAAGCGATTGAGGAAGAGGAAACGGATGAGGAAGAGGAAACGGATGAGGCAAGTCTACACTATACGCCATTCTCACTCGTTAATCTTGTCCTCGATGAGGTCATGCGTGATCTACATGCAGACGCTAGCGTGCTGGACATCACATGCGGTTCCGGCGTCTTTCTTGTGGAGGCCCTGCGTCGGCTTGTTTCGATGCGAGCACAAGGCGGCCCTCCAACGCGCGAACTAATCCGAGATACCCTCACCAGGCAAATCTTCGGCGTCGATAAGAATGAAGCTGCTATTCGAGTGGCCTCTTTCAGTTTATATTTGGCCGTCCTTGAGTTGGATCCGGACCCAACACCACCTGAAGCACTACGATTTGAACCGCTGATCGGGCGGAATCTATTTATCGGCAACGCTTTTGACTTTGATCTCCAAGGCCCTGGGCGTCAGTTATACGGCAGACGTTTTGATGCCATAGTTGGCAATCCACCATGGACATATGGCAGAACATCGCGCAAGAATAACTGGCCGAGTAACCGTATTACTCCACTTCTACCACCTCGCAGTCAAGACTTTGCTTTTGTATGGCGCTCGATCGACTTTTCGCATCCGAATACTCGCTTTGGCATTGTGATGCGCGCAACGCCATTTTTTTCCCGTGCGGCAAGCAGTATCAAAGCGCGCATAGCTCTACTTACTGCTCTCAAGCCGATTGCGCTCGTCAATCTTTCGGCACTCCGTGATGAACTTTTTCCGACCGCCGATTATCCAGCAATTGTGCTTTTCGCCCGACTCCATAATTTGAGCGAGGATGATCGCTTTCCCATAGTCACCATTCCGTGGTCATCGACATTTTCTCGAACCGGATCCTTCGAGATTGCTTCTAGTGATGTAAGGACTACGCGGCTGGGAGACCTTTCGAGAGAGCCGCAACTTCTGAAGTCAACAGCCCTTGGAACGCCTCGAGACCGACTTCTACTGCGTCGTATTGAAGGTTCAACAAGTACTCTTGGCTCTTGTCTCGAGGATTGGAACCTTAGTCTGCTGACGGGAGTGCAAACACTAAGTGGCGATCGTAAAGATGCCTCCCATCTTGTAGGGTTACCTTTACTATCGGCAGGTCGCCTTAGAGCGCGGATTGATGCGGATGCGCTGCCGCGCTTTGACCGGGCTGAGATTCATCGACCTAGAGCGAGGGCAGCTTTCGTCGGCCCTATTGTTCTTGTTGGTGAAGGAGTTAGCGGTGCTAGGTTGGCGGTTGGTGTAAGTGAACAAGATGTCGTCTATACACGATCCTTCTACGGAATTTCCTTTGGCAGTCGAAAGCGGGACGTGTATCTTAGACTTGGCGGAATTTTGCTTTCATCGGTAGCGACATGGCATCTCTTGCTTACTGGTTCGGAGTTTGGAATTCACAAGAGGAAAGCGTTACGACAGGATATAGTAAGCCTCCCAATGCCATCGCGGGACATACTTTTGTCGGACCAGGCAGCGCCTATCTCGCATGCGATGGAATCTATAATACAAAACGACTGCTATGGTGAACCAGACTTGGAACAACTCGATACCGCGGTTTTCGATGCTTATGAATTGGAGCCGCACGAACGCTTGGTTGTCTTGGACGGTATGGCAAGAGCTCAACGAGAGTACGTACAGTCCCGATACGAATCTGATGTAGCAACTACGGAAGAACAATTGCAACTGTATGCAGGAGCCTTTCTTAGTGTTATCAACGCTTGGCAGATGGCTCTTGGTCGGGAACGGTATAGTGCAGAGGTGTTAGTTTTGCGTTCAACCTCTCCTCTTCGGGTGATTCGATTTTTCGACGGTGGAAATGGCAATGTCACACGTGGTGACTTTAACGCTGAATTGAACGATATTCTTCAGCAAATTGGTTCTCGGATCCGTTCGCCAATCGCCGAGCACCTTGCCGCTGTCAGAGAACTCCGAGTTCATGCAGAGAACGAGCTACTCATTATCAAGCCTGCAGCGCGACGCTTCTGGACGGCAGCAGCAGGACTGAACGATGCGGACAGTGCCCTAGGCGATGGTCTAGAGGCGGCTGTCGAATGATCCCGTTTGAGGGCCGGGCAAGTCTTGGCCCACCGCGCCTGTTATCTCGAACGGATTTGATTCGAGTGATTCTCCGTCTTCAGTTCGAAGGTTGGCGAGCCGCACTCACAAATGACCCAACACTCAAACCAAACCGGGATGAGCCGTATATGAACGGACGGCTCTTCCAAGGAATGGTGCGTGTGCGCGCCTTTCTGGGACTCACCAATATTTTTATCGTAGAGAAACCAGGGGTTCGGACCACGGGAACACCAGCGCTACCGGAGGGGGAACCTGATGTAATACTTCTTTTTGCGGAGTTCGGGGCCAACGAGCCTCATGCCGTTATTGAGTGCAAGCGAGTAAATCCGGGGGAAGACCCTAAACAGTTGCGTGGAGAGTACGTCCGGTCTGGCATGGATCGGTTTATTAGAGGGCTGTACGGCCCTGGACATGAGTTGGATTTCATGGTGGCCTATCTTCTTGAGGACGATGCGGAATCGGGAATAGCAGACATCAATGCGTATCTTGACAATGTGAACCGGTCTATTGATAGCTTATACGAGAGTTCGGACTATAGAGGATTTGGCTGCGTCGCTTACAGCGATCACGTCAGAATGGTGGACAATAGCCGAATTCGGTTATTGCACAGCTTCCTGTTGTTTTCAGTCGATCATACCTAATGCCTTATTGGATGCGGTGTAGAGATTGGATGGCGTCATGGCCGTCAGTCTTTTGGTATGGTGGGTGAACAATAAAAGGGGGCGATTGAAAGAAGGTATTGGCTTGATTGTGGCGACAGTCGAATATGAGGTCGGAAAGCTAGGCTGACAAGTATTGCTTGTGTAAGGCCTCGAAATATCCGACGGGACGGAAAAGAAATTCTACAATGCGCAAAGGTTTATTGACAGTGATCTGGCTGCGCTTTTGGCCGGACAGTGCGTTTGGCAACTATTTTGGCGCATCTGGGGGTTTGTATGAGGTGGCTAGTTGAAACTTGGGCACAAGTTCGTCGGTGCCGAGCTCGACCGCAGGGCGCGAAGCCCCTCGGGATGCCCCTTTTGCGGGAGGCGATGCGTAGCCGCTGGATGTCGCGTGTGATACAAGTGTCTTGTAACGACAGCGGGTACACGCTCCGGGGGGACCGAGGTGATCTTAGCAAAGATGTCACAGCGTAATACGAGCCACGGGCCTTATGGGCGGGCCGATGGCGAAACATTCACCATTGAATCGACGTTGTATGAAACGCCGATGGGGTATAACTACTGGATGGGGATCTTTGCCGCTAGGCATCGAGAGTGAGGGCAAATGGGGTTTCAGGCTATAATTCCGAAGGGGATTGCCATGTCGGTGCAACACGCCGAAGCCTTACTCAAAGGTTCGATTCTTGATCAGGTAAAGTCAGAATTGACGAAAGTGACTGCAGAAGGACGCGATTTCACTTGGTGTCAATCAAACGATGGCTGGCACCTAGTTGGTTGAACCCAACCAATTGTGCTCGGAAAGGCAGGGTCGGCCTATATCGAAAGCGACAGTTGTAGGAGGTTCCGGCCCGGTTCGTGCATGTCATAACAAGTCTCGGCGCCGGTACAATCGATCGCGTTATAGTCTTGGCCTGTAATGCTGACCAATCCAAATGCCTCGCGGAAAGGTGCGGGAACCTATGGCATCGTTCCTTGCGATGTCGAGGGTGGTTGCCCGGATAACGCTGAACGGGACGATATGAAATCACTAAACCAAGTGGTGGCGAGAACGATAAGCA
>FZLR01000038.1 GCA_900197615.1 Rhodospirillaceae bacterium Spongia-Bin9
CCCGGGCGCCCCCGCCCGGCGTCCGCGGCTGGGCCGCCACACCGGTAACCGCGAAATACGTCCTGCAATATCTCTTCGTGCAGTCGGAATTCGCCCTGATGTGCCCGATCTCGGTGACCGACACCTCGACCCACCTGATCCAGAAATACGGCGACGAGGCGGTCCGGCGCCGTTTCGTGCCGCGCCTCACCAGCCAGGACATGGGCGAAATTTACAAGGCCGCCCAATTCATGACCGAGAAGACGGGCGGCTCCGATGTCGGCCGGATCGAGCTGGCCGCCCGGTTGGAAGACGGACCGCGGGGCGAAGAATGGCGGCTCTACGGCGACAAGTGGTTCTGCTCCTGCGCCGATGCCGATGTCGCCCTGCTGCTGGCCAGGCCGGTGGGCGCGGCTCCGGGCACGGCGGGCCTCGGCCTGTTCGCCCTGCCGAAGCGCCGCGACGACGGCAGCCGCAACGCCTATCGGATCGTGCGCCTGAAAGACAAGCTGGGCAGCCGGTCCATGGCGTCGGGCGAGATCGTCTTCGAAGGCGCCGTCGCCTATCCGCTCGGCCGGGTCGGGCCGGGCCGCAACGACGGCCTCAAGCAGATGCTGGACCAGGTCAACCTGAGCCGCCTGTCCCACGGCGTGCGCGCCGCCGCGATGATGCGGCGCTGCCTGAACGAGGCGCTGGCTGCCGCGCGCGGGCGAACGGCGTTCGGCGGCGCGGTCGTCGACAAGCCGCTGATGCGCCGACAGCTGCTCAAGCTGATGCTGCCGGCCGAACAGGCCCTGTCGATGGCATTGTTCACCGCCGACCGGCTGGAGAAGGCGGAAAACGGCGATCCGGCGGCGACGGCGCTGGTCCGGCTGCTCACGCCCTTGCTGAAATTCCGCACCTGCCGGGACAATATCGCGGTCGCGACCGGCGCGATGGAGGTGCGCGGCGGCAACGGCTATATCGAGGATTTCGTCAACGCCCGGCTGGTGCGCGACGCCCATCTCGGCGTGCTGTGGGAGGGTACCTCCAACATCAATGCGCTGGATGTCGTCACCCGCGCCGTCGGCAAGGCGGGCGTCCAGGACGTGTTGCGGGAGACGCTGACCGGACTGCTCGAAACAGCGGAGGGGCTGCCCGGCCAGCTCAAGGGCGCGCTGGTCCACGCCGCCGGCCGGGCGGTCGCGCTGGCCGAAGAGGTCGCCGAGAGCGGCGACGAGCCGCGCATGCGCCAGGCCTCGGACGCGCTCTACCACGCAACGAGCGCCGTTATCATGGCCCAGGAAGGCGCCCGGATCGCCGCAGCCGGCGGCAGCCGCAGGCGCCTTTTGCTGGCGCAGATGGTGCTCGACTACCGGTTGAGCCCGCAGGACCCGCTCGCCCCGCGCAGCGACGATCCGGCGGTTGCGGCAGCGCTGCTGGACGGGGCGTGTCCCTTCAGGCCGGCGACAGCATGAAGTTGGCGTTGGCGCCGGCGACCGGCCGGGCCGGATCGTCCTGCCAGGCGAAGGCTTTCACGTTGGCGACCCGGGCGCCGAGCTTGGTCACGCTGGCGCGGGCAAAAGTATCCTTCGGCCCGGCCGAGCGGAGATAGTCCACCGTGATCGTGATCGTCTTGGGAATGCGCACGGTTTCCTGCATCCACAGCAGTTTCAGGATCGCCGTGGTTTCGAGCAGGCCGCCGATGGTGCCGCCGTGGATCGCCGGCAAAATCGGGTTGCCGATGATGCGCTGGTTGAAGTTCATGCAGGCGACCAGGTCGTCGCCGTCGAGCGCCGCGGTAATGTCGAGGAACCGGGCATAGGGAATCGCCTCGGCCATGGCGTTCGGGTCGCCGGCCTCGCGCGCCGCGCCGATGCGCGCCGTCAGTGTGTTGCTCATGGCTTCTTGTCCGCGGCGCCCTTGCCGGCGCGTTTCCTGCGGCTGCCGACGAACATGAAGGTGCCGGTGGCGAGCGCGACCGTATCCTTGGGATCGTCCTGGTAGGCCACGGCGCTCAGGAAGGCGATGGTGCGGGTCATCTTGGTGACTTCGGCCCGGGCGAACAGGTCGAGCTCCGGCGTGGCGGGGCGCTGATAGTCGATACGCAAATCGAGGGTCACGATGCGCTCCGGCGGCTGCCGGGCGCTCATGGTCGCCATGCCGCACACGCTGTCGAGCAACGTCGTCACGACGCCGCCGTGCATCACCATTTCGTCGGGATTGCCGACCAGCCGCTCGTGCCAGGGCAGGCGCATGATCGCCATGCCCCTGGCGGAATGCACGACCTCCAGACCGAGCTCCCGGCTGTGCGGGGTCGACCCGCTGATCAGCTTGATCATCTCTTCGGCGGTCGGCGGCTTCTTGCCCTCCGGATTGCCTTTCGATCCGGGGCGCGCTGGCGTGACGGGGTCGTTTGCCATGCCGGTGTCTTGTCAGCCCGCCCCAAGCCGGTCAAATTGCCTTCATGACGCATAACCCGGCCAGCCCCCTGAAACCCGGGCCGTCTGGCTCCGGCAACTCCGGGGACCGGCCGCCCCGCCAGCGATCCGGCACCGGCCAGGATGTGGGGCCGGACGTCTGGAAGGTCCCGGAGGGCGACGAGCGCGAACGGCTGGTCTGCTCCGACTGCGGGTTCATCCACTACGACAACCCGAAAATCGTCGTCGGTTCGGTGGCCGTGTGGGAAGACACGGTGTTGCTGTGCCGCCGGGCGATCGCGCCGCGCATCGGCTACTGGACCCTGCCGGCCGGATTCATGGAATTGCACGAGCGGTCCGAGACCGCCGCGGCGCGCGAGGCCTGGGAAGAAGCCCGCGCCGAGATCGAGGTCCACGACCTGTTCGCGCTCTACAACATCCCGCGCATCAGCCAGGTCCAGCTCTTCTATCGCGCCACGCTGAGATCGCCGGCGATCGAACCGGGACCGGAGAGCACCGAAGTCCGCCTGTTCGGCTGGGACGAGCTGCCGGAAGACGAGTTCGCCTTCCCGTCGGTCCCCTGGGCGCTGCAGCATTATCGCGAAATCGCCGGGCAGACCGCATTCGCCGTCCGCACCAACCCGCCCTCCGGACCTACGGGCCCGGCCGCCGACGGCACGTCATTTTCATCCCCGAAACAGGAGCATCCGCGTGGCTGAATTCATTCAATACGCCATCGACAATGGCGTCGGCATCGTCACCCTGGACCGGCCGGAGGCGAACAACGCGCTCAACGCCGACGCCGCGAAGGAATTGTGGGAAGCGGCAACGGAACTGACCGAGGATACGTGCGTACGGGCGATCCTGGTCCGGGCCAACGGCAAGATGTTCTGCTCCGGCGGCGATCTGAAATACATGCTGGCGATGGAGGACGAAGCCGCGCTCGCCAAGGCGCTGAAGATAACCACGACCTATTTCCACGCGGCGGTCGCACGGCTCCTGCGCGGCAATGCGCCGGTCGTCATGGCGGTGCAGGGCGCGGCGGCCGGCGGCGGCTTCAGCTTCGCGATCGCCGGCGATATCGTGATCGCGGCGGAAAGCGCGAAGTTCAAGATGGCCTACACGGCCTCGGGCATCAGCCCCGACGGCGGCTCGACCTGGTTCCTGCCCCGGCTGGTCGGCCTGCGGGTGGCGCAGCGGCTGGCGCTGGAAAATCCCGCCCTGACAGCGCAGGAGGCGCTGGACCTCAACCTGATTACCCGGGTCGTGCCGGACGACGAGCTGGCCGGGACGGCGATGGAAACGGCACGCCGCTTTGCCGCCGGGCCGACCCTGGCCTACGGCCGCACCAAGCAGCTGTTCGCCGAGACCTGGGCCAACGGGCCGGAGCACCAGATGGAACTGGAAACCGTGGCCGTGGCCGCCAGCGCCCGCACGCAGGACATGAACGAAGGCCTCGCCGCCTTCTCTGCGAAACGGGCGCCGGAGTTTAAGGGCGCGTAAGCCCCCTAGTACATGTGCTGGCCGCCGTTGATGCTGAGCGTCGAGCCAGTGATGAAATCGGCGTCCTCGCCGGTCAGGAAAACGACGCCGCGGGCGATGTCCTTCGCGTTGCCGAGGCGGCCGACCGGGATGCGCTGGATGATCCGCTCCAGCACCTTCTGCGGCACGGCGCGCACCATGTCGGTATCGACATAGCCGGGCGCGATGGCGTTGACAGTGATGCCCTGGGGCGCGCCCTCCTGGGCCAGCGCCTTGGTGAAGCCGTGGATGCCGGACTTGGCGGCGGCGTAGTTCACCTGGCCGTACTGGCCGCCCTGGCCGTTGATCGAGCCGATGTTGACGATGCGGCCGAACTTGCGCGCGCGCATGCCTTCGATTACGGCGCGGGAGCAGTTGAAGCAGGACGAGAGGTTGGTGCGGATAACGTCGTCCCAGTTGTCGTAGGACATCCGGTGCATGGTGCCGTCGCGGGTGATGCCTGCGTTGTTGACCAGGATGTCGATCGGGCCGAGATCGGCCTCGACCTCGGCGACGCCTTCCTTGACCGCCTCGAAGTCGCCGACGTCGAACTTGTAGGCCTCGATGCCGGTGCGCTCGGAAAACTCCCTCGCCCGTTCGACATTGCCGCCATAGTTCGCCGCGACCGCGCAGCCGGCCTCCTTGAGGGCGATGGAAATCGCTTCGCCGATGCCACGGGTGCCACCCGTGACCAGTGCTACACGCGCCATGATTTCAATCTCCTGTTGCGCAGCGCGCCATCGGCTTTCGTACGATGGCGCGCTGCATCCTGCCGGGTTCGTTCGAGGGGTGAGCGTGCGGCGCGGAAATTCAGTGGCGCCGCACGGTACGGTTGTCGATACGGATCAGTCGCGCGCCACGCACATCGCGATGCCCATGCCGCCGCCGATGCACAGCGTAGCCAGGCCCTTGTTGGCGTCGCGGCGCTTCATTTCGTAGAGCAGCGTGGTCAGGATGCGCGCGCCGGAGGCGCCGATGGGATGGCCGAGCGCGATCGCGCCGCCGTTGACGTTCACCTTGTCCATGTCGAAGCCGAGATCCTTGGCGACTGCGCAGGACTGAGCGGCGAAGGCCTCGTTCGATTCGACAAGGTCGACATCGTCGATGCTCCAGCCGGCCTTTTCCAGCGCCTTGCGGCTCGCCGGGATCGGGCCCGAGCCCATCAGCGCCGGGTCGACGCCGGTGGTCGCCCAGGACACGATGCGGCCGAGCGGCTCGACGCCGCGTTTCTCGGCCTGCTCGCGCGACATCAGGACGAGCGCCGCTGCGCCGTCGTTGATGCCCGAGGCATTGCCGGCCGTGACCGTGCCGTCTTTCGCGAAAGCCGGACGCAGCTTGGCCAGCGTTTCGGCGGTCGTGCCGTGGCGGGGATATTCGTCGGCGTCGACCGTGATGTCGCCCCTGCGGCTCGGCACGACAACCGGCGCGATCTCGTCGGCGAACTTGCCGGATTTCTGCGCCTCTTCGGCCTTGGCCTGGCTCGACGCGGCAAAGGCATCCTGGTCGGCGCGGGTGATCTGCCATTGCTCGGCGACATTCTCGGCCGTGGTGCCCATGTGGTAGCCATTGAAGGCGTCCCAAAGCCCGTCCTTGATCATCGTATCGGTGAAGGCGACATCGCCCATCTTGGTGCCGGCCCGCATGTAGGCGGCGTGGGGCGACAGGCTCATGCTTTCCTGCCCACCGGCGATGACGATCTCGGCATCGCCCGCCCGGATCGCCTGCCCGGCCATGGCCACGGCGCGCAGGCCGGAGCCGCAGACCTGGTTGATGGTGAGCGCCGTCGTTTCCCTGGGCACGCCGGCGGACATCGCGGCCTGCCGGGCCGGGTTCTGCCCGGTGTCGGCTGTCAGCACCTGCCCCATGATGACATCGTCGACATCCGCGCCGGCGACATTGGAGCGCTCCAATGCCGCCGCGATGGCGACCCGGCCGAGATCGGCGGCAGGCACCGTGGCGAACGCGCCGCTGAACGCGCCGATCGGGGTGCGCGCGGCGCTGGCGATGATGACATCGGTCATGGATGGGTCCTCCTGAAGTTCCGGCCCGACGAGCCGTCTGGGATCGATCTGCGGGATGCAAGCACATGGCGAAACCGGACTGGAACCGGACTGGAAGGGTCCGGACCGGGCTGGTGGCGCGGCGATTCCCGGCTATCGAACCTACTATGATGGTGCAGTGCAGCATTTTCAAGTGCACTTGCGAAATACGGTCGGAACGTCGCGGTTCGGGCGGTCCCGTACATGGCCGTCCTGCCGGTCACCGTGCGAGCGATTGCTGCCAGGCCAGCAGCGGACGCCAGGTCTCCCGCTCGGCCCGGCGTCCGGCCATCATGCCGATATGGCCGGCCCGCGCGATCCGGATCTCCGCATCGGGCAACAGGCGCGCCAATGCCATGGCGGACTCCTGCGGAACGATCCGATCCCGGTCCGGGATGATGGCGAGGGCCGGCAGGCCGATCTCTTCCGGCCGGACAGGGGTGCCGCCGACCGTCCAGCGCCCGGCCGCGGTGAGATTATCGCCGTACCAACCCTGCAGCGTTTCCCGCGCGACCGGTAGAGGCAGCGGAATGCCGTCGTTCAGCCAGTCCTCCAGCGCTACGAAGCGAAGCGCCGCATCGGAATCCGGTGCCATGCTGGCAAAGGCGCGGAATTTCCGGAACGCCACCATCGGATCGTTGGCCGCAAACAGGGCTTGCAAGGCATCGACGGGAAACTGTCCCAGCGCCTCGAGCGCGGGCAGCCACGCGCCGGTGAGTTCCGCCAGCGCCCGGGCCTGCGCCGGCCGTTCGGAATGAAAGTCCCAGGGTGTCGCAAGAACGGCGAGGCCAACCATGTCGGCCATCCGTTGCTGTGCCGCGACCAACGCGAGCAATCCGCCCATACAGTAACCGACCAGGGCGGGCGGCCCGGCACGCGCCGCGACATCGGCCAGCGCCGGCATCAGCCGGTCCCGGATCAGCCGGGCGAGATCGAACCCGCTTTCCCCGGCATCGGGCGTGTTCCATTCCAGGAGATAGACCGGTACGCCGGCGGCTGCCAGGAACCGGGCGAGCGAAATGTCCGGCTTCAGGTCGAGCACATAACCGCGGTTGACCAGCGAGGGGATCAGCAGGAGGGGCGGCCCCGCCCCGCGGCCGGACCGGCCGGGCGCCGAATAGTCGAGCAGACGCGCCGTGCCGTACATTGCGACGAGGGGCGGCTCCGGCATCGACCGCCGGAAGGGATGGGCGCGATAGGCGGCGATGCCCGCGAGAAATTCCTGAAACGCCTGCGCCGAAAGTTTGCCGACCGCAGCCGTTACAGCGGCGTCCTCGTGGACAGCCAGCCGGCTGCGGAGCGCCGCGGCTTCAGGACCGTTCCAGCCGGGCCAGCCGTTCCTCAATCCGGTCAAGCCGCTCAAGCAGCTCGCGGACGCGATTGTCGCCATCCACAGATGCAGGCCGTACGGGCGCGGCGACATCCGGCGGTTGAGGCCGATTCGATCGGAACTCATCCTGCGCCTCCCCCGGCCGCCCTGCCGATGTTTCCGCCGATTCTGCCGGAGCGCCGGCCTGCACCCACTTTGCGAAAAAGCCCGAGATCGCCTCTGAAACGGCCGGGTTCGCCGAGAGCACCGCCAATTGTTCCTGCCACAGATCAAGGTATTGCCGGGCCAGATCGTCGAGCGGATCCGGCGCTTCGCCCTGGGCGCGCTCGTCTTCCGTTCCAGTCATGGCTCAGCATAGCGCGCGCCGCTGTCCTGCGCCAATTTCTTTGGATCGCGGCCCATCGCGCCGGGGGCCTGCCGACGGATGCGTTCGGGCGGCGTGCAGGCGGCAGATCCGTGCGTATCTGCATTATTGCGCGCCTGCGAAATGATTCTTGCGCATTGCGGCATAATCCTGCCATGCTTGAAAAAACCGGAATACGAGACCGGCCGCCTGCCCGCCGACTTCGGGCCACACCGCGGGCGCCGGAAGTTGCAGGAGGGCTGCATCGCCATGCCCAGCAAGAAACAGCCGGGCGACGACGGACGGGTTGTCATCAAGAAGTATGCGAACCGGCGCCTCTACAACACGGCGACCAGCAGCTATGTCACCCTGGACGACCTGAGCGGTATGGTCCGCAGCGATATCGATTTCGTGGTCTACGATGCGAAGTCGGGCGAAAACATCACCCGTTCGGTGCTGACCCAGATTATCGTCGAGGAGGAATCCAAGGGGCACAATCTATTGCCGATCGGTTTCCTGCGCCAGCTGATCGGCATGTATGGCGATTCGCTTCAGGAGCTCGTGCCCAAATATCTCGAGCACAGCATGGAGAGCTTTATCGACAACCAGGAGCAGATGCGCGAAACCATGACCGAGGCGTTCGACGGCATGTTTCCGTTCGGCTCGCTGGAAGACCTCAGCCAGCAGAATATGGCGATGATGAAACAGGCGCTGGCCCTGTTCAATCCGTACCAAGCCGCCGGGGCCACCGGGACCGACAAGGCGGCGGACAGGAAACCGGCGTCCGGCGCTGCCGATCCCTTCGCCCTGATGCAGGCGCAGATCGATGCGTTGCAGGAGCAAATGCAGGCCCTGGCCGGCCTGAACAGGAAGAAATAGAAGCCGCCTGCCGACAGGCCGGTTCGCCGGCGATTCCAACAAGCGCGACTGCCCATGGACAAGCCGGAAACAGTTCTGGACCTGCTGCAATCGGGCGAGCCCGACGCACCCGCCCTTGGCGGCGAGCGGCGCGATAGCATGACCTTTGCGGGCCTGCGCGCCCTGTGCCGAGAGACCGCGGCAAGCCTCGCAGCCCACGGGATCGGCCGCGGCGACCGGGTCGCCATCGTCCTGCCGAACGGACCGGAAACGGCGACGGCCTTTGTCGCCATGGCAGGTTGCGCGACCACCGCGCCGCTGAACCCGGCCTACCGCGCCGAGGAATTCCGCTTCTATCTGAGCGATTTGCGCGCCAACGCCCTGATTATCGAGCGGGACATGGAAAGCCCGGCCCGGCAGGCCGCCGCCGACCTATCCGTGCCGATCATCGAGCTTTCCGCAAAGAGCGGCGGACCGGCGGGCGCTTTTACGCTTTCCGGAGACGCCGGCGCCGCAGACCCGGATACGACAGCGCCCGAACCGGATGATATCGCGCTGATCCTGCACACCTCGGGGACCACCTCGCGGCCGAAAATCGTGCCGCTGACCCAGCGCAACATTTGCGCTTCGGCCCTGAACATCGCGCAGACCCTGGAGCTGGCGCCGGCCGACCGCTGCCTGAACATCATGCCGCTGTTCCATATCCACGGCCTGATCGGCGCGGTGCTGTCGAGCCTGGGCGCCGGCGCTTCGGTCTGGTGTGCGCCGGGCTTCAACGCGCTGCGTTTCTTCGCCTGGATGGCGCAAGCGGCGCCGACCTGGTACAGCGCCGTGCCGACCATGCATCAGGCTATCCTGTCCCGCGCCGGCCGAAACCGGGATGCCATCGACACAGCCGCCCTCCGCCTTATCCGCTCGTCCTCCTCCTCCCTGCCGCCTCAGGTCATGGCCGCGCTGGAGGAGACGTTCGGCTGCCCGGTCATCGAAAGCTACGGCATGACGGAAGCGGCTCACCAGATGGCCTCGAACCCGCTGCCGCCCGCCGCGCGCAAAGCCGGTACCGTGGGGATCGCCGCCGGTCCCGAAATCTCCGTGCTGGATGGGGCGAACCGGCCGGTGCCGCCGGCGACCGTCGGCGAAGTCTGCATCCGCGGAGCCAACGTCACAGCGGGTTACGAAGCGAACCCGGAGGCCAATGCCGAAGCCTTTGCCGGCGGCTGGTTCCATACCGGCGATCTCGGACTGCTGGATGCCGACGGCTATCTGACCATCGCCGGGCGGATCAAGGAGATCATCAACCGCGGCGGCGAGAAGATTTCGCCGCGCGAGGTCGACGAAGTCCTGCTCGACCATCCCGCCGTGGCGCAGGCCGTGACCTTCGCCCTGCCCCACGACAAGCTCGGCGAGGAGATCGCCGCCGCCATCGTGCCGGCCGGTGGCGAGGGCGTGGACGAGCGCGCGCTGCGGGATTTCGCGGCCCGGAGGTTGGCCGACTTCAAGGTGCCGCGACGCATTGTTGTGGTCGACGAAATACCGAAAGGCGCGACCGGCAAGGTCCAGCGCATTGGCCTGCACGAGAAACTGGCGGGCTATCTATGAAGATCGCCATCTACGGCGCGGGCGCCATAGGCGGCTATCTGGGCTGCGAACTGTCGCGCACCGGGACCGACGTGACCATGATTGCCCGGAACCGGACGCTCGAAGCGATCCGCGACAACGGTATTACGCTGCATATCGACGGCGAAACGCGTGTCGGACGGCCGGCAGCAACGGACGATCCGGGCGCGGCAGGTCTGCAGGACGCGGTTATCGTCGCCGTCAAGGCCAACGCGGCGCCGGCCATCGCACCGAAATTGGCGCCGATGCTGGGGCCGGAGACCGCCGTCGTGACCGCGACCAACGGCGTCCCCTGGTGGTATTTTCACGAACATGGCGGCGCGCTCGCCGGCACGCGCCTCGAAACCGTCGACCCGGGCGGCATCCAATGGGAAACCATCGGGCCGGAACGGGCGATCGGTTGCGTCGTCTACCCGGCGGCCGAAGCCGTCGCGCCCGGCATAATCCGCCATCTCTCGCTCAACCGATTTTCGCTGGGCGAACCGGGCGGCGGCAAGTCCGACCGGATCCTGCGTTTGGCCGAAGCGCTGAAATTCGCCGGATTCTCCGCGCCGGTCCGGCCGCGCATCCGCGATGAGATCTGGCTGAAACTTTGGGGAAATCTGAGTTTCAACCCGGTGAGCGCGCTCACCGGCGCGACTCTGGGGCAAATGGCCGACGATCCGCTGGTCCGCCCGGTGATCGCCGGAATGATGGCCGAGGCGCAGACTGTCGGCGAGGCGCTGGGCGTGTCGTTCGGGATCACGTTCGACAAACGGATCGACGGGGCCGGCAAGGTCGGCGCCCACCGCACCTCGATGCTTCAGGATCTCGACGCAGGCCGGAAAATGGAAATCGACGCGTTGGTCTGCGCGGTGCAGGAACTGGCGCGGCTGGTCGGGATCGAGACGCCGGCGATCGATACCGTCGCCGCCATGATCAAGATGCGGGCGGGAGTCGATGGTCTGTATCCGTAAGCAAACGATACGGCATTTCCGCCCGATGGCGGACGGCGCCCGATGACCGTCAAGTCGCCCTGCATCCTGGTCTGCGAACTCGACCGCACCACCGGATGGTGCTTCGGCTGCGGGCGCAGCGGCGAAGAGGTCGAGAACTGGCTGGCCTATTCCGACCGGCAGCGCGACGCCGCGATGGCCGCCCTGCCGGACCGCCTGATCGCCATGGGGCTGCCGCCGAAGGGGGACCGACGGATGGCCGAAGACAGGGCGCGCGCCCAGAAGGGCGTCGCCCGGCGGCAGAACCGGCGGCGTAAGCGGGGGGCTTGATCGGACTATTCCAAGGCGGAAGCCGGGTGCCTCTCCACATCGGTTTTCGCGAAATCCGCGCCCTTGAACAGCAACGGCTTTCCCGTCGCCCGGCTCGCTGCATAGGCCATGCAGTCGCCGAAATTCAGCCGCGCCGAATGCCGCCCCTTGCTATAGCGGCGGAAAGCCGCCGCAGCATGACGGTACTCGTCCGGGCCGAACGGCACAAGAGTTACGTCGAAGGCTGACAGAAACCGGTCCAATTCGGTTTCAACGGTATCCGGATACTCCCGAAGAAGGACCATCTGGACTTCTAAAAGGCTCGGTGCACCGATGATCGCAGTGCGGGCAAACGCTAGCGCATCGGCGAACGTCGGGCCTTCGCGCTCCTGCATCAGGATTTCAGCGACAGCCGACGAATCGACAACCATTATTTTGGCAGGCCGTTTTCGTCGTACAGGTCTTCAACCAGCTCGCGAGCCGATTTCTCGGGGTTCTTCCGGGGCAAACTTGCCACCCGGTCCACGATCTCCTGAACCGCCTGCAGCTTTCGCTCGCGCTCCGTCGAACATTCCCGGGTCAGCCGCTGTTCGATCGCTGTCCTGACGGCAGCCTCAACAGTCTCGCCGGTTGCGTCGGCGAGCGCGCGGGCAAGGCGATCGGTTTCGGGATCTTCGATATTGAGCGCCATCGTTTCTATCCGATCCGCTAGCGGGCGGAACATAAGTAGATCGCTGCCGGAATCCCTTCAACCGGCGCTTACTTCTCTGCCGAATCGAAGCGCCAGATATAGCCGCGGTTGAGCGTGTCGTATTGCGGCGGCCATTCCACCTTGCCGTAGCCGATATGGTCCAGTTCGTAGGCCGCGTGCCGCGTCCAGTAGGGATCGTACAGATGGGCCCGGGCGATCGCGCACAGGTCGGCGCGGCCGCCGGCCAGGATGGAGTTGGCGTCCTCGTAGGAGCTGATCGCGCCGACCGCCATGGTCGGCCGCTCCAGCTCCAGGCGGATGCGTTCGGCAAACGGAGTCTGGAACAGCCGGCCATATTCGGGTTCCTCGTCCGACACGACCTGGCCGGAAGAGGCATCGATGATGTCGGCCCCGGCGGCATATAGCAGTTGGGCGGCCTGGACGGCATCGGGCGGCGTGGTGCCGCCGGCCTTCCAATCGTGCGCCGAGATACGCACCGAAATGGGCTTTTCCGCCGGCCAGGCCTCGCGCACCGCCCGGAAGACTTCGAGCGGAAAGCGCATCCGGTTCTCCAGGCTGCCGCCATAGCCGTCGGCGCGGATGTTGGTCAGCGGCGAGACGAAGTTGTTGAGCAGATAGCCGTGCGCCATGTGAACTTCGAGCATGTCGAAGCCCGCCTGCTCGGCGCGCAGAGCCGCCTGGCGGTATTCCTCGACGACCCGGTCCATATCGGCCCGGTCCATCTCCCGCGGCACCTGGCTGTGCGGTTTATAGGGCAACGGCGAGGCCGCCATGATCGGCCAGTTGTCTTCCGGCAGCGGCTCGTCGAATCCTTCCCACAAGAGAGTGGTCGATCCCTTGCGCCCGGAGTGGCCGAGCTGCAGGCCGATCTTCGCCCCGGTATAGCGATGCACATAATCGGCGATCCGCTTCCAGCCGGCGATGTGGTCGTCGCTGTAGATGCCGGTGCAACCGGGGCTGATCCGCCCTTCCCGGCTGACATTGGTCATTTCCGCGATCACGAGGCCCGCGCCGCCCATGGCGCGGCTGCCGAGATGGACGAGATGCCAGTCGTCCGGCATGCCATCGGCCGCTGAATACTGGCACATCGGCGAGACGACGATCCGGTTGCCCAGCACCATGTCGCGCAGCTTGAACGGCGTGAACATGGGCGGCGGCGGCGGCCCGTCCGGCAGGTTTACGCCCGACCGGTTGGCCGCGCCCGTAGCGAACCATTTGTCGACGCTCTCGACATAGTCGGCGTCGCGCAGGCGCAAGTTGCCGTGGCTGATGCGCAAGCTGCGGGTCAATAGCGAAAAGCCGAACTGGATCGGCTCCAGATTCTCATAATAGCGTTCGGTTTCCTCGAACCAGCGCTGGGAAACCCGGGCCGAGCGTTGCAGGCTTTCGACCTGCGGCTTGTAGGTTTCCTCATAGCGCGCGAGTCCTTTGCCGATATCGCCGGTTTCGAGGATCGCGCCGTGCAGGGCGATCGAATCCTCCATCGCCAGCTTGGTACCGGAACCGATGGAGAAATGCGCGGTATGCACCGCGTCGCCGGCCAGCACGACATTGTCGAACGACCAGTTATCGCAGGAAATGTTCGGAAACTGCCGCCAGTGGGACCGGTTCCTGATGATCTCCGCACCGCCGATATAGGGACGCAGCAGATCGGCGACATAGGCGACCGTCGCGTCCTCGTCCGTGACCTCCAGGCCGGTGTTGGCGAAGGTCTCGTCGCTGCATTCGATGATCAGCGTCGACATGTCCTGGACGTAACGGTAGCAGTGCGTCCGCCACAGGCCGTGATCGTTCTCGATGAAGTGGAAAGTGAAGGCGGGGAAGTTGAAATCGGAGCCGAGCCAGACGAAGCGGTTGGGCCGGAAATCCAGCTTCGGCGAGAACCGGTTTTTCCAGCGCTCGCGGGCGACCGAATTGACCCCGTCCGCCGCATAGAGCAAGTCGCAATCCCGCAGGTCTTCCGGATCGTCGATCCGCTCCTCGAAGCGCATGCCGATCCCGAGTTCCCGGCAGCGGTCCTGCATCAGCAGCAGCATCTTGACCCGGGACATGCCGGCGAAGCCGTGGCCGGTCGATTTCAGCACCTGGCCCTTGATGTGGATGTCGATATCGTCCCAGTGCTCGAACGACCGGGTGATCGCCTCGTAGGTCGGCGCGTCGGCTTCGCGGAAGCCTTCCATGGTCCGGTCCGAGAACACGACGCCGAAGCCGAACGTGTCGTCGTGGCGGTTCTGCTCGTAGATCGTGATCTGCGCATCCGGGAAGGACTTCTTCATCAGGATCGCGAAATACAGGCTTCCCGGCCCGCCGCCGAGGCAGTTGATCTTCATGCTCATCCCTGCATTTTTTCGAGTCCGGTCTGCACTCCGGTCGGGCCGGCAATAACGATTGCGGTAAGGCCGAGGGAAGCGACCGCGCCGAGCCCGGCGATCCGGATCATTGCACGCGAACGCCCCTTTCGCGGGCCTTTCTTTCTTCCAGCCGGCGCAGCTTGAAGCGCTGGACCTTGCCGGTTTCCGTGCGCGGCAGGTCGCTGACGAACTCGATGGCGCGTGGATACTTGTAGGGCGCGATTTCGGCCTTCACGAATTCCTGGAGTTCCTCTGCGGCCGCCTCGCCGACATCGGCCGGATCGCGCAGGATCACGAAGGCCTTGACGATCCGGCCGCGCCGCTCGTCGGGCACGCCGACCACGGCGCATTCCTTCACTTTCGGATGGTCGAGCAGCGCATCCTCGACCTCCGGACCGCCGATATTGTAGCCGGCGGAAACGATCATGTCGTCCGCCCGGGCGACATACCAGAAATAGCCGTCGACATCCTGGCGGTAGCGGTCGCCCGGCAGGTTCCAGCCGTTGACGACATAGCCGCGCTGCCGATCCTCGTTGTCGAGATACTTGCAGCCGGTCGGCCCCCGAGTCGCCAACAGGCCTTCGCAGGGCGGTTCCAGGATGTTGCCGGCCTCGTCGACGATGCAGGCCTCGTAGCCGGGGATCGCCGTGCCGGTGGCGCCGGGCCGGATGTCGTCGCCCTCCGCCGAGACGAATATGTGGATCATCTCGGTCGAGCCGAGGCCGTCGATGATCCGGATGCCCGTCGCGGCCCGGAACGCCTCGAAGGTCGGCAGGGGCAGCGTCTCGCCGGCCGAAACGCACTGTTGCAGCGTTGCGGGCGCGTTTCCGCTTTCCGAGATTTTGTCGGCGAGCGCGCGGTACATTGTCGGCGCCGTGTAGAGCGTCGTGCAGCGGTATTCCTCCATCAGGTCCAGCAGCCGGTCCGGGCCCGGCGGACCGGGATAGAAGACGACCGAAGCGCCCGTCCGCATGGGAAACAACAGCTGCGCGCCCAGGCCGAAGGTGAAAGCGAGCGGCGGAGTGCCGACATAGATATCGTCCGGCGACGGGCGGTAGACATGTTTCGGGAAGCAATCGCACATCGCGAGGATGTCGCGATGGAAATGCACGGTGCCCTTGGGCTGGCCGGTCGTGCCGGAGGTAAAGGCGATCAGCCCGACATCGTCCGCCGCGGTATCGACATTGTCGAAACCGGCGGGCTTGCCGGCCATGGCAGTATCGAGATCGGCGGCCGGATCCGAAGCGTCGCCGAGGGCGGTGAAGAACTTCACCTTATTCAGGATCGGCGCCCGCTCCATCGCGGCGTCGCCCTCGGCGCGCAGGTCGATGTCGCACAGAAAGTGGCGGATTTCGGCCTTTTCCGCCATGTAGGCCAGTTCTCGCGCGCGCAGCAGCGGCATGGTTGCGACAACGATGCCGCCGGCCTTCAGAACCGCCATCCAGCAGGCCGCCATCATCGGGTTGTTCGGACCGCGCAGCAGCACCCGGTTCCCGGTTTTCAGCCCCATATTCCCGACCAGCACCCTGGCCACGGCGTCGGCCTTCGCCTTCAGGTCGGCGTAGGTCCAGACCGCGCCGGCATAGTGGATGCAGGGCCGGTCGGCCCAGCCGAGGTCCGTCACCGCCTTGTCGAGCAGCTCGACGGCCGCGTTCATCCGGTCCGGATAGGCCGCCAGTTCCGGCAGCCCGTAAAAGTCGAATTTCGGCCACAGTTCCTTCGGCGGCAGCCCATCCCGCGCGAAAGTGTCCGTATGGGCGGTTTCGCCGCCGGGGATGCTAGCCATGGGCCGCCCCATGAGCGGTTACCGTCTGTCCGGCGATCACCAGTTTCTGCACTTCGCTGGTTCCCTCGTAGATGCGCAGGGCGCGGATATCCCGATACAATTCTTCCACCTTCTGGCCAACCTTCACGCCCTGACCCCCGAAGATCTGCACGGCTTCGTCGACCACTTCCTGCGCCGCTTCGGTGGCGAACAGTTTGGCCATCGAGCTTTCGCGCGTCACGCGGATATTCTTGACATCTTTCGTCCAGCCGGAGCGATAGATCAACAACGCCATGGCATCCACCTTGACCGCCATCTCGGCGATCTTGGCCTGGATGAGCTGAAACTCGCCGATCGCCTGGCCGAACGCCTTGCGGGTCTGCGAATAGGCGATCGCCTCATCGAGCGCCCGGCGCGCCATGCCCAGGGCGGCGGCGCCGACCGTCGTCCGGAAGATGTCGAGGTTCGCCATCGCGATCCTGAAGCCTTCGCCCGGGTTGCCCAGCAGATGGCTGGCGGGAACGCGGCAATTCTCGAAGGACAGGGTGGCCAGCGGATGGGGCGCCATAACGTCGATCCGGTCGGCAATCCGGAAGCCCGGATTGTCGGCGTCCACGACGAACGCGGAAAGCCCGCGCGCGCCCGGTGCCTCGCCCGTGCGCGCGATCACGACGTAGAAATCGGCGATGCCGCCGTTCGAAATCCAGGTCTTGGTGCCGTTGAGGACGAAATGGTTGCCGTCGAGCTCGGCGGTCGTCTCGAGCGCCGCGACATCCGATCCGCCTTGGGGCTCCGACATCGCCAGCGCAGCGATCCGCTCGCCCGTCCCGGCCGGCGGCAGGTATTCGGCTTTCAGCTCATCCGAGCCGTAGAGCGTAATCGCCCCGGTGCCGAGGCCCTGCATGACAAAGCTGAAATCGGCGAGCCCGAGATAGTAGCCGAGGATTTCGCGGCCGAGGGCAATGGAACGGACATCGAGCGTCTCGTTCGCGCCGCCATAGGCCGCCGGAACCGTCAGTTTCAGCCAGCCGGCCTCGCCCAGCATCCGGACCAGGCGCCGGCAGATGTCGTCGACATCCGTTTTGCCGTGCACCTCGTGCTCCATCGGGCGGATATAGGCTTCTGCCCAGGCGCGAAGCTCCGCCGCCAGCTGCCGGTGGCGATCGTCGAGGAACGGCCAGTCGAGATAGGTCGAATCCGGCATCAGTTGCCCTCGAAAACCGGCTTTTCCCGCGCGACGAAAGCGTGGTAGGCGCGGTGATAGTCCTGGGTCTGCATGCAGATGGCCTGCGCCTGCGCTTCGGCTTCGATATACTGCTCAAGGCCCATGTTCCATTCCATGTCCAGCATCTTCTTGGTCATGGAATTGCCGAAGGTCGGCCCGTCGGCCAGCCTACCGGCAAAGGCCTGCGCCGTGGCCAGCAGATCGGCGCTGTCGACCAGCCGGTTGTAGAAGCCCCAGCGCTCGCCCTCTTCGCCCGTCATGGCGCGGCCGGTGTAGAGCAGTTCCGCCGCCCGGCCCTGGCCGATGATGCGCGGGAGGATGGCACAGGCGCCCATATCGCAGCCGGCCAGACCGACCCGGTTGAAAAGGTAGAGTACCTTGGCCGCCGGCGTGCCGAAGCGGATATCGCAGGCCATGGCAATGGCGCCGCCGGCGCCGGCGCAGATGCCGTCGATCGCGGCGATTACAGGCTGCGGGCAGGTCCGGATCGCTTTCACCACATCGCCGGTCATGCGGGTGAAATTCAACAGGCCCGGCATGTCCAGGTCAAGCAGCGGGCCGATGATCTCGTGAACGTCGCCGCCGGTGCAGAAATTGCCGCCGGCGCCGGTGACGACGACCGCCCTGACATCCTCGGCATAGCCCAGCGCCCGGAAGGTATCGCGCAGTTCGGCATAGCTCTCGAAGGTCAGCGGGTTTTTCTTTTCCGGCCGGTTCAGGGTGATCGTGGCGACCTTGCCATCCACCTCCCATTTGAAATGGGCCGGCGCATAGTCGGCCGCCAGCGAAGGCGAGGTGTCTTCCAGAATCTGGCCGAAGGTGCGGCCGTGACGCTTCAGCATGTCGGTTTCGGGCATCGGTTTCCTCGAACGGTTATGCGGACCGAACGGCGTTCAGCCGCCTGCCGCCCTGTCCTGCAATCGGTCCTTCAGGCGGCCGAGCAGGGATTGAAGCTGGCGCAGGTCCGAGCGCTTCATGGCGCCGAGCTTTGCCGCAATCACCGCCTCGTGGTTCGGCAGCATCTCGCGAAAGGCTGCCGCGCCTTCCGGAGTCAGCTTCACGATTGCGGCGCGCCGGTCGCTCGGCATCGGCATGCGTTGGACCAGGCCTTCTTCGACCAGCCGGTCGATCAGGCCGGTGACGTTGCCCCGGGTGACCATGAGCCGGCGCGAAAGTTCGCCCATCGTCAGGCCCGCCGGCGCGCGCTCGAGCTGCGACAGCAGATCGAAGCGCGGCAGGGTCATGCCGAAGGCGGCGCGCAGTTCCTGGCGCACATCCTGCTCGATGCGGTTGGCGCAGGACAGCAGGCGCAGCCAGACCCGCAACTCCAGCTTGTCGTCCGCGGTCGCCGCGGTCTCGCGGTCGACGGCGCCGGCCGGCTTGACCTCGCCGTCCATCACATGACCTCGCCGCCTGCGACCGGGATCGACTGTCCGGTGATCGAGCCGCTACCGGGCCGCGCCAGCCATATCACCGCGCTGGCGACCTCGGCAGGATCGATCAGGCGCCGCTGGGGGTTGCTCTGCGCCAGCTGCGCCCGCGCCGCGTTGGCATCCATGCCGGTTTTCTCGACGATGTTGGCGATAGTGTCGGCGGTCATGTCGGTCTCGACATAGCCTGGGCAAACCGCATTCACTGTGATGCCGGTCCTGGCCGTCTCCAGCGCCAGGGATCGCGTCAGGCCGACTACGCCATGCTTCGATGCGACATAGGCGGAGACATACCGGTAACCGACCAGACCGGCCGTGGAGGCAATGTTGACGATGCGGCCATAGCCCGCCTCCGTCATGCCGGGCAGCACCTGCCGGATGCACAGAAACGTGCTCAACAGGTTGATCTCCACCATGCGCATGAAGAATTCCGTCGTCGTGCGCTTGAAAGGCGCGCTGTCGCCGCGGCCGGCGTTGTTGACCAGGATCGAGATCGGGCCGCGTTCGGCGACGGCCTGCGCGAACGCTTCCTCGACGGCGGCCTCGTCAGTCGCGTCGGCGGCGACCGTTCCGGCGGCGATACCGAACCGCCCGGCCAGATCCGCCTGTTTGGCCTCCAGCGTGGCGGCCGTCCGGCCGAGCACCGTAAGAGAGGCGCCACGGGCCGCCAGAGCATCGGCGATCGCCGCGCCGATACCCCGGCCGCCGCCGGTCACCAACGCGTGCTGTCCTTCGAGCAGATCGGAATGGAGAGCGGTCATCGCGGCGGCGCTCGTTGACTGTAGCGGAAGCAGGTGGAAAGCAGGGACGGCCGGGACGAAGCGGCTGAAACAGGGGCTGGACAGCCGAAAATTAGTTTAGATATAAAATATTCAGACCTAAAATTTCTGTCTACCCCTTTAGTTATTGGCCCTTTGTTTCGGGAGCGACCGATATGCAGATCCTGCAGCCTGCCGACTGGCCGCGCGCCAAAGGCTATTCCAACGGCGTTGCCGCAAAGGGAACCATGGTGTTCGTCGCCGGCGAGATCGGTTGGGATCCGGTTACGGAAAAGGTCGTCTCCGACGATTTCACGGCGCAGTTCCGCCAAGCGCTGGAGAATACGGTCGCCATCCTGAAGGAGGCGGACGCAAGGCCGGAACATATCGTCCGCGTGACCTGGTTCATCACCGACAAAAAGGCCTATCTGGACGATGCGCGCGCCGTCGGTCAGGCTTGGCGCGACACTATCGGCCGCCACTATCCGGCGATGGCCGTCATCGAGGTCAAGAGCCTGATGGAGCCGGGCGCGATGGTGGAAATCGAAACCACGGCGGTCATTCCGGACTGATCCCCGTCCGATCCACGTCCGATCCGGGCCTCGAACCGCCCCGGCGCCCCGGTCCCGGCGCAGCGCCGTCGCTATCCGGCGATGTCGCCGTTCCGCATTGAACGCCCAAGCCGCGTAAGCCAGAATGTCGGTCCGAGCGACGAACAGCGGCTCGATCCCGAGAAACGGGTTACGGAGCTGCGCCATGAACGGGGAAAGGCCGGAGGCGGACCGATGCGGGACATCATCCGGGCGGTGCTGGCCGCGAACAGCGAGTTCTATCGCGCCTTCTGCGAGCGGGATATCGGTGCGTTGGAGGATCTGCTCGCGGTGCGCTCGCCGGTCGCCTGCATCCATCCCGGCTGGGATATCCTGGCCGACCGGGAGGAAGTGCTGAACAGCTGGCGGCAGATCCTCACCCACCAGCAGGATGTTGCCATCGAGTGCCGGGACGCCACCCCTTATGTCTTCGACGATGTCGCCATCGTGCTGTGCCATGAGCATCTCGGCGGCCATGTATTGGCGGCGACCAACATGTTCCGGCACGAAGACGGCGAGTGGCGCATGATCCATCATCAGGCGAGCCCCATGGCGGTTTCCATGGAAGACGCCGAAGAGCAGGAAATCGCCCCTTCGACACGGCGGCTGCATTAACGGACCTGTTTCTTCAGGCCGGACCGAAGAAGCGGTCGAATCCTCTCATGACAGTAATTGGACTATCCGGTATAGTTTGAAGATTCCGGCCGGCGCAGCCCGGTTGTCGACGGTAGAGGTCGTCGCTGGATTTGCCGTGCAACCGAAGGAATGCGCCGACAATGAGGTCCAAAAAAAAGAAAGAACAGTTGGTCGAAA
The DNA here is from genome assembly GCA_900197615.1 of Rhodospirillaceae bacterium Spongia-Bin9. Classification (GTDB taxonomy): domain Bacteria; phylum Pseudomonadota; class Alphaproteobacteria; order Bin65; family Bin65; genus Bin65. Next base: position 20,975 of record FZLR01000038.1, read on the forward strand.
CTGCTCTCCGCCTGTTCTGCCGCCACGGCTTTCGCGCCACCGGCGTCGATACGATCCTGGCGGAAGCAGGCGTCGCCAAGATGACGCTTTACAACAATTTCGGCTCCAAGGAGGCGTTGATCCTGGCCGCCCTGGAGAAGCGGGACGAAGGGCATATCGCTTGGCTGACCGCCGAAACCGAAGCGCGGGGGGCGGCGCCGGAGGAACGATTGCTGGCCCTGTTCGATGCCCTGGACGCCTGGTACGCAGGCGGCGATTTCCACGGCTGCCCGTTCCTCAAAGCGTCGGGCGAATTCGAGAGTCAAGACGATCCGATCCATCGTGCAGCACTGGCGCACAAGGGGCGGTTGCTCGGCCTGATCCGCGACTATGCCGGCGCCGCCGGCGCGCCGGATCCGCGGCGGCTGGCGGGGGAGATTTATTTGCTGGTCGAAGGCGCCACCGTCGTCGCCCAGTTGACCGGCGACCGCTCCACCGCCGCCCGGGCGCGCCAGGCGGCCGAAGCGCTTCTTGCCGCCGCTTGACGCCGAATACCGGCTGTTGTCGGCAGCCGGCCGATCGCCAGGTGGAACCCCCTTCGACTCACAGATATGCGGCCGCTGCCGCCGGTCGCGGAGCCATTGCCGCCACCGGTCTTGGGTTTGCACTGCTGCTGCCGGCCGGCGAAACGGTGGCGCAGACGGCGCTTGCAGCGCAGCTTGAAACCGGGCCGGATATCGCCTGCGTCGGCACGCGGGGGTACGGTGTTGCCTGCCTCAAGAGTGGGGCCTGGATGCGCTGGACCCGGAGTGGCGGCGAACTGGCGTCCGACTTCGTCTATGCCATCGCTGCGTGCCGCGGCCGGATCCTGGTTTCCGCCGGCCGATGGCTCCATGAACTGGACCGCACGGGCCATGGTGCGATGCACCGGATTCCCGGCGGTCCTGCCCGGCGCATAGCCTGCGACTCCACGGGCGGGTACTGGACGACCGCCAACCGCATGCTGGCGAAATGGACCGGCCGGACGTGGCGCCGGTACGACATCGACACGGTGTTGAAGGCCGCCGGCGCCGGCTGGGTCGAGTCGATGTCGGTCGATCACAACGGCAGCCCCTGGGTCGTGGCCGGGGGACGGATTGCGGCCAGGTTCGACGGGAACCGCTGGATGCAGTTTACCGCCAATTCCGGCCTGCCGGCACGGTGGCGTCTTACCGGAGTCCATACCGGGCCCGGCGGACGCCTGTGGCTGGCGCACGATCTCGGCCTCGCCCTCAGAAAGGGCAACGGTTGGGAAAACACTGCCGGGCCCGGCAGCGCCCGTGTCTTTGCCGATGCGCCGGATGGCGCCCTGTGGTTGGGATACCTCGACCGTGTCACCCGTTTCCAGGACGGCTTCTGGACCCGGTATCGGATCGCAGGACATGCGAAGGGGCTGGTCAGCGGCGATGACGGGCGGCTCTGGGCTGCGACACGCTACGGACTGGGTGTCCATGACGGCAAGGGATGGCACTGGCGGCGCATGGCCAATTCGGAGCTGCCCTCCAACGATCTGGCCGGGATCGCCGTGCTCGGCGCCGGTTCCAGGCTGCCGCCGCCGCTCGCCAAACCGCCGGGCAGCCTGACTTTCCGCCTGGTAGGAGAGTCCGGCAAGGCCCTCGCCGGAGCGCGGGTCGACCTGTGCGCCGCACCTCCCGGCCGTGTCCTGCGCAGCGCCCGTTCGCCCTGCTACAGCCGGCCTTTCGCCCGGAGTTCGAAGACCGACGGGTCCGGCCGGGTTTCGTTCGACGGCTTGCCGCCGGCCGACTACTACCCGGCAATCCTGCCGCAGAATGGCGTGAGGTGGCTGATCGGCTTCAGCGCCGGGCGCACGCGAGTCGCGGCCGGACAACACAGGGATGCGGGCGACCTGCGCCTTCGCGCGGCGGACAACGGGGCGCCGACGCCGCGACCGGTGCCCGGACCGAATTGACTTACGGTTTAATTTACAATAGATATTTCAGAAATTACCGAAAGCAGGAGGCCGATATGGAGCTTTCTCCGGTCATGGAATCCTTCGTTCTCCATTGGGGCGAGATGGGCTCGCGATGGGGGCTGAACCGCACGGTCGCCCAAATTTATGCCTTGCTGTACATAGCCGGCAGGCCGCTGCCGGCCGACGAGATCGCCGACACCCTGAAGGTCGCGCGCTCGAACGTCAGCACCAGCATCCGGGAACTCCAGGCTTGGGAACTGATCGAGCGGACCCACGAGATCGGCGACCGCCGTGACCATTTCGTGGCCGAAACCGATTTGTGGACCATGGCGGCGCGCATCGCGGAAGAGCGCAAGAGACGGGAGATCGACCCGACGCTCGCAGCGCTGGCCAGGTGCCTGTCGGACGTGCGGATGGATGACGGCATCGGCAAGGACGCCGTCGCCCGAATCCGAGCGATGCACGGCTTTCTCGAATCGGCGAGCGGCTGGTACGAGGAAATCCGGGATCTGCCCCAATCCAAGCTGGAAACCCTGATGAAGATGGGCGCCAAGGTCGCCAGGCTGGAAGCGCCCGGCAAGAAGCCGAAAAAGAAGAAGGGCAAGCGCTGATCCCAAATTCCGAAACCGGAGCGGCAAGCCCGCCGACATCGAACAGGAGCATCCTGCGTCATGGCCGATTTCTCACCCGTTCTCGTCGAGACGCGAGGGCGGATACGCATCGTCAAGATTAACCGCCCTGAAGTCCGCAACGCGGTCAACCCGCAGACTGCCGACATCCTGCGCGACACCTTCATCGCCTTCGCCGACGACGATACGGTCGACGTTGCGGTTTTCACCGGAGCCGACGCTGCCTTCTGCGCCGGCTACGACCTCAAGGCGTTTTCCGGCTCGAAGGGCGACATTCCCTACGAGCCTGAAGGCGTCGGACCCATGGGCCCGTCGCGGCTGCTGCTCGACAAGCCGGTCATCGCGGCGGTCGAGGGGCCGGCCGTTGCCGGCGGCCTGGAACTGGCGCTGTGGTGCGATCTGCGGGTTGCGGCGGAAGATGCGTTCTTTGGCGTCTATTGCCGGCGCTGGGGCGTGCCGCTGATCGACGGCGGAACCGTCCGCCTGCCGCGCCTGATCGGCCACAGCCGAGCGATGGACATGATCCTGACCGGCCGGCCCGTGCGCGGCCGGGAAGCGCTGGAATTCGGCCTCGCCAACCGGCTGGTTCCGAAGGGCGCCGCGCTGGAAGCCGCCGTCGCGCTGGCCGAAGAGCTGACCCGCTTTCCCCAGCTTTGCATGCAGGCCGACCGCATGAGCGCCATTCGGCAATGGGGCCTGTCGATCGAGGATGCGCTGCGCTATGAAGGCCGGGAAGGAGTCGCGCCGCTGGAACGCGAAGCGCTCGCCGGCGCCGGCCGCTTTGCCGGCGGCAAGGGACGCAGCGGCGCCTTCGACGACATCTGATCCGGATCTTCGACCCGCGAACAACCCCGTGCAGCGGTCGCCGACCGCCGGAAAGAGTTCATGCCGCCCAAGACGAAGACCTTCACGCTGTCTCGCGAGCTCGGCCATCCGCGCGAACGCCATACCGGCAAGCCGGTCACGCCGAGGGACGCTGCGACCCTGATCGTTGTCCGCCATGGGCCGGACGGGCCGGCCGTCCTGATGGGCCAGCGGTCGCGCCGGGCGAAATTCGTCCCCGGCTCCTTCGTGTTCCCGGGCGGCCGGCTCGACAGCCACGACTGGCAGGCGCGTCCGGCGACGCCGCTGTCGGCGCCGGTGGCGAAGATGGGCCTGCGCGGCAACGCCGCCAAGGCGAACGCGCTCGGCATGGCGGCAATCCGGGAGACCTACGAGGAAACCGGCCTGCTGCTGGCGGCGGACGGCGATGTCGGCGCGGCCGACGACGACACTTGGCGCGAGATGCGCACGCTGGGCAAGGCCCCGGACCTGGCGCGCCTCGCCTATGTCGCCCGCGCGATCACCTCGCCCTACAGCCCGATCCGCTTCCACGCCCGCTTCTTCATGGCGACCTACCGGGCCGAAGACGGCGGCCTCGGCGGCTCCGGCGAACTGTCGGACCTGCAATGGATTCCTGTCACCTGTGCCGCCGGCTACGCCACCCTCGACGTCACTCAGTTCATGCTCGGCGAAGTGCAGCGCCGGTTGGACGACCCCGACGCCGATACGGTGCCGCTGTTCGCCTACCGCCTGGACAAGCCGTTCGTGCGTTACGATTGAGTAGAGACGCGCCCGGCGGGTCGCAAGAGCATCCGCCACGCAGTGAGATCGCTTATGGTCGATTGGCGCGGCGGCCGACCGCTTCGAACATCCGTTCGATTGCTGCGCTCAACTCCGGCAGGTCCTTTTCGAACACGATTCAGACGACGTTCGAATCGATCCCGAAATAGTTATGCGCCAAGACGTTGCGAAAACCGGAGATCGCTCTCCACGGCACATCGGGCTCGGTCGTCTTGAGCGGCGCGCTCAATCGCTGCGTCGATTCCGCGCGGGTTTGCAGATTACGCACAACCGCATCCTGCACCAACTGCGAGCCATAGAAAGGTGTCCGCTGTCCCCCGGTGTATTCCCGAATGCGCCCGATGCACTCGCGAATATGCCCCAGTAGAACCAGATCGGACTCGGCCACCGGCTTCACAGCGATTGCGCCTCCCCCAGGACACGGTCGCGTATCGCACGATGGAGACCTTTTTCGGTTACAACCTCCACTCGGCGGTCCAGGAGATTCTGCACATCCGTTAGAAGGGCGCCGAGCGCCAGGCCCGTTTTCCCCGGGGCCAGCGAAACCAGCAAATATACATCGCTCCACTCCGCCGCCCGCCGGGCGTCTCCGGTCGAAATGACGATTGGAGATATGCAGGCGCGACCGGCGCGACATTCCCTTTGCCATCGCCGTGCGAAAGCCGCTATGCCCGCGGCCATGAGGCTTTCGACCGCGATCACCCGCCTGCTCGGCATCGACCATCCGGTATTGCTCGCGCCGATGGGCGGGGTTTCGGGCGGCGCTCTGGCCGGGGCGGTCTCGGCGGCCGGCGGGCTCGGCCTGATCGGCGCCGGCTATGCCGATCCGTCCCTCGGTTGGGGATCCGACGACTGGATCGCCGGCGAGTTCGACAAGGCGGGCAACCGGACGGTCGGCATCGGCTTCATCACCTGGGCGCTGGATAAACGCCCCGGCGCGCTCGACGCCGCGCTGGAGCGCCGGCCGGCCGCGGTCATGCTGTCCTTCGGCGATATCGCGCCCTATGCCGCGAAGGTGAAGGACACCGGCGCGGCGTTGATTTGCCAGGTCCAGACTTTGGCGGACGCAAAGGACGTGGCGGCCAAGGGCGCGGACATCGTCGTCGCCCAGGGCACGGAGGCCGGCGGCCACGGCGCGGACCGGGCGACCTTGCCGCTGGTTCCGGCGGTTGCCGATGCGGTGGCGCCCGTCCCGGTCGCGGCGGCGGGCGGCATCGCCGACGGGCGCGGGCTGGCCGCCGCCCTGATGCTGGGCGCCGAGGGCGTGCTGGTCGGCACCCGCTTCTGGGCGACGCAGGAGGCGCTGGGCCATCCGAACCAGAAGGCGCTAATCGAGCGCACCGGCGGCGACGACACGCTGCGCACCAGGGTGTTCGACACGGCGCGCGGCCTGACCTGGCCGAAACCGTATACCGGCCGCGCCATCCGCAACGCCTTCGCCGACGAATGGCACCAGCGCGACGACGATCTGCGCGCCGAGGGGCCGGCCCTGCGCGAGCGCTTCTTCGCCGCCCAGCGCGGCGGCGATACCGACACCGCCGTCACCTTCGCCGGCGAGGGGCTGGACCTGATCGCCGACCGGCCGGCCGCCGCGGCGCTGGTCGAGGGCATGGTCGCCGACGCCGTCGATGCGATCCTCGCCGCGCCGGACCGGCATGTCCGCGTCGCCGACGAGGCGGAAGGCTAGGGCGTACCAAGCCGATGGTGGACGGCCCTGCTGCAACCGTGCCCGCGCAAACCCCGCTCGGCGTGTGGCGCGCCCGGGTCGCCGCCGGACATCTGACCCACGATCCGGCCCAGGCGCTGGCGGCGGAGAAGCTGACCGGCCTGCACCGGGCGCTCGAAGGCTACGAACCCGGCCGGGCCGGCTCCTGGCTCGCGCGCTTCGGCCTCGCGAACAGGAAAGCCCCGGAGCCTCCGCGTGGCCTTTATCTTTACGGCGGCGTCGGGCGCGGCAAATCCATGCTGATGGACCTGTTCTTCGACGCCGCGCCGGTCGCCCGCAAGCGCCGGGTCCACTTCCACGAATTCATGCTGGAAATCCAGGACCGGCTGCACCGACGGCGCGGGGAGGCGCGAAAAGGGGGCCGGGTCGACGACCTGCTGCCCACGGTCGCCGCCGACATCGCCGAGGACGCCTGGCTGCTCTGCTTCGACGAGTTGCATGTCGTCAACATCGCCGACGCCATGATCCTTGGCCGCCTGTTCGAAGCCCTGTTCGCCCGCGGCGCAATCGTCGTCGCCACCTCCAACTGGCCGCCGGACCGGCTCTATGAGGGCGGCTTGCAGCGCCAGCTTTTCCTGCCCTTCATCGAGCTGCTCAAGACGAAGCTGGACGTGCTGCACCTGGAGGCGGCGCGGGACTACCGCCTCGCCCGGCTGATGACAATGCAAGTCTGGCGCACGCCGCTCGGCCCAGCGGCGACGCGGGCGCTCGACCGGGCCTTCGAGGCGCTGACCGACGGCGCCGAGGCCGCGCCGGCACGGCTGACCGTGAAGGGGCGGGAAGTGCCCGTTCCTATCGCGGCCCACGGAATCGCGCGCTTCCCGTTCGACGAATTGTGCCGCGAGGCGCGCGCCGCCGCCGACTATATCGCAATCGCCGACGCCTACCGGACCCTGCTGATCGACGACATTCCGCGCTTCAAGCCGGACGAGAAAAACCCGGTCAAGCGCTTCGCCATCCTGATCGACACGCTCTACGAGCGGAAGGTCAAGCTGCTCGCCTCGGCGGCCGGCGCGCCGCAGGACCTCTACCGCGGCACCCACATCGCGATGGCATTCCAGCGCACCGTCTCGCGCCTGATGGAGATGCAGTCGCAGGAGTATCTGGAAGCGCGGCAGGACGCAAAATGAGTGCCCGAATGAGCGCGGGGATTGAGCGGGAGCGGGCGGCATGAAAGTCCTGATCTGCGGTGGCGGCGTCATCGGCGCGTGCATCGCATATTTCCTCAGCCTGCGCGGCATCGAAGCGGTGGTCGTCGAGCGGACCGGCGTCGCCAATGCGGCATCCGGCAAATCCGGCGGATTTCTGGCGCGCGACTGGTGCAACGGCACGCCGGTGGCGGCGCTGGCGCAACGCGGTTTCGATCTGCACGCGGAACTGGCGGCGACTGTCGGCAGTGGCGGGGGCCGCGACTGGGGCTACCGCCGGATCGGGGCCCTCGGCGTCGTCGCCGGCGAAGGTCAGGACATGCGCCGGTTCGCACGCCTGCCCGCGCCCGGCTGGCTCGGCGCAAGCAGTGCGGTACACGGCCGGCTGAGCACCGCGGAAACGACGGCGCAGGTCCATCCTGCCGCCTTCACCGAAGCGATGATGGCAAGCGCCGCAGAACGCGGCGCGCGGCCGGTCGAAGGCTGCGTGCAGGGCCTTGCCCTGTCGCCGGACGGCAGGCGGGCGACGGGCGCAGTCGTCGACAATGAGGAAGTCGGCGCCGACGCCGTCGTCATCGCCATGGGGCCGTGGTCGCTGCTGGCCTGCCGCTGGCTGCCGCTGCCCGCCGTATACGGAATCAAGGCGCACAGCCTGATCTTCGACTACGAACCGTCCGCGGAAGCGCTGTTCGCCGACGTCGAGACTGCGGACGAAGAAGACGCCCATCCCGAATTCTACCCGCGGCCCGACGGCACCACCTATGTCTGCGGCTCGGCCGGCGGCCGGGGGCCAGCCGCCGCACCGGCCGAAGTCCCGC
>FZLR01000058.1 GCA_900197615.1 Rhodospirillaceae bacterium Spongia-Bin9
GTTCGTCGGCATAGGCGTGCAGCTTGATGCCGAAGGCGCCGCCGACATCGGGGCAGACGACCCGCACCTTGTGCTGCGGCAGGCCGAGCAGGTCGGCCCAGACATCCTCCATCTGGTGCGGCGACTGGCCGGACTGGTACACCGACAGGGCGCCGTCGGCCGGGTCGTAGTCGGCCAGCACCGCCCGGCCTTCCAGTGGCACGCCGGTCTGGCGCTCGAACGCGAAGCGGCGCCGGTCCGCCGGAGGAGCGCCGGCGGGACTGCCGAACGTCCGGCGCAGCATGACGTTGCTTTCCGCCGCCGCATGGGCTCTGCAGTCGCGGCGCACCGGATCGGTGTAGTCGGTTGCCGGCGGCAGCGCCTCGATCTCCAGCAAGACGGCCTCGGCGGCGTCGCGGGCGCGGTCGAGACTGTCGGCGACGGCGAGCGCAACCGCCTGGCCCTGATAGTGGACGCTGCCATCGGCCAGCGCCGGCTGGGGCGGCGGCAGATGTTCCGGAACCATCGCCAGGCGCGTGACCATCGGCTTGCAGACCGGCCGCAGGTCTTCGGCCGTCAGCACCGCAACGACACCGGGCATGGCCCGCGCGGCGGCCGTATCCAGCACCGCGATCCGGCCGTGGGCGACCGGGCTGCGCAGGAAGGCGGCGTGCAGCAGGCGCGGCGCTGTCAGATCGGCGGTGAACCGGCCACGCCCGGCAACCAGCCGGCGCGCCTCGCTGCGCGGAATCGATCGGTCGGCGGTGTCGTCCATGCAAGGTAGCGGTTTCGGGTGGCGGGACGGCGGCACTGTAGCCGAGGGCCGGAGCGGCGGCCATACGGCCCGGATGGCATCGCTGCTTCTGAGCAGCCGTCATTTCGACCGAGCAAAGCGAGTGGAGAAATCTTTCCCACGCAGTGCTTCGAACACCGGCTCTGCGCTGGAAAGATATCTCCGCTCCGCAGCCTTGCAGGCTGCTTCGGTCGATATGACAGAGCGTAGTTCGAAAGAACTCAAGACAAGCCCTGCGCGTCCCCGCTGGATCGGCGGGGCGGATTGGCGTATTCAGGAAAGCGTCATGCCCCTTGCCAGCAACAGCAGCGCGCAACCGGCTCCCGGCGCCGCCGAGATCGCGGCGCTGGTCGAGCCGACCCGCGTGCACCGCCGCGCCTACACGGACCGTGCGATCTTCGACCTGGAGATGGAACGCATCTTCGGCCGGGCCTGGATCTTCGTCGCTCACGCCAGCCAGATCCCGCAGCCGAACGATCTGGTCCGCACGCGCCTCGGCCTGCACGACGTGCTGGCGACGCGCGATCCGGAAGGCCTGGTCCATGTCGTGCTCAACCGCTGCACCCACCGCGGCACGACCCTGTGCTCGGTCGAGCGCGCCAATGCCGCCAGCCTGGTCTGCCCCTACCACGCCTGGACTTTCGGCCTGGACGGCACGCTGCGCTCGGTCCCGCACCGCAAGAGCATGCCGGCCAGCTTCGACATGGCCGATCCGCGCCTCAGCCTGTTCCGCGCGCCGCGGGTGGCCGACTACCGGGGCTTCATCTTCGCCAGCCTGGCCGGGGACGGGCCGGCGCTCGAGGATTTCCTCGGCGACATGACCGATGTGCTCGACAATTTCATCGACCGCGCGCCGAACGGCGAGGTTACCCAGGAAGGCGGCGCGTTCCGGCTGGAATACCGCGGCAACTGGAAGCTCCATCACGAGAACGCCAACGACACGATGCATCCCGGCTTCGTCCACGAATCCTCGGTCAACGCCGCCCGGGAGGACGGCCGCGACTATGCCGAGCCGGTCTACGACGAGCACCAGGCCCATGTCCAAATGCTGTCGAACGGGTTCTCGGTGCGGGAATGGCAGTCGCTGGGCCTGCAGGGGCTGGCCAACGGCCACAGCTATATGGACGGCTTCTACACAAAGGGCATCCTGTCGCCGGACCGGGACGATCCGATATCCCGCGGCTACCGGGACGCGTTGGAGGCCGCCCGCGGACGGGAGGCCGCTGCCGGCATTCTGGCGATGGACCGGTTCAACAACCTGGTCTGGCCCAACCTGAACATCAACGCCCAGTACCAGCAGATCCGGGTGGTCCAGCCGGTGGCGCCCGACCGCACGATCGTCCGGGCCATGTGCTTCCGCCTCGGCGGCGCACCGGAGGGCATGTTCCACCGCGCGGTGCGCTTCCTGACCAATCTCAGCTCGCCCGCGTCGATGATCTTTGCCGACGATGCCGAGATTTTCGAGAAGGTCCAGGCCGGGCTGTCGGACGGCCGGCGGGAGTGGCTGGACCAGTCGCGCGGCATCGACGAGGCGGTCGGCAACGGCCGTATCGCCTCGGCCGGGACCAGCGAACTGCCGATCCGCGGCCAGTACCGGGCCTGGCTCGACCACATGACCGCGGCGCCGTGACGGAAGCTGCGGATCGGGGGGCCGTGGATCGGGCGGCCGTCGAAGCCTTCCTCTATCGCGAGGCGCGGCTGCTCGACGACGGGCGGTTCGAGGACTGGCTGGCCCTGTTCGCCGATGACGGGCTCTACTGGATCCCGGCCCTGCCCGGCCAGACCGACTGCTTCGGCGCGGCCTCGATTGTCCACGAGGATCGCACGGTCCTGCGCATGCGGGTCCGGCGGCTCGGCCATCCGCGCGCCTGGTCGCTGACGCCCCAGCCGCGCTGTTCCCATCTGCTCGGCAATATCGATGTCGCGCCGGCGGCCGATGGCGAGATCGAAGCGGTCGCCTCGCTCCAGGTCGCGATCTACCGCGACGGCGACCGGACCCGCTACGACGGCCGCCAGACCGTGCGCCTGCGGCCCGACGGCGGCGATTTCGAAATCGCCCTCAAGCGCATCGACCTGATCGACTGCGACGGCGTCCAGTGCGTTATGCCGGTGCCGATCTGACCGGCGAGAATGGACAGACCGGTATAGTTTACCGAATTTTCTGCAATGTGGATCTGTTCTCGTATTTTATTCCTAAATCCCGCCGCCCGAAGGTTGACACGGACCCGACTGGCGGAACCACAACGCGAGATGGCGGAGCAGGCGGAGCGAGATTACCTGCTCGGCCCGCGCCCCGGCGCCCGTCGAATCTTCCTTACGGCGCAGGCCGGCCGGGCAAATTGGATGCAGGGGGCATTCCGGTGCGGCGAAGCGACTCGATCCCCGCTTCAGCCCGGCTGTTCGTCGCCCTCGGCCTCGTCGCTGCGGCTCCGTGCGCCCCGGTTCCGTACACCGCGTCCCCGGCGCGCTGCTTCGGCAGCCGCTTCCGCCTCTGCTTCGGCGGCGCGGGCGGCGTCGCGGGCAGCGCGGCGCTCCTCGCGATCCATCATCGTGATGGCGACTTCGTCGTTCATCACGTCTTCGTCGCCCTCGGCCTGGCTGAGCACCACCGGGTCCTCGCCGCGGGCGGCGCGCTCGGCCTGCGTGTCCGCTTCTTCGGGCGAGCGGGCGACGTTGACGGTGACGGTCACCGAGACTTCCGGATGGAGCACGACCCGGACCGGGAAGATGCCGAGCATCTTGATAGGATGTTCGATGACGACCTGTCGCTTGTCGACCGTATAGCCGGCCTCGACGAGGCCGTCGGCGATGTCGCGGCCGGAAACCGAGCCGTAGAGCTGGCCCGCCTCGCCGGCGTTGCGGATCGCGGTCACGCCCGCGCCTTCCATCTTTTCGGCGGCCGATTCGGCCTCGGACTTGAGGGTCAGGTTGTCGGCCTCGAGCTGCGTCTTGCGCGCCTCGAACAGGGCGACATTGTCATCGGTCGCGCGCAGCGCCTTGCGTTGCGGCAGCAGGAAATTGCGCGCAAAGCCCGGCTTGACGGATACGATATCGCCCATCTGGCCGAGCTTCTCGATCCGTTCGAGCAGGATTACGTCCATGGCGCGCCCTCCCTAGCTCGAGACGTAGGGGATCAGCGCCAGAAAACGCGCGCGTTTGATCGCCCGGGAAAGTTCGCGCTGCCTCTTGGCGGAGACCGCAGTGATGCGACTCGGCACCATCTTCCCGCGCTCGGACATGAAGCGCTGGAGCAGCTTGACGTCCATATGATCGATTTTCGGCGCGTTCGGGCCGGAGAAGGGGCAGCTCTTGCGGCGGCGGAAAAACGGGCGGCGGGCCATCAGGCGTCTCCCTCGGTCTTTTCGGCAGCCCCGGCGGCGGTGGGTTCGGCGGCGGGTCCGGCGGCGTCATCGGCGCTTTTGCCGGTGTCTGTAGGGGAGGGTTTCGAACCCTCCCCCGCTGTCTCCCCGGCGGATTCTTCGGCAGCATTTTCGGCGGGCGCTGCCTCGGCGGCGGATGCAGCGGGCCCCGCTTCAGCCGCCTTCCCGGCGTCTGTTGGGGAGGGTTTCAAACCCTCCCCTACGGATTCTTCGGCGGGTTTTTCTTCAGCCTTTTCCGCCGCTTTTTCCGGAGCCTTTTCTGGAGCCTTTTCTGGAGCCTTTTCGGCGGCCTTCTCGGCGGCAGCAGCCCTCTCCGCCCGGCGCTCGTCGTCGCGCCGGCTGCGCCGCTCGCCGCGGTCGCGCCGTTCCTCGCGCCGCTGCATCATGATCGACGGGCCCTCGTTCAGCTCGTCGACCCGCAGGGTGAGTTCGCGCAGCACATCGGCGTTGAGGCGCATCAGCCGCTGCATTTCGTGCACGGCGGCGGCGGGCGCATCGATGTTCATCAGCACATAGTGGGCCTTGCGGTTTTTCTTGACCCGGTAGGCGAGGTTGCGGAGGCCCCAATATTCCCGCTTTTTCACTTCGCCGCCGCCGCTGGCGATGGTTTCGGCAAAGCCGTCGCTCAGGGCTTCGACCTGGCTGGCCGCGATATCCTGGCGCGCGAGATACACGCATTCGTAATAAGGCAAGGCAAACGCTCCTTACGGCTGTTTCGCGACCTGCCGCTGGAATTTCGTTTGCGGTTCCGGCCCTCTCTCCCATCCGGCCACCCAATTGAGGATAATCCCGTTGGATGGCCGGGCAGGGGAGAGGGCTGGCACCGTAACGCAAAAAACCAGCCGCACAGGTCTAGCCGAGGTCTCGGGACGCCCAGGGAAATTCCGGGCGCCGTCTCCCCGGCAAGGAGATATGGCGAGCGCGCAATATATGGCGGCGCGCAACCGGCGCAAGGGGCCGGGTTGACACGCCTATGCCGCACGCTAAGAACCGGCATCGCTTACCGTGCCGGGGCAGATTTCATGGCAGATCGCGTATTCGTCTTTCCGGGGCAGGGCTCCCAGGCCGTCGGCATGGGCCGGGACCTGGCCGGGGCGTCGACCGTCGCCCGGCTGGTCTTCGAGGAAGTGGACGATGCGCTGTCGCAGGGCCTGTCCCGGCTGATGTTCGACGGGCCGGGCGAAGAACTGGTCCTGACGGAGAATGCGCAGCCGGCGCTGATGGCGGTCAGCCTCGCCGTCCTGCGCACGCTGGAAGACGCCGGGCTTGACCTCGCCGCAGCCGCGCGCTTCGTGGCCGGCCATTCGCTCGGCGAATATTCGGCGCTGTGCGCGGCCGGCGCCTTCTCGCTCGCCGATACCGCCCGGCTGCTGAAGGCGCGCGGCCGGGCGATGCAGGCGGCAGTGCCGGTCGGCGACGGCGCGATGGCGGCCCTGCTCGGCGCCAGCCTGGAGCAAGCGGAAGAGGCGGCGGCCGCGGCGCTGGACGACGAAGTGTGCGCCATCGCCAACGACAACGCCACCGGCCAGGTCGTGATCAGCGGCCATGCCGGGGCCATCGACCGGGCGATTGCCGCGGCGCAGGAGATGGGCGTGCGGCGCGCCATGAAGCTGCAGGTGAGTGCGCCTTTCCACTGCGCCCTGATGCAGCCGGCGGCCGACGCCATGGCCGAAGAGCTCGGGCGGGTGCCGCCGGGCGCGCCCGCCGTGCCGCTGATCGCCAACGTCACGGCGCAGGCCGTGAGCGACGGGCCGACGATCGGCACACTGCTGGTGCAACAGGTGACCGGCCTGGTGCGCTGGCGCGAGAGCATGCTGTTCGCGAAGGAAGCGGGCTGCGCCGAACTGGTCGAGCTTGGCGCTGGAAAGGTGCTGGCGACCATGGCGCGCCGGATCGATCCGGACCTCACGGGAACGGCGGTGGGCGCGCCGGACGATATCGACAAATTCCTCGCCGCGGCCTGACCGGCCCGCCGCGCGGCGGCACGAGCACAACAATCGGGACAATACCATGTTCGACCTTACCGGCAGGAACGCGCTCGTGACCGGCGCTTCGGGCGCCATCGGCGGGGCCATCGCGAAAGCCCTGCATGCAAGAGGCGCGGCGGTCGCCCTTTCCGGCACGCGGCGCGAGGCGCTCGACACCCTGGCCGGGGAGTTGGGCGAGCGGGCCCATGCCGTCCCGGCCAATCTCGGCGATGCGGAGGAGACCGAGGCGCTGCCCGGCCGGGTCGAGGAGGCGCTCGGCGACCTGCACATCCTGGTCAACAATGCCGGGCTGACCCGCGACATGCTCGCCCTGCGCCTGTCCGACGACCAGTGGCAGAGCGTGATCGACGTCAACCTGACCTCCGCCTTCCGGCTGAGCCGCGCCGCCCTGCGCGGCATGATGCGGCGGCGCCACGGCCGGATTATCAACATTACGTCCATCGTCGGCGTCACCGGCAATCCGGGCCAGGCCAACTATGCCGCCTCCAAGGCCGGCATGATCGGCATGACCAAGAGCATGGCGGCCGAAGTCGCGGCGCGCGGGGTGACGCTCAACTGCATCGCGCCCGGCTTCGTCCGCTCGCCCATGACCGATGCGCTGAACGAGGCCCAGCGGGACGGCCTGATCGAGCGCATTCCGGCCGGCCGGATCGGCGAGCCGGCGGATATCGCCGGCGCGGCCGTGTTCCTGGCGAGCGACGAGGCAGCCTACGTCACCGGCCAGACCGTCCACGTCAACGGCGGCATGGCGATGATCTGAGCGGGCCGCCGCCTCACCGGTTTACCAAATTTCATCCATATATTATCTATATGAAACGCCGCGAAATTCTGAGAAAGCTAAACAAGGCGGGATTTGTGCGGGCCGAAGGCGCAAACCATACCCGGATGACTCACCCCGACGGCCGCTGGACCGCGATCGGCCGGCACACGGAAATCCCGACGGGAACGGTGTGCGCCATCGAGCGGCAGACCGGGGTCAAACTGCTTCCCTGAGAGGAGAAAGGACGCGCGATGCCACGAAGGCTTTACCCGGCGATCATTCATAGCGACGACGGCAGGACGTTCGGCATCTCGTTCATCGACTTTCCCGTCCATGCCGGTGGCGACTCGGCCGAGGCGGCGGTCGCCGACGCCGAAATCGTGATCGCCGAGGTCGTCGCCTCCCTCCTGGAATCCGGAACGCCGATTCCGCGTCCAACCGCAATTGCCGATATCCCGACCGAGGATCGCGACGGCGCCGCCCTGATCGCCCTGGTGCCGGTACACCTGCCCGGCAGGTCCAGGGTGGTCTCGATCACGCTCGACGAGGACCTGATCGCGCGGATCGATGCCGTCGCGCCGAACCGCTCCGGCTTTCTGGCCGAAGCGGCGCGCGCCCGCCTGCGCGGCGGATAAGCCGGAGCCTGCACCGCCATCCTACCGCCATCGGGACGATGCCGGCCGCGGACGTATCTATCCGTACCCTACTGCCCCATGAAGCGCTCGCGGCGGGAGAGCCACCAGCCGTATTGCTCCGGCCAGGCCTCCCAGCGGCCGTCGGCGCCCAGCGCCTTTGCGGCGTGGTGCGGCCAGAACGGGTTGTAGAGCGCCTCGCGCGCAATCGCGATCAGGTCGGCGTCGCCTTCCTGCAATATGGCCTCGGCATGGTCCGGCTCGACGATCAGGCCGACCGCCATGGTCGAGACCGCAGCCTCCCGCCTGATCTGCGCCGAGAACGGCACCTGGAAACCGTATTGCCGCGGCAGGCGGGCCGCGGTCGCCGGGCCGCCGATGCCGCCGGAGGAGCAATCGACGATATCGACGCCGATCTCCTTGAGCGCCCCGGCGAAGACGACGGAATCTTCGATCTCCCAGCCGCCCTCGACCGAATCGACGCTGGAGATGCGGTAGAACAGCGGCTTGGTCTCCGGCCAGACGGCGCGCACCGCCTTCGCGACCGAAAGCGGAAAGCGCATCCGGCCGGCCCGGTCGCCGCCGTAGCCATCGGTTCGATGGTTAGAGATCGGCGACAGAAAGCTGTGCAGCAGGTAACCGTGCGCGCCGTGGACCTCAAGCACGTCGACGCCTGTCGCATCGACGCGCCGGGCCGCCGCCACGAAGGCGTCGCGGATCTGCGCCAGCCCGGCCTCGTCCAGTTCCGCCGGCATCAGCCAGCCGTCCTGCATCGGCAATGGGCTCGGCGCGACTGGGTCCCACGGCGTTTCGCCGCGTTCGGTGTCGCGCTCGTCCATCGGGCCGTTGCCGTGCCACGGCCGCTGCATACTCGCCTTGCGCCCGGCATGGGCGATCTGGACGCCGACCGCCGCACCCTGGCCCTGCATGAAGCGGATCGCCGGCTTGAGCGCTTCGGCATGGGCATCGCTCCAGATGCCGAGATCGCCATGGGTGATCCGGCCGCGCTCCTCGACCGACGCCGCCTCGGCGAAGACCAGCCCGGCGCCGCCCAAGGCGAAGCCGGAGAGATGGGCGAAATGCCAGTCCTGCGCCAGCCCGCCGACCGCCGAATACTGGCACATCGGCGCGATGACGATGCGGTTGCGCAAGGTCAGGCCGCGCAGGGCGAACGGCTGGAACAGCAGCGGCGTTCCGGTCGCCGCGTCTTTCGAGGATTCCACGGATTCGGGCATCTACAGCTTCTTCTTCAATATCTCGTTGACGACCGCCGGATTGGCCTGGCCGCGGGTCGCCTTCATGACCTGGCCGACGAACCAGCCGGCGACTTTGGGCTGTTCCTTCGCCTGGGCGACCTGCTTCGGGTTCTCCGCGATCAGCCGGTCGACGATCTCCTCGATGGCGCCGGTGTCGCTGATCTGCTTCAGGCCCTTCGCCTCGACGATGGCGGCGGCGTCCTCGCCGGTCTCGAACATGGCGTCGAACACGTCCTTGGCGATGCGGCCGGAAATCGCGCCGCTTTCGATCAGCGCCAGCAGGCCGGACAGTTTCTCCGCCGTCACCGGCGACTCCGCCCGGTGCTGCCCGGCCTTGTTGAGGCGGCCGTAGAATTCGTTGATGACCCAGTTGCCGGCAAGTCTCGGGTCCTTGCGGCCCTTCGCAACCGCCTCGAAGTAATCGGCGTCCTCCCGATCGGCGACCAGAACCGCGGCGTCGCCGGCGCTCAGGCCGTAATCCGCCACGAACCGGGCCTTCTTCGCGTCCGGCAATTCCGGCAGGCTTGCCTCGATTTCCGCGATCCAGTCCGGGTCCAGCTCCAGCGGCAGCAGGTCCGGGTCCGGGAAATAGCGGTAGTCGTGGGCCTCTTCCTTGGAGCGCATCGCCCGGGTCTCGCCGCGGCCGGGATCGAACAGGCGGGTCTGCTGCTCGATCGCGCCGCCGGCCTCGATAATTTCGATCTGGCGGCGCGCCTCGCACTCGATGGCCTGCTTGATGAAGCGGATCGAGTTGAGATTCTTGATCTCGCAGCGCGTGCCCAGCGGTTCGCCCGGCCGGCGCACCGAGACGTTGACGTCGGCGCGCAGGGAGCCCTGCTCCATGTTGCCGTCGCAGGTGCCGAGATAGCGCAGGATCGAGCGCACCTTGGCGAGATAGGCGCCGGCCTCATCGGCCGAGCGCATGTCCGGCTTCGAAACGATCTCCATGAGCGCGATGCCGGCCCGGTTCAGGTCGACGAAAGTGCGCTTCGGGTCCATGTCGTGGATGGACTTGCCGGCGTCCTGCTCCAGATGCAGCCGCTCGATGCGGACCTCGCAGCTCCCGCCGTTCTCCAGATCGACCGTCACGACGCCCTCGCCGACGATCGGGTCCTTGTACTGGCTGATCTGGTAGCCGGCCGGCAGGTCCGGATAGAAGTAATTCTTGCGGTCGAACACGCTGCGCCGGTTGATCTTCGCGTTCAGGCCCAGGCCGGTGCGCACCGCCTGCTCGACGCAGCGCCGGTTGATGACCGGCAGCATGCCGGGAAAGGCGGCGTCGACCAGCGAGACCTGGCTGTTCGGTTCGGCGCCGAAGGCGGTCGCCGCGCCGGAGAACAGCTTGGCGTCCGACATGACCTGGGCGTGGACTTCCAGCCCGATGACGATTTCCCATCCGTCGGTTCCCGGGGCGCCGGTCCGGCTTTCTGTGAGAGTCATGGTGGGTTCCGGCACTTCCGAATGAACCTTCGGTATCGCCCGGGCCGTCATTTTGTAGGGGAGAGTTGGAAACCCTCCCCTACGGCCGACCGGGCCCTCGATTGAAGATCAGGATCTATGGCGGCGGGCCCCGGAACGTCGCTGCGCTCCGTCCGGCGCGACACGAAGGGGATTTCGGAAAACCGAGCCCCCATACCGACACTCATCGCGCCGCCCCACCCTCACTCGACCTCGCTCATCACCTGTTCGCGGGCCACGTTGGCGCATTCCTCGAGCTGGCGGCGGATCTGGCGGTCGCTCTTGTCGACGCTCCTGGCCTCGAAATCGCCCTTTATCTTGCGGATCACGTCTTCCGGCCCGGGCTCCTCGAAATCGGATTCGACGACCTGCTTGGCGTAGGCGTCGGCATCCGCGCCGGTCAGGCCCATCAGCTCGGCCGCCCACAGGCCGATCAGCTTGTTGCGCCGCATTTCGGTGCGGAACTGGAGTTGTTGGTCGTGCTCGAATTTCTTCTCGAATGCTCTTTCGCGGTCGTCGAAGGTCGCCATCGTCCGGTCGTCGTCCCCTGGCTGGCCGGGACACGTTGTCGTGGCCCGGGTTTGAACTGGTGCCGGGCCGTTATATAAGGGCGCGCCCCCAGCAGGTAGCGGATTCTATGTGCACTGTTGTCATCCTGCGCCGGCTCGGACATCCGTGGCCGCTGCTGCTCGCCGCCAACCGGGACGAGATGAAGGACCGGCCCTGGCGGCCGCCGGACCGGCACTGGCCGGACCGCCCGGAGGTCGTCGCCGGGATCGATCTCGAAGCCGGCGGCACCTGGCTCGGCATGAACGATACCGGCGTCGTCGCGGCGATCATGAACCGCACGGCGAGCCTGGGCCCGGCGCCGGACAAGCGTTCGCGCGGGGAGCTGGTGCTCGACGCGCTGGATTCGGCGGACGCGGCCGACGCCGCGGAGCGGTTGCGCCATCTCGACGGCAACGCCTGGCGCCCCTTCAACCTGGTCGTCGCCGACAATCGCGACGCCTTCTGGCTGCGCAGCCGGGGCAACGCTGCGGGCGGGCAGGTCGAAAGTTTTCCGTTGCCCGAAGGCCTGTCCATGCTGACCGCGCGCGAACGGAACGACCCGGTCTCGAGCCGGATCGAACGCTACCTCGACCGGTTCGGCGCCGCACTGCCGCCCGACCCGGCCCCGGATTCCGAGGGCGGCGACTGGGCGGAATGGCGCGATCTGATGGCCGATACCCAACGCGGTCCGGATGGCGAGCCGGATTCCGCCATGTGCATCGAGACCGGGTTCGGATTCGCCACGACATCGAGCTCGCTGATCGCGCTGCCGGCGGCCGGACGGCCGGACCCGTCGGTCTGGATGTTCTCGGCCGGGCCGCCCGCCACCTGCCCCTACGAACCGGTTGCCGCGCTCGACGGGCCGTCTGCGGCCGTTCGCGCCGCAGGTTGAATTGCGATCCGTCCCGGTGCGTAAATTTGTTTTGTCCCGTCCGCCTTGCTAAACGGACCGGGCGGCCAACATTCCAGGGGACCGTGGATGCCGGCCGCCGGGCAGGCTGCGTTATACGGCAGTCCGATTTCCAGTATCGTCGGAGGTTCAGGAGCACCATGGCCAGACGCAGACGGATTTACGAAGGCAAGGCCAAGGTTCTGTACGAAGGGCCGGAGCCGGGCACGATCGTCCAGTATTTCAAGGACGATGCAAGCGCCTTCAACGCCCAGAAGAAGGGCGTGATCAGCGGCAAGGGCGTCCTTAACAACCGCATCTCCGAATATATCATGCTGCGGCTGAACGAGATCGGCATCCCGACCCACTTCGTGCGCCGCCTGAACATGCGCGAGCAACTCGTCCACGAGGTCGAGATCATTCCCCTCGAAGTCGTGGTGCGCAACGTGGCGGCCGGAACGATGTCACAGCGCCTCGGGATCGAGGAGGGCACGCCCCTGCCCCGTTCGATCGTCGAATTCTACTACAAGAACGACGATCTGAGCGATCCGCTGGTCACCGAAGAGCACATCACGGCCTTCGGCTGGGCGACGCCGCAGGACCTCGACGACATGATGGCGCTGGCCCTGCGCGTCAACGATTTCATGATCGGCCTGTTCCTCGGCGTCGATATCCGGCTGGTCGACTTCAAGCTGGAGTTCGGCCGCTGGTACGACGACAACGACTATATGCGCATCCTCCTGGCCGACGAGATCACGCCGGACAGCTGCCGCCTGTGGGACATCAAGACCAACGAGAAGCTCGACAAGGACCGCTTCCGCCGGGATATGGGCAACGTCGAGGAAGCCTATCAGGAAGTGGCGCGCCGCCTGGGCATCCTGCCCGACGCCGGCCCGCAGGATCTCAAGGGCACCAAGAGCATCAACTGATCGGGCATCGACGGATGGCGGAGGCTCGATGAGGGCGCCGATGAAGGCGAAAGTCCATGTCACGCTGAAGCCCGGCGTCCTCGATCCCCAGGGCAAGGCGATCGCCCACGCCCTGGAGGCGCTCGGTTTCGACGGCGTGGCCGATGTCCGGCAGGGCAAGTATATCGAGATCGACCTGGAGCACGGGAGCGGCGACAGCGGCGGCGACAGCAGCGGCGACAGCAGCGTCGGGGCCGAGGACCGGGTCAACGATATGTGCGAGAAGCTGCTGGCCAACACGGTGATCGAGAATTACAGCGTCGAGATCGAGTCCTGAGCGCATGGCGGGCCGGCCGGCAGCGAGGCCGGACACGAGGCGCCGGGTGCAATGAAATCCGCCATCGCGGTCTTTCCCGGCACCAACCGGGAGCGGGATATGGCCGAGGCGCTGGAAATGGCCTCGGGCCGGCCGCCGGCCATGGTCTGGCACCGCGATGCCGAGCTGCCGGACGCCGACCTGATCGTCGTCCCAGGCGGTTTCTCCTATGGCGATTATCTGCGCGCCGGAGCCATGGCAGCCCATTCGCCGGTGCTGCGCAGCGTTGCGGAAGCGGCGCGCCGGGGCGTCGCGGTGCTCGGCGTCTGCAACGGTTTCCAGATTCTCGTCGAAGCCGGCCTGCTGCCCGGCGCCCTGCTGCCCAACGCGTCGCTCAGGTTCGTCTGCCGCGATATCGGCCTGCGCATCGTCAACGGCCGGACGGCGTTTGCCGGCGCCTACGGGGCCGGCCGGACCCTGCGGATGCCGGTCGCCCATCGCGACGGCAACTATTTCGCCGACGCGGACACGCTCGACCGGCTGGAAGACGAAGACCGGATCGCCTTCCGCTACGCGCCGCTCGACGGCGAGGCGGCGGACCGCTTCAACCCGAACGGCTCGGTGCGGAATATCGCCGGGATATATAACGAGGCCGGCAATGTCCTCGGCATGATGCCCCATCCGGAAAACGCCGTCCGCCCCGACCAGGGCAGCACGGACGGGCGTGGCCTGTTCGCGGGCCTGGCCGCCGCGCTCGGTTAGCCGGGCCGACCCGATGACCCATCTGCCATGACCCGCACCCTGCCCGTCACCCTGACGCTGTTGCTCGCCTGCGTCGGCGTGTTTCTCTACCAGATGAGCCTGTCCGGAGACGATTACCTCCGGTTCCTGGTGCGTTATGCCCTGATCCCGCGCCTGCTGCTCGGCGACCCGATCGACACGGCCGGCTACAGCCTTTTGCCGGCGCCGCTCACCCTGGTCACCTCGATGTTCGTGCATAGCGATACGGCGCATCTCGTCGTCAACATGATCGTGCTGATTTCGTTCGGGGCCATTGTCGAACGCGCGCTCGGCGCATGGCGGCTGGCGGCGATCTATGCCGTCGCCGGAGTCGCCGGCGGCCTGCTCCATGCCGCAATCGAGCCGAACTCCACGATCCCGGTCGTCGGCGCGAGCGGCGCGTTGTCCGGCGTGTTCGCGACTGCCTTCCTGCTCGAACCCAAGGGCCGGATTTTCCTGCTGTTCATCCCGATGCCCTACTGGCTCGGCATGATCGTTTTCGTCGTCGCCCACGCCGTCTTCGTCGCTACCGGCTGGGTGCCGGATATCGCCTGGCTCGCCCATGTCGGCGGCTTGCTCGGCGGATTTGCCGTAACCGCGATTCTCGCGCCGAAGCTGCTGCGGACGACGTAGCGCCTGCATGATCTCCACGGCCGTTCTGCTGGCGGTGCTCGCCTCCGCCCTGCTGCACGCTACCTGGAACGCGGTCGTGAAATCGCGCGCCGATCCGACGATCGGCATCGCGTGGCTCTCGGTCGGTTCCGGCGTCGCCGCCGGCCTGGCCCTGCCCTTCGTGGCGGTTCCGCCCGCAGCCGCCTGGCCCTTCCTCCTGGCGTCGACGGCGATCCACACGGTCTACAACCTGATGCTGGCGACCGCCTACAGCCATGGCGACTTCAGCCGGGTCTATCCGATCGCCCGCGGCGGGGCGCCGCTGATCGTCACGCTGGCGTCGCTGGCCTTTCTTAAAGAGGAACTCGGCGATCGGGCGCTCATCGCGATCTGCCTGATTCTGCTGGCAATCTCCGGAGTGGCCTGGCGCCGGGCCGGCGAACGCCGCGCCAGGCATGAACGCACCGACGGCGCATCCGGCGGCGACCGGTCCCTGCTCTTCGCCGGCCTGACAGCGGTCGCCATTGCCGGCTACACGATTGCCGACGGGCTCGGCGCCCGGGCCGCCGGCGATGCCGTTGCCTACATCCTGTGGCTCTTCTTCATCGATGCCTGGCCCACCATCCTCATCATCGCCTGGATGCGCCGCGACCGCTTCTACCGGGCTCCGCCCGGCGATATCGTGCGCTCGATGGCCGGCGGGCTGCTCTCGATGCTGGCCTACGGCATCGTCGTCTGGGCGATGGTGTCGGCGCCGGTCGCCGTGGTCGCCGCGCTGCGGGAGAGCAGCATCCTGTTCGCCGCGCTGATCGGCGTGTTCGTGCTCAAGGAAAGGCCGGGCCCGGTGCGCATCGCCGCCATCGTCCTGCTCGTCGCCGCTGTCGCCCTGCTGCGGCTCTCGTAGGTCGCCCGCCCCCTTCGACTTCGCTCAGGACAGGGTTTCGATACGCCCCGCCCGTCGATATGCCCCGGGCAGATCGAAAGACGCGGGGAACAACTTCGGGTCGGGCGAAATCGCCATGGTTCGACGATGCGGGCTCGCAGGCGCCGCCGCACGCCGGGCTGACGATTCGCGTTGTTCTGTCGGACGACAACGATGAGAACGGCCCCGGATTTCTTTCTAGTCCCCCAGAACTTCGGTTATCAGTACTGCATAGGCATCGCGGCTCGGTGGCTTGGGGGCGGACCGATTGAAGTAGCTGCCATGAGCCTCGTCCACCATCCGATCCAGGTCTGTTTTCCTGTAGCCCATTTGGCGGACGGTTTCCGGTAGGCCCATAGCCGCGTTGAGCTCAGCTACCCTGTCGGCAATACGATTGCCGGCCTGTTCGTCAGCTATCAGCCCCATGGCTTCTGCAACTCTTTTCATCTTGTCTCCGCCAAGGTCGTTGTAAAACCGCATCACCGCCGGCATGGCGACGGTCACCAGTGTCCCGTGATGCAGCGGACTGTCGCCGAAAGCCATGGAAAGGGCATGAATGGGACCGAGGCCCTTATAAATCGCCATGCCGCCCTCCAAGGCTGCCATCAGCATTTCGCTACGGGCTTCTCTGTCCCGCCCATCGGAAAATGCGCGTTCGACATACTCGGCAACACGCCGGATTCCATCGAGCGCAATCGCTTCGGCAGGCGGGTTGTAGGCGGTTGAGAGATATCCCTCCACACAATGGGTGAGCGCATCCATACCGGTCGCAGCCGTCAGGCGGGGCGGCAATGTCAGTGTCAAATCCGGGTCGCAAATCGCCAGGTCGGGTTTGGCATGAGGGCTCCGGATGCCCAAGGCCGGCGTATCGGTCTCCGGATGAATGCCGCCGCCCGAAGTAATTTCGGCTCCCGTACCGGCGGTTGTCGGCAGGGCGATATAAGGCGCCACATCGGCGGAAATATTCGCCGGGTGTGTCAGAAGGTCGAGAATCCGACCGCCCTGATTGACAGCAATACGGAGCGCCTTGCCACTATCGAGAACCGAACCGCCGCCAAGGCCAACAATTCCATCGCAATTGTTAGACTTGTAAACCTCATGCGCCCCCTGGATGCCCGCAATGGTGGGATTTTCAGGTATCTCACCGAAAATCGAGACGTCGAGATTCGGCGGCAACGCGTCGCGAAGTTTTCGATAAACGCCGAATTCGACCAGACCTTTGTCGGTGATGACGAGCGGCCGGCGAATACCGCGCTGAGCGAGTTCGGCCGCAAGCTCCCGGACCGCGCCAAAACCAAAATGGACATTCGGGAAAGCAGAAAAAAACGCCATTTCTCATTTTCCCGTTCGACCGGATTGCAGGAGATTGCCAGACCGCCATTAGCGTGGCGGTATCGCTCGTTGCCGGTGGAAAGCAAAGGCTTTTCGAAAACGAACAGCGGTAAGCCATGACTACAGCATATTGTGAGATCGACGCCTGATTAACTCCGACTCGATCCAGCGCTCCCGTCGAAATGACGGAATGGGGTTACAGACGACTTCATCCAACATTCACGGCCGTGTAGGTCAGCGAAAGCCTTTCGCCGCGCACCGGGTCTTCCAGTTCCACGGCGAAACCGTCCGCCGTGCGGCGCGGCTGCGGCGCATGCCGGGCGGCGAACAGGATGACGCGCTCGGGCGGCAGGTCGTCGAGAGCGTTGAAGCCCGCTGCGCGGTCTGCAGGTTCCTCCGTTGCCTGTCGGCGCCTGCCTTCGGCGAGATGCCAGCTGCGCAGGATCAGCCGATCGAGATGCGGCGCGACATCTTTCAGCCGCCAGGCCTGCCGGCCGACCGGTTTGGCGCAAGCCAGAAGCGCCGACGCCGCGTACCCCGCCGTATGCAAGGAGGCGACGGTGAGCAGCGGGCCATCGCCGGCGGCAACCAGGGCGATGGCCGCGATGCCGTGCGGGTTCCGGCCGGGCTGCTGGATCGCAGCGGCGGTCGTCAGCCGGTCGACCGGGATCGCCAGGAACCTGCCCTCACCGTAGGAAGCCCAGGCCAGTTCGATAACCAGATCCGGCGTGTAGACCTTGCCGCCGGACCGGACGTGCGGCCGGTAAACGAAATGGCTCGACACGAGACCGGTCCTAATTGTCGTCCGGATCGGGCCGGGCGGCGACCGCCAGCAACTCGATCTTGTTGTTGCCGGCGAAAGTGACCTGGACGCAGGAGCGCATCGGCCAGTGCTGCGGCTCGTCGCCGATCCAGTCGGCCCACCAGCGGTCGAACGCGCCCTTGCGGCCGATGTCGTAGAGATAGACCTGCACGGTGATCAGCCGGGTCTTGTCGGTGCCGGCGGCAGCGAGGCCGCGGTCGAGGGCCGCGAAGGCGCGCTTTGCCTGTTCCTCGAAATCGAGAGAAAAGTCGTCGGACATGCCGAGCGCCCAGACGAAGCCCTTGTAGGCCGAGCCCCAGCACCGGCTCGGCACGTTGCCCGGTATCCGCAGGATATCGCTCATGCCGTCGCCTCCCTCAAGACGCCGCCGCCTACTCCGCCGCTTCGGCTGCGGCCGGCGCGTGCAGCAGGTTGTCAATTACGTCGTCGGCGGTGCGCACGTCGCCGAAGCTCTGCCAGAAGCTGGTCAGCCCGGCGAGATGGTCCTCGTCGAAGCGCGCAGCATTGCCGTCGAGCACCATGGTCGCGCGGTAGCCGATCATCATGGCGTCGCGGGCGCTCGATTCGCAGCACATGTTGGTCGCCGTGCCGCAGACCAGCAGGTTCTCGATGCCGCGCGCCCGGAGTTGTTCGTCCAGGTCCGACGCACCCTGGATGAAGGCGCTGAACCGGCTCTTGCGGCTGATGAGGTCGCCGTCCTTCACGACCAGGTCCGGATACAGCGCGTGGCCCTCGCTGCCCTCGGTCAGGCCGTCCTTGTGGGCGTGCATCTTGGCCTCGGTGAAGAAATAGTCGTGATAGATCGGCCACTGGCTCTCGCCGCCCATTTCCTGTGCGACGGTCAGCAGCACCCAGGCGACGACCCCGCCGCGCTCGCGCACGACATCGGCCAGCCGGTTAATGTTGGGCACGATGCCGATCGCAGTCTCGACCTCGGCAACGAAGAAATTCTGCATGTCGATGACGACCAGCGCCGTGCGCGCCGGATCGAAGCGGTCGAACACCTCGAGCTTGCCGCGCTTGGCCATGATGCGGTCGATGACGTATTGCGGCATTTCCAGATTGTGCGGCATGGCTTCCCTCCCCGGGATAAAGTCGGATTCAGTTGGCAGGCTGCCAGGCGATCATGCGCAGTTCGCCCAGTTCCCGGCGCATTTTGAGCCAGCTCTCGCCGCCGTCGGTCGAGCGGAAGATCTGGCCGAATATGGTGCAGAAGAAGATCAGGTCCGGGTCCGCCGGATTGGTTGCGATCCACCAGATGGTGGTGTTGGGCGGCTCCGGCAGGTCGACGATCTCCCAGTTTTCGCCCCTGTCGCGGCTGCGGAACAGCATACCCCGTTCGCCCGACGGCTTGTCCCCGACCGAGAGGAACATGACGCCGGAATCGTCGGTGCGCTTCGCGATGCAGCGGAAATAGGGCCAGGGCGCGTCCGGCACCTCGATCCACTGCCAGCTCCGGCCCTCGTCCCGGCTGCGGTGCAGGCCTTCCTCGGTCGAACACAGGATCGTGCGGCCCCCGGAACCGGAAGCGCCCCCGCTATCGTCGTCGAAGAAGACGAGATTGTGGGTGTCCGGGCTTTTCAGCCCGTCGATGCACTTCTGCCAGGTCTCGCCGCCGTCCCGGCTGACGAAGATGCCGTCGATCTCGATGGTGACCCAGATCGTGTCGGCATCGCGCGGATCGAAATGGATCGACGTCACCCGCGGCGTGTTGATGAACTCGCATTCAACGCCGTTGCCCATGTCGCAGCGCCGCCAGGTCTGCCCGCCGTCGGCCGAGCGGAAAAGCTGTGCCGGGCGCGTGCCGGCGAAGATGACATCCGGATCGTGGGGCGACTGGCCGATCTGCAGGATGTGCAGCCCGTCCATCGGCGACGGCAGATGCTCCCAGCGGTCGGCCGCCACGGTCCAGCGGTAGACGCCGAGGTCCGTACCCGCGAACACATCGCCGGGCCGGGCCGGATGGGTTGCGAGGCACCAGGCGCGGGATTCGTTGTAGATGCCGCCGGTCGGCGTGAAGGCGCGGTTCCACGTCTCGCCCAGGTCGTGGCTGAACCAGACCGAATGGCCGACCGACGCGGCATAGGCGGTGACGTTCATGCAGCCTCCCGAAGGGCGCGGAACGAGGGCGGCCTGCGAACCGCAGGCGCGGTTGTACCATCGTTTCCCGGCTGCCGGGCACTTCCTCGTCGGCGCAGCTGCGCCGCCCGCTACCGGCCGGTCAGGCGTTCCAGGAAACCCGCTGGCGTCAGGACCGGAATACCGTGAAACGGCGACATCGCCAAGAGATCGCCATCCCCCGTGATCAGGCAATCCGCATTTCCCATCAGGGCGGTTTCGAGCAGCTTGTCGTCATCCGGGTCGCGGCATCCAAGTTTCGCGCCCGCGATCGCAACCCATTCGGAGACCGCTTCCAGCTGTGCCAGATAGTTTTCCCGGGCTTCCCGGCCGACATAGCGATCGAATTTCGGGCGGCGGAGCCGGGTTTGAATTTCGGCGAACGTTTCGTCGGAGAACAACAGAACGCCCTTCTCCGACCGTACCGCATCGATAACCGCGCGCGGCGACCCGCGGAGGCTCAACGACGAACTAATCAGCACATTGGTGTCGACGACGACCCGTTCAGCTTTCATCCGCCAGGAGCGCTTCGAGCCGGGCTTCCGTCAGGCCGTTCGCGGAGGCCTCCTCGCCCAGAGCGTCCATCGTCGCCGTCAGACGCTCCCAGGCGGCGCCGCAAAGCCGCTCATAGTGCGGCATCGACATCATCACGCCGACCTCTCTGCCGTTCTTGGATATGCACACAGGCGCCCCCTGCGCGGCGTCGAGCAAAGTGCCGAAGCGATTCTTGGCTTCCTTGGCAGCAATCCGTTTCATAATGGCTATTATAGCTATTTGAGCTACGGAATTCAAGAATCTGGCGGGCAGAAGCAACCGCTTCGCCGGTATCGGGGCGGGAGCACCCCCGGTCGCCGCATTCCGAATTCCGCGCGCCGGCAGGCGCGGCTGCGCCGCCTGCTACCGGCCGGTCATGCGTTCCGGGAAATCCGCTGGCGTCGAGACCGGAAAACCGTGAAACGGGGACATCGCCAAGAGATCGCCATCCCCCGTGGCGCAATTATACACCGCCGCGCCGTTACACAATCCGGCCGCCGTTGACACGGTCATGAAATCCGGCGATTCCCTTCGCATCGCGCCTTTCGACCGTGACGGCATATCTGCCTTAGGCGCCGTCGAACGAACTGTGGAGCGAAGCCATCTATGACCCGCTAAAGAACATGCTGAAAACATCGGAATTTGGCAAAAAAGCGCAAAGCAGGAGACCGATATGACGCTTGAACTGTACTATCTCGAAGAAACCGATTCGATCTGCTCCAACCGGGTTATCGTCACCCTGGCAGAGAAGGGGATTACGGATTGGATTCCCCACAAAATGATCCTGGTGAACCGCGACCAATTCCAGCCCGAATATCTCAAGCTCAATCCCCAGGGGGTCGTGCCGACCCTCGTTCATAGCGGCAGGCCGATCCGCGAGTCCTCGCTAATCTGCAAATACATCGACGATCTGCGGCCCGACCCGCCTTTGAAGCCCAGCGATCCCACTGAGCGATACTACATGGACGAATGGATCAAGCTGTTTGACGAGAGAGCCTTCGAAGCCACGGCGGTCGTCAATTTCGTCACGAAATTCCGCCTGACCGTGCCGCGGGAGAAGATGGAGGAACGCTGGAAAGTCATTCCCAGTATCGACCGGCTTTATCGCCAACAGTCGGTCATCGGGGAAGGCGTTTCTTCGCCCTACGTTATGCGCGCGATCGGTTCGTTCGAAATGATCTTCAAACTGATGGAACAGACACTTGCCGACGGCCGGCCCTACCTTATGGGCGATCGGTTTACGTTGGCGGAAACAAATCTTGCGCCGTTTGTCAAAGTTCTGGAGATGGTCCGTTTCCTCGATTTCTGGCTGGAGCCCTATCCGCTGACCCGGGCCTGGTGGGACCGTATGGCGCGCCGGCCGAGCATGCAGCGACTTGACGACTTCCCCTACAGCGCCGTCTCCGAAGAGTCTCCGCACGCCAGGTCCGGCCGGAAAACGGAACCTGAATTCCGCGTGAAACTGGCGGAATACCGGGAGCGATTCGACCACGCTTTCAATCCGGGCAGCTAGCCCGGATTTCTCACCGGAGTCATGACCTGCGCGGCGCTGTCGGGGTGCGCCCCGATCGCTTCCGGGGGCGCCCGCCCGCGGCGTCGCGGGCCTCGACCGTAGGCCCCGCTACGCTCTTCGGCCCGCTCCCAGTACCGAACGGGGCGGGTCGAACGTCCGGACGCGACGCAGGCCGTGACTGTGGTGAGAAATCCGGGCTTGGGACGGTTCTGCGGCCTACTCGGCCAGCCAGACCGGATCGTCGATTTTTTTCAGGAATTCCCGGTGGGCGGCCCGTTCGGCCTCGCTCGCCGAGGCGCCGGGCAAATGCCGGCGCGGTTCGCGCCGATGGCGCTCGGCGCTTTCCGCAAAGCCGGGCCGCTCGGCGTCGGCGGCCAGGTCGAACCCCGGCTGGGGCCCGCCGCCGAGCGCCAGCAACACCGCAGGCAACAAAGACGAAATGCC
>FZLR01000196.1 GCA_900197615.1 Rhodospirillaceae bacterium Spongia-Bin9
CGCCGCGGCCGCGGGTGGGCGCGTTGTTCGGCAGCGGGGCGTTCGCGGGCGTTACGGCGCCGGCGCAGATCCACCGCCTCGGCCGCGACCGGGTGCTGCGCCGGCCGTGGCACGAGGACAATATCGTGCGCCTGATGGGCGACAGGGCGCGCCCGATCGTGCACCCGCAGGCCCATCACTTTGCCTTCATCGCACCCTTTCCAGCGGCCCTGGTCGACGAAGTCGGCCCGCCGGCGCGCGACCCGCCGGGCTTCGACCGCCGCGCTTTTCTCGCCCGGATCGACCGGCAGATTCTGGCTTTCTTCGATACCGTCCTCGCCGCGCGGCGGCGCTGACAGGGATCGATCCCCGGCGACGCAACGCCACTGGCGCGGTCGCTGCAAGGGGTGCTATTCTTGCTCTATCGAAGTTCGGCCGGGGTGTCGGCGGGCTGCTGTTGCAGCGCCTGTCGTCTGAGATCATACCCGTCGAACCTGACCTGGGTCACACCAGCGTAGGGAGCCGCCCGATTCAGACACCGCATTCCCCTTCGCGCTCTTCTCCGCACCCGCCGGAGACCGTCGCCGTTATCGGCGCCGGCGTGTGCGGGCTGGGCATCGGCTGGCGGCTGGCGCAGGCCGGCTGCCGGGTCGATATTTTCGACAAGGGCGCGATCGGCCGGCGCGCCAGCCATGCCGCTGCCGGGATGCTCGCCGCCGGCGTCGAGACCGAGCCCGGCGAACTGGATCTGCTGCGGCTCAACCTGCGGAGCCAGCGGGCATGGCCGGCCTTCGCGGCGGAACTCGAAGCGGCGAGCGGGCAGGATATCGGCTATCGCGACGACGGTACGCTGGCGGTCGCGCTGACCCGGGACGACGAGCGGCAACTCCGCTTCATCCACGACTATCACTGCCGCGCCGGGATCGAGGTCGCGCTGATCGGCGGCGGCGAGGCGAGGCAGCGCGAACCGTATCTCAACCCGCGCATCCCGGCCGCCGTGTGGAGCCCGAACGACCACCAGGTCGACAACCGCGCCGTCACCGCGGCGCTGGCGACTGCCGCCGCCCGCGCCGGCGCGCAGCTGCTGCCCGACTGCGAGGTCGAGGCAATCCGCGTCGAAAACGGCCGGGCCGCCGGGGTCGTCGTCGCGGGCGAAACCGTGGCGGCCGATGCGGTGGTCCTCGCCGCCGGCGCCTGGAGCCGGACGATCGGCGGCCTGGCGCCGGCCGCCCTGCCGCCGGTCCGCCCGATCAAGGGCCAGATGCTGGCGCTGCAGATGGACCCGGAAGCCCCGCTGCTGCGCCATGTGCTGTGGGCGCCGGGCATCTATCTGGTGCCGCGCCGCGACGGCCGCCTGCTGATCGGCGCGACGGTCGAGGAAAAGGGCTTCGACGAGACGATCACCGCCGGCGGCCAGTATGCCCTGCTCGATGCGGCGTGGCGCGCGCTGCCGGGGATCGAGGAATTACCGATCGCGGAGACCTGGACCGGTTTCCGCCCCGGCTCGCGCGACGACGCGCCGATCTTCGGGCCCGGCCCGGTCGACGGCCTCACCTATGCGACCGGCCATCATCGCAACGGCATCCTGCTGACGCCGGTGACCGCCGATCTGGTGAGCCGTTTCGTCCTGTCCGGCGAAATGGATCCGGCGCTGGCGCCCTTTACGCTGGCGCGCTTCGACCCGGCGCTGGCTTCCGGGCCGGCCTCGATGGCGGCGGAGTAGGCGGGGATGCGTATCGTGCTGAACGGCGAGCCTGCGGAGACTGCGGCAGCCACCGTGCGCGCCCTGCTCGACGAACGGGGCATCGATCCCGACGCCCGCGGCGTTGCGGTTGCCGTGAACGAGGCCGTGGTGCCGCGCCGCGACTGGATCGGGACGGCACTCGGCGCCGGCGACGCCGTCGAGATCGTCAAACCCTTCCGCGGCGGATAGGACCGCGCTTTGACCATGACCGACGACAGCTTCCATATCGCCGGGCGGCGCTTCGCCAGCCGCCTGTTCCTCGGCTCTTCCGGCTATCCGAACCAGCAGGTCATGCTGGATGCGCTGGCGGCGAGCGGGACGGAGGCGGTCACGGTCTCGATCCGCCGCATCAGCCTGGAGGGTTATGCCGAGAGCATGGTCGACCTGCTCGGCGCCGACTGGACCCTGCTGCCCAACACCGCCGGCTGCATGAGCGCCAAGGACGCCATCCTGACCGCGCAACTGGCGCGCGAGGCGCTGGAGACCGACTGGATCAAGCTGGAGCTGATCGGCGACCGGGAGACCCTGTATCCCGATGTCGAACAACTGGCCGGCGCAGCGCGGGAGCTGGTGGCGGACGGTTTCCACGTCCTGCCCTATTGCACCGACGATCCGGTGGTGTGCCAGCGGCTGGCCGACGCCGGCTGCGCCGCCGTCATGCCGCTCGGCGCGCCGATCGGCACCGGCATCGGCATCGCGAATCCCTACAATATCGAACTGATCTGCAACCGCAGCCCCGTGCCGGTGATCCTCGATGCCGGGATCGGCACGGCCTCCGACGCGGCGCTGGCGATGGAACTGGGCTGCGACGCGGTGCTGCTCAATACGGCGGTGGCGAAAGCGCTCGATCCCGTCCTGATGGCCGCCGCCATGCGCGACGCCGTTGCCGCCGGCCGCGCCGCGCGCCTCGCCGGCCGGATTCCGAAAAAGGACCATGCCGAAGCATCGAGCCCGCAGATGGGATTGATCGGCGGCTGACCCGGCCCCGCGCCATGCTCCGCACCGTCGCCGACCGCAGCCCGCTGCCCGATCCGCCCCTGATGATCGTCACCGACCGGCGGCGGGCGCGGCTCCCGCTCGAAGAAATCGCTGCCGCGGCGTTCGGGGCCGGGGCGCGCTGGATGAGCGTCCGGGAAAAGGACCTGCCTTTGCCCGAACAGTTCGAACTGGTCCGGCGGCTCGCCCGCATCGCGCCGTCCGGCGCAACGGTCGGCCTGCACGGGATTCCGGCAGCCGATGGCGACGGCGTCGCCGCCCGGCACCTGCCGCGGCACGGCGACATCGCGGAAGCGCGCCGGCTGGCCCCGGATATCCGCCTGCTCGGCAAGTCGTGCCACAGCCTCGCTGCAGCGCAAGCGGCGGGAGCGGCCGGTGCGGACTATGTCACGCTCAGCCCGGTCTTCGCGACGGACAGCAAGCCCGGCTACGGCCCGGCGCTGGGCCCGGCGATGCTGGAGACCGCGGCGGCGCAATTGCGCCCGTGCGGCTGCTGCCTGCTCGCCCTGGGCGGCGTGACCGCCGAAACCGTCTCCGCCTGCCGCACCGCCGGCGCCGACGGCGCGGCGGTCATGGGCGCGGTCATGGGCGCCGATGACCCCGGCGTGGCGGTCGCCGCGCTGATCGCGGCTTGGGAAAGCGCAACGTCTCCGCTTCAGGAATCGAGGTAACGTGCCTTCAGGTGCGCCTTGAATGCCGTTGCGTCGAGCGGGCGGCCGGTGGCGCGTTCGAGCAGTTCGCCGGTGCCGTAGCGCGATCCCGGTTCGTGGACGTTGGGGCGGAGCCAGGCATAGAGCGGCGCGAAATCGCCCTCGGCCAGCGCCGGCTCGAGGCCGCCGTCGACCGCTTTGGCCGCCGCGTAAAGCTGCGCCGCCGCCATCGCGCCCAGGGTGTAGGTCGGGAAATAGCCCCAGGCACCGGAATACCAGTGAATGTCTTGGAGGCAGCCGCGCCGGTCGTCGGGCGGGCGGATGCCGAGCAGCGCGTCCATTCCGTCGCTCCACGCGCCGGGCAGGTCTGCGAGCGGCAGGTCGCCGGCGAGGATGGCTTTCTCCAGCCGGTAGCGCAGGATGACATGGGCCGGATAGGTCGCCTCGTCGGCATCGACGCGGATGTAGCCGCGCTCGACCCGTGTCACCAGAGCGAGCAGGTTGTCGGCCGACCAGGCCGGCGCCGCGCCGCCGAAGGCTTCCGCCATCAGGGGCGCCGCCCAGGCCATGAAGGCGCCGCCGCGGCACGCCTGCATCTCGATCAGCAGGGACTGGCTCTCGTGCAGCGTCATGCCGCGCGCGCGGCCGACCGGCCGGCGCCGCCATTGCTGCGGCAGGCCGGCCGCGTATTGCGCATGACCGGTTTCGTGCAGGACGGCGTAGATCCCGGTCAGGAAATCCGCTTCGTCGTAGCGGGTGGTGATGCGGATGTCGTCCGGCGCGCCGCCGGTGAAGGGATGGTGGCTGACGTCGAGCCGGCCCTTGCCGAAGTCGAAGCCCAGCGCCGCCATGAAACGCCGACCCAGCATCTCCTGCCGGTCGACCGGGAACGGCCCTTCGAGGGGCAGGGGCGGCCGGGCGGCCTGCCGTTCGATCGCCGCGCCGGTAAAGCCCGGCAGGAAGGCCGCGAGATCGTCGAACACCGGATCGATATCCGAAGACCGGCCGCCGGGCTCGAAGCCGTCCAGCAGAGCATCGTAGAGCGGCACGTCCAGGGCTGCGGACAGGGCTTCCCCTGCTTCGATAGCGAATCGGGCGACCTCTTCGAGCAGCGGCAGGACGGCAGCGTAGTCCGAGGCCGGTCGGGCGGTGCGCCAGGTCATTTCGCAGACGGCGTTGGCGCGGGTCCGGGCCTCGATCAGCCGGGGCGGGATGGCAGCCGCGCGCACCCAATCGCGGCGCATCTCGCGCAGGTTGGCGGCTTGCCAATCGTCGAGCGACTCGTCCCCGGCCGCGTCCAGCAGGTCCGCCATGTCGGCGGCGGTCAGAATCTCCCGGCTTACCAGCGTGAGCGCCGCCATCTGTTCTGCGCGGGCGCCGGCGCTGCCCTCAGGCATGAGGACGGCGCGGTCCCAGCCGAGGATGCCGGCCGCCTCGCCGATCAGCGCGGCGCGCCGGAAACGGTCCTCCAGGGTGGCGTAGGCGCCCATGCCGCCGGCCGATCGGAGCCTACCGGTCCGCCGCAGCGCGGTCTGCGGGCCGGAAGCGCCGGTGCCACAGGATATAGACGGCGATCCCGATCAGGCAGAGCGAGAACCAGGTGATGGCATATTCGAGATGCGCGTTGCGCACCGATACCCGGGTCTGTCCGCCGCGCGGCCAGCCGCCCGGCGCGTCGGCGACGAGATCGGCATAGTAGGGCCGGACCGCATCGACCCCGGCATGTTTGGCCATCTGTTGCAGATCGATGCGGAACCAGGTGTTTTTGGCCGGATCGTTTTCCGGGACGAAATAGCCCGTCGGCGCGGGCGTCCGGAGGATGCCGACCAGGGTGACGGATCCGGCGACCTGTCCGTCCCGCCGGGTTTCCGGATTGCGCCGCAGGCCGGGCACCCAGCCCCGGTTGACCAGGATCGTCCCGCCGCCGCCGAGGCGGAACGGCGTCACGATATGCAGCCCGATCTCGCCCGCACGCCGCGAGCGAGCCGGCCGGTACATCTCCTTCTCGTGGAGAAAGACGCCGCTGAACCGGGCGCGCCGGAAGCTGTGGACCTTGGGGTCGAACGGCGAGGGCAGGGCATCGAGCACCGGCAGGGCGATCCGCGCCGTGCGCTCGGCGATCAGCCCTTCCTTCCAGGCGAGGGGCCGGGCCCGCCCGGCGCCCCGCCCCGAGGGGCGC
>FZLR01000166.1 GCA_900197615.1 Rhodospirillaceae bacterium Spongia-Bin9
ATCGACGTCCAAAGCGTTCGGCAGATCGGCTTCCCGACCGCCACCGCGCGGCGTGAGCGCGGTCACCTTCGCTTGCTCGACGACGATATCGGGAACGATGCCCTTGGCCTGGATCGAGCGGCCCGACGGCGTGTAGTAGCGGGCGGTGGTCAGCCGCATGGCGCCCTGGCTGCCCAGCGGCACGACGGTCTGGACCGAACCCTTGCCGAAGCTCTTGGTGCCCATGAGGATGGCCCGGCGGTGATCCTGCAGCGCGCCCGCGACGATCTCCGAGGCCGAGGCGGAGCCGCCGTTGATCAGAACGACAATGGGCAATCCGTCTGCCAGATCGCCCTTCTTGGCATTGTAGCGGCTGCTGATCTTGGCTTCGCGGCCGCGGGTCGAGACGATCTCGCCGCGCTCGAGAAAACTGTCGCTGACGTCGATCGCCTGGGACAGCAATCCGCCCGGATTGTTGCGCAGGTCGAGCACGACGCCGCGCCACGCCTTGCCGGACTCGCGCCTGAATTCGGCCAAAGCGGCATGCAGGCCGACCGTGGTCTGCTGGTTGAACGCGGTTATCCGGATATAGCCGACGTTGCCGATCGTCCGGTAACGCACCGATTTGACCGTGATGATCGCCCGGACGATGCTGACATCGAATGGATCGACGCCCTTGCGCCGGATTTTGACGGTGATCTTCGAATCGACCGGCCCGCGCATCATCTTGACCGCTTCGCGCAGGGAAATGCCGATGATCGGCTTGCCGTCGATGTGGGTAATCAGGTCGTTTGCCCGGATTCCGGCCTTGGCGGCGGGCGTTCCGTCGATCGGCGAGATCACCTTCACGATGCCGCGCTCGGTCGTGACCTGGATCCCGAGACCGCCGAACTTGCCGGCCGTATTGACCTGCATTTCCTTGAAGGCTTCGGCGCTCAGATAGCTCGAATGCGGATCGAGCGCCTGCAACATGCCGTTGATCGCCGCTTCGATGAGCTTCTTGTCCGTGACTTTCTCGACATAGCCCGAACGCACCCGTTCGAACACGGCGCCGAAAAGGTCGAGATATTTGTAGGTGTCGGTTCCCTTCTCCTCCGCAGCCTGGACCGGG
The DNA here is from genome assembly GCA_900197615.1 of Rhodospirillaceae bacterium Spongia-Bin9. GTDB lineage: Bacteria > Pseudomonadota > Alphaproteobacteria > Bin65 > Bin65 > Bin65. The sequence goes on from FZLR01000166.1 coordinate 1,091, forward strand.
ACGGTGAGTGTCGCCGAAACCAGGAACAGAAGGGCAAGCGCAATGCGTTTCATCCGTCTACCTTGCGTTTGTCCGCCGCCAACCAGGGCTGCGGATCGATTGGGCGGCCACCCTGTCTCAATTCGAGATAGAGCCGCGCTCCCGGCAACTCCGTCTTTCCGACAATACCGACCGGTTCGCCGGCAAGCACCCATTGCCGGTTCACAACATCGATATGCGCCAGACCTGCGATCAACGAGTGATATCCGTCGGTATGCTCGATGATCAAGATCGGTCCGTAACTCCGGAACGGTCCTGCGAAGACAATTTGGCCATCGTAAGGCGCAACCGCCTGTGCGCCCAATCGGGCCGCAAAGCGCAGCCCGTTGACGGCCAGGCCGAACCGGTCCCTGTCGCTGAACCGATCGACAACGACGCCGGAAACCGGCGCTACAACCTTTCCGCGGGCCTCGCGAAAGCGGCGGAGCCGTTCGGGCCGCGTCAGCGCGGCTGCACGCACAGGCCGCTGCGGCCCGGCGCCGGTATTCTCGCGCTCCAGGTTCGCCATCAGGTCCTGCAGCGTCTCCGCCTCCCGGGTCAGCCGGACAAGGCGCCGGCGCACTTCGGCCTTTTCCTCCCGGGTCTCGGCCAGAAGGCGAATTCGCCGGCCCAGCAGCGCAGCCAATTCCAGTCGCGTCCGGCGCAGCTGCGCTGCCTTGGCGGCCATGTCTTCGCGCTGCTGCGAAACCTTCCGGCGGCGTTTGTTGTAGGCGGCCACCTTGCGGCGAAGTTCATCGGCCCGGGCGCGCAATTGCGGCACCAGCGAACGCAGAACGATCGTACTGCGGATCGCGTCCTGCGCGTCGGCAAAATGCATGGCCAGCACCCCAGGCGGGTTGCTCCGGACCCGCCGAAGCGCGCCGACGATGCGCAAAAACTGCCGTTCGTTGCGCCGATATTCGAGGCTGTCATCGCGAATCGCGTTTTCCAGCCGCACAAGGCTCAATTCGACACGCCTCGCGGCGGTTTCCTGCCGCTGCAGGCGTCTGGCGACCGAAACGACCTGTTTGCGGATGCCGCGCACTTCCCGGGCCAGCTCGCCGGCGTGCCGGCTGAGCGCAGCATCGCGACCGCGTCCCTTGCCGATCCGGCGCTCGACCTCCTTCAGCCGGTCCCGCTCGTTCTGGGCTGCCGCGTTGCCGGGATGAAGGACCGGCAATGCCGATCCGGCGGTGACGGCGACCGCGGCAAGCAACGCTCCGGCCCGGTTACGCAGCGATTGTCTCCGTGCCTGCGGCACCGTCGCCGAGCAGCGATGCGCCGGTCATTTCGGCGGGTTGGGCCAGCCCCATCAATTCCAGAACCGTCGGCGCGATATCGGCCAGCGTCCCGTTGCGCAGGGTGCGGCCGGCGGCGCCGGCGGCGAGCAGAATGGGCACCGGGTTGCGGGTGTGGGCAGTGTGGGACTGGTCGGTCTCGGGGTCTGCCATCTGTTCGGCGTTACCGTGGTCCGCGGTGATCAACAGGGCGCCGCCTGCCGCCGCGACCGCTGCCTCCAACCGCCCGAGGCAGGCGTCGACGGTTTCCACCGCCTCGATGGCCGCCGGCAATTTTCCGGTGTGGCCGACCATATCCGCATTGGCATAGTTGACCGCGATCAGGTCGAACGCGCCGCCCTCGACGGCAGCGACCAGCCGGCCGGTCAATTCCGGCGCCGACATTTCCGGCTGCAAATCGTAGGTCGCCACTTTCGGCGAAGGGACGAGGATACGCTCCTCGCCGGCAAACGGCGCTTCGCGGCCGCCGTTCAGGAAAAAGGTGACGTGCGCGTATTTCTCGGTCTCGGCGATGCGGAGCTGTTTCAGGCCTGCGCCGGCAACCGTTTCGCCCAGAACGTCTGCCGGGATTTCCGGCGGAAACAGCGTTTCCATCCATCGGTTATGCTGCACGGAATATTCGCTCATGCCGAGCGCGGCGGCGAACTTGACGGTCCCCGGCGGTTCGAAGCCGTCGAACGCAGGGTCGAGCAGCGCGCTCAGGATCTGGCGCGCCCGGTCGGCCCGGAAATTGGCCATCAAGAGGCCGTCGCCGTCCTTCATACCTCGATAGTCGCCGATAACGGTCGGCTGGACGAATTCGTCCGATTCGTGGAGCGTCTTGGCATAGACAATGGCTTCGCCGGTCGAATCGACCTGTTGGCCGTCGCCATCGACCAGCGCCGCATAAGCTCCCCCAATCCGATCCCAGCGTTTGTCCCGGTCCATGGCGAAGTAGCGGCCGGTCACCGTCGCAATCGGGATCGCGCCGGCAACAGCCTGCTCAAAGGCCGTGAAATATTTATCGGCGCTTCGCGGCGGTGTATCCCGTCCGTCGAGAAAGGCGTGAACGGCGACCGGAATATTCTGCGCGGCAAGCGCCTTGGCTGCCGCAGCGATATGACGCCAATGGGAATGCACGCCGCCGTCCGACATCAGCCCCATGATATGGGCTGTGCCGCCGGAAGCCCGGAGCGCCTCGACGAACCTGCCGAATGCCGGCCGGTCCGCAAAAGACCCGTCGGCAACGGCAGCGTCGATTTTCGGCAGGTCCTGCAGGACGACCCGGCCGGCGCCGATTGTCATGTGGCCGACCTCGGAATTGCCCATCTGACCGCCTGGCAGGCCGACGAATTGCTCGGAGGCTTCGCCCAGCGCATAGGGGCATGTCGAAGTCAGCCGGTCCCAGACCGGCGTTTCCGCCCCGGCGATCGCATTGTTTGCCGTTTCGGCGCGATGGCCCCAGCCGTCCAGGATGCACAGCACGACCGGGCGGCACGGAACGGCTTGTTGCGGGGCGGCGTCGGCGGTCATGGGCGGATGGGCTGGAAGGGCGCGGGTTCGATCGGCAGAATGTTGGATGGCGGCAGGCGGCTGACAACCGGACCAGCGGACGCAATCCCGGCCATTTGCCCCCCGGAGGCGGTAGATCCGGCGTTTATTCCGCCCCTCGTACAGGCTCGGGGCGAGGTATGGCGGTCGCGCGACAGGTTCGCTGCCGCACCGGCAAGGGCCGCAATTGCAGACGCTCTCCGATCGGCCTATGTAGAGCCTCCGCTCCGCGGCCGGCACGGAAGCCTCGCCACAGGCGGGTTTCCGCGAACGTCGCGCCGGCGTCCGACGCGGCAGCATCGTGGGCCCGTAGCTCAATCGGTTAGAGCCGGCCGCTCATAACGGTCTGGTTGCAGGTTCGAGTCCTGCCGGGCCCACCATTGCCGCATTCCCTTCTGAGCCGGCGCGCCGGCAGACATCTACGACCGTGGACAGGCCCTCATCGCCTGCGGCAGGCGCCTCCCGGAATTCGGCGCCCTCCGGCCGGTTCCCTTCGTAGCAGGTGAGCGGCGGTCTCCCGGCGCGGGTACCCGGCGCGCAGCGCGGGTGCCAAGGCTCCGGCGGATAATTTTGTTTTTCGATTTCTGGAAAATCTTGCCAGTAATTTCAATTTTTCGACCATACTTCCTCAATAATTTCTACAGTATATTAAAATACACAGGCATGATTTTTTCTTATTGCAACAATAGAAATACAATATTGGCCAGCCTGCCCGATCGTTGCCACGTCGAGATCATGATAATTCGCTAATGAAGGTAAGGATCGATGAGCAGTATCGTTTATGGGCACATCCATATTTGGGAACCGGGCAAAGCGTTTCTGTCCGCCGCGCGGTCCCTTGCCGCCCGGATGGGCGAGGCGCTCCGCCGACCGGCAGGCCAGGGCATGGGGCCGCGCGAAACCTATGCCGAGATATGCCGCAGGCTCGGCCGGGATGTCCCTGCAAACCTGCGCCGCGACCTCGGCCTCGATCCCGATGTCTTGTAAGCGCCGACTATCGAACGCCGGCAGCACGCCCCGCCCCCGCGGCGGCGGCTGCGCGGTTCCCCGAAGCATCGCGCGGGCCGAGGCGGCTGTGTGACTGCCGCTTTCCCGCCGGGAGCAATCGAAAATGCCCGTCACCCTACGCCAATTGCGTTATTTTCAGGCCCTGGTCGAACACGGCTCCTTCTCCCGCGCGGCCCAGAGCGTCCACATTTCGCAACCCGCGCTCTCCATTCAGGTCCGCGAGCTCGAGACAACGCTGGGCGGCGCGCTGGTCGAGCGGGAAAGCCGGGGTATCGTCCTCACACGCCTCGGCCGGGATGCCTTCGAGCAAACGCTCAGAATTCTCGACGAGACGCTACTGCTCGAAACGATCGGAAAACGATTCGAAGACGGCCCGGTCCGGATTGTCCTGGGCATCCTGTCGACGCTGACCCCCTATATCCTGCCGGGAATCCTCGACCGTCTGGAAGGGTCTTCGCCGCGAATCGATTTGAACATCGTCGAGAATTCGGGCGAGAAGCTGGTGTCGGACCTGCTCGCAAGCCGCATCGATGCCGCTATCGTCTCGATGCCGCTGGGATTACTCGAACTCTCCGAACGAGAGCTCTTCGTGGACCGCTTCCTGCTCGCAGGCCGCGCCGACCGTCTCGCTTCGATCCACCGTACATTGGGCGGCGAGGTGAATCCTGCCGAGCTCGGCAGGGCGGATGTGGGACCGCTGCTCACCCTGGGTCCGGGCGATTGCCTGGCGGCCCAGGTCCTGGGAGCCTGCCTGATGTGGCGCATCCAGGAAGTCCAACGCGGCGCCGGATCGCTGGCAACGCTATCGCGCCTTGTCGCGAAGGGCGCCGGGCTGACCCTGCTGCCGGAAACGGCTGCGACCGCGGAGCAGGCAGCATCGCCGGAACTGCATTTGCTGCGCTTCGCGGCGCCCGAACCGTCGCGCAGCATCGGCCTGGCGCACCGGGTCGCCGCCCAGGGCCAGCGCTGGATCGAAGTCCTGGCGGAAGCGGTAACGGAAACCGGGCGGACCCTCGTAAGCGAGGCGGCCTCGTCGACCGGCGAGCGACCGGCGCGGAACGCAGCCGAACCGAACTGCCTCGATGCTGCTGCGTAAGACCGGCCAGCCGACGGACCGGCGGTTCAGGAATACGTTAGCGGGACCGTCGGCTTCGATGCACAACCGACGGTGCAATGGTGTTAGTAGTCATGTGCACGGCCGTGGATTCGGCCGCCCGGCGGCGTCATCGACAGGAAACCCCATGCGCGATCCCGAACTCGACGCGGCCTACGACATCGAAGCGTCCGTGCCCGACCTGCCGGCGATCCAGGCGCGCTACGCCGAGGCGAGCGCGGCCCTGACCGATCTCGACGAAGCGACGCTCGATATCGCCTATGGCCCGGACCCCCGGCACCGGCTGGACATTCTGGCGCCGCCGGACGGCGCCCGGGCCGCCATCCTCTATTTCCATGGCGGTTACTGGAAGGGCGGCGCCAAGGAGGGGCGGCGCTTCCCCGCGCCGGCATGGAACGTGCGTGGCGTCGCCTGGGTGCCGGTGGAATACCGGCTCGCGCCGGCGGCCACGGTCGACGATATTGTCGACGATGCCCGGCGCGCCGTGGCCCGGTTCCATGCCCGTGCCGCCGATTACGGCTGCGATCCTGCGGCGATCCATGTCGCCGGCAATTCGGCCGGCGGGCACCTGGCCGGCATGTTGGCGGCCGAAGGCTGGCAGGCCGAACGGGGTCTGCCGGAAGACGTCATCGCCTCGGCCGCGCCGGTGAGCGGGCTTTTCGACCTGTCGCCCCTGCGCCGCACCTTCGCCAACGACTGGCTCGCCCTGGACGAAGCGGGCGCGCAGCGCAACAGCCCGATCCATCTGCCGCCGCGCCGCGGTATGCCTGTCGCCGTCGCCTGGGGCGGCGAGGAACCGGCAGCGTTTCGCGGCCAGTCGGAAGCCTATGCGGCGGTCTGCACGCGGGCCGGCGCCGAGGTGACGGCGATCGAATGCGCCGGCGCCGACCATTTCTCGATCATGGCCGACTGGGCCGACCCGGCAAGCCCGCTGTTCAAGGCACTCGCGCGGAATATCGCTGGGGCTGTGTAGGCTCGATCGGAACCGCCGGCACGGCCGCGGCTTTCCCTTCGGCAGTTTCCCGGATAGCCATTTTTCGTTTTTGTACGGACATTCAATATTCGATTCCGGAAAATGGGCAGCAAAAACAAGAGCCTGGCCCGTTTCGCTTGATTAGACTGACCGTTCTATCTTTTGCAAAAAATTATCGGAGCGGCCGGCCGCGGCGCTGCGGCGCTTCGGACAACGCATTGCAACGCAACGCTTTTCGGAACAGCGGGGCTTCGCAACGTCATGCCGGTTGTGACGCAAAAGACCGTATAAAAGGATAATAATCCCTATATCGATGCACGGTCTCTCACAATTCCTTTCCGCAAAAATTACTCAGAAAAACAGAGGGTTGGCCGGTTTTCCCGATCCGGGCGCCGCGCGCCCGGTTTTGCAAAAAACTCGCCGGAACGGCCCTTTCTCAGCGATTCGGGCCGCGCCTCGCACAAGGACGCATCCGGGCGACGCATCCGATTTCCTCTGCGAAAGGGGCATGCCCCCTCCCCTTGGGGGATTCCTGCAAAAGGCCGCAAGCGTCCGGCGACGAAAGCGCTTTCCTGTACCTCCCCCGCTTCAGCGGGGGAGGGGGGCGCGCCGCACTGCGCGGGGGGGGGGGGGGG
>FZLR01000169.1 GCA_900197615.1 Rhodospirillaceae bacterium Spongia-Bin9
CCCTGGCGGTCTGGGGAATCGGCTCGGGCCCGTATCTCGTCGCGCCGCTCTTCGGGCCGCAAACGGCGCGACATCTGGGCAGCAAGGTCGTCGATATCGGCTTCAACCCGCTCGGGTATGCGCTGGCCGCGACCGACCTGGGATGGATCGGAATTGTCGGTTCCGCGATCGATGTCGTCGACCAGCGAGAGCGCCTGATCGAGGCGGTCGACGGAATGAAGAAAACGTCGCTCGATTTCTACGCCGCCGCGCGAAGCAGCTACTGGCAGGCCCGTCTCGCCAAAATCCACAATGGCAGGATTCCGCCCGCTGTTCCGGGCGATGACGAGATCGACATTGACGACGAAGAAGAATCCGGGTCGATGCCCGTCGCAGCCGCGCCGAAGCCCGAAGGAACCGAATCGCGCCGCGCCGCCATCGGCCAATGAAAACCAGCCGCCACCATGCCCGACCGGTTATCGCGGGAATTATTCCGGGAACGGCGCCCGGATGTCCGGCACTGCAACGGGACCGCCGGGAATTCGGCGTCCTGCGGCTGCCTGTCGAGAAATACCGCCTATGCCTGCGATAAACGCTGACGCCCACACGTCGCGGCCCGGAACCGTAGGGGTGCGCCGCGCCGCGCTTGTCGGTGTCATGCTGATCGCCGGCGCCCTTTGGCCCGGAGCAGCAGGAGCAGCGGACGCGCCCGTCGATCAGGTCAAGAAGGGGGAGGCGGTTATCCGTTCCCTTTCGCGGACCGTCTTCACCGTTCTGCGCGACAAGGACGACCGCCGAGCGCAGGAAGCGACCTTCCGCTCGCTTTTCGCGATGTATTTCGATGTGCCGCGGATCGCGCGTTTCGTGCTTGGCCGCGCTGCCTGGTCGAAGGCTTCGGCTGAAGAAAGGGCGGAGTTTCTCAAACTGTTCCAAACCTACGTCGCAAAGGTCTACACCGTCCAGCTGAGGCGTTACCGCAGGGGAAAATTCGAGATTGTCGCGGCCGGACCGGACCGGACCGGCGTCGTTGTGACCAGCAGGATGGTTGGCTTGCGCAGCGGGCGGCCGTTCCACATGAAATGGCGGATGCGCCCGTCCGGTGGGAACCTCAAGATACGCGATATGGTGTTCGAGAACGTCTCCATGTCGCTCAACCAGCGCCGGGAATTCGCCTCGGCCTATCGGCGCCATGGCGGCACCATGGCCGGCCTGCTCCGGGCCATGCGGATGAAGATGGCGGAACTGGACGGCCGATAGATCCCTTGCCGGCCGCACACTGCGGCTGGATTTCGGTTCGCCGGCAAACGGTGCTGCAGGAATTTGCAAGGCATAGTGCGCCTTGCCGACGGTGCGGCTGCCGCCTATAGGGTCCGGTCGATCCATTCCGCCGATCTGCCGATACTCCGCCATGGGCAAAGTCCGAAACGTCCTGTTCATCATGTGCGACCAGCTGCGGGCGGACTACCTGTCCTGCATGGGCCACCCGACGCTCGAGACGCCGCATATCGATGCGCTGGCGGAGAGGGGCGTGCGGTTCACCCGCGCCTTTACGCAATCGTCGGTCTGCGGCCCGTCGCGCATGTCCTTCTACACCGGCCGCTACATGGTCACCCACGGCGCCAACTGGAACCGGGTGCCGCTGCCGCTCAATATCCGCACCATGGGCGATCACTTGCGCACCCTGGGTGCCCGGGTCGCGCTGGCCGGCAAGACCCATATGCAGATCGATCAGCCCGGACTCGACCGCCTGGGGATCGACCGGACTTCGCCCCACGGCGTGCTGGCGACCCAGGCCGGTTTCGAGCCCTTCGACCGCGACGACGGCCTGCATCCGGGCGGCTACGGTGCCGCGGAATTTGCCTACAACCGCTATCTGAGAGAACAGGGCTACGAAGGCGACAACCCGTGGCAGGAATATTGCGCCGCCGCGGTGGATGCCGACGGCAACGTCGTCGACGGCTGGCAAATGCGCAACGCGGGCCTGCCGGCCCGGGTCGAGGAAATCCATTCCGAAACCGCCTACATGACCCGGCGCGCGCAGGACTTCATGGAGGAATGCGGCGACGGGCAACACTGGTGCCTGCACCTCTCCTACATCAAGCCGCACTGGCCTTATCTGGCGCCGGCGCCCTACCACGCGATGTACGGCCCCGGCGACATCCTTCCGGCGGTGCGCAGCGCGCGCGAGCGCCAGACCAGCCACCCGGTCTACGCCGCCTTCCAGCAGCATGAGGACAGCCAGAATTTCAGCCGCGACGAGGTGCGGGAGACCGTGATCCCCACCTACATGGGGCTGGTCAGGCAGATCGACGATCATCTCGGCAAGCTGTTCGCCTGGATGGAACGGACCGGCCGGATGGACGATACGATGATCGTGCTGACGTCGGATCACGGCGACTATCTGGGCGACCACTGGCTGGGCGAGAAGGAGCTGTTCCACGACTGCGTGCTGCGCCTGCCGATGCTCGTCTACGACCCCGACCCGGCGGCCGACGCGACCCGCGGCGCCGAAGACGATCGCTTCGTCGAGTGTATCGATATGCTGCCGACCTTCTTCGAAGCGATGGGCGGCGACCCGGCAGAGCAGGACCACTGGATGGAAGGCCGCTCCATCCTGCCGCTGCTGCGCGGCGGCGCCCCGAACGGCAATGGGGCCGAACCCTGGCGCGACGCGACCTTCTCCGAGTGCGATTACTCGTACCGCGGCGCGCGCGATGCGCTCGGCCTGCGCGCCCATCAGGCCAAGGCGTATTGCATCCGTACGGCGGACTGGAAATACATCCTCTACGAAGGCTTCCGGCCGCAGCTTTTCGATATGGCCGGCGATCCGGACGAACTGGTCGATCTGGGCGAGAGCGAGGCGCACGGGGGCGTCCGCGCCGACCTGCACGAGCGCCTGTTCCACTGGCTGCGCACCCGGCGCACCCGGACGACCAAATCCGACCGGGAAATCGAGGAAGCGCTGGGCATGGCCCGGAAACTGGGCGTGCTGATCGGCGTGTGGTAGGCACAAGCGGGTCTCGTCCCGCCTGAGTCGGACAGCGCGGCCGCGAAAGGCGCGGATTCCGTCAGGCTGCGGCCCGGCCGCGCCGCCCTTCGTACAGGTCCCGGCCTTCGACCAGGGCGCGGATCTTGGCGTCGGCGACGGAGCGTTTGAGCATCCAGAAGCCGCAGTCGGGATGAACCCAGCGGACACGGCCCTCGCCGAGCAGCCGTTCGGCGCGTTCGAGGGCGCGGGCCACCGTCTCGGCGCTTTCGACCTCGGTGGTCTTGATGTCGACGACGCCGATGCCGAGGCCGATCTCCGGGCGCAGGCCGCGGAAGGCGGCAAGTTCCTCCGGCGGCCGGTGGGCGACCTCCATGACGATATGGTCGGCGTGGAGCGCGTTCAGATAGTCGATCAGCCGGTCCCAGCTGCCCTTCTGGATCGACTGGCCGCCATAGTTGCCGAAACAGAGATGGACCGCCGGCAGGCCGCCTACCGCGTCGAGCACCCGGTTGATCGCCTCGGCGGCCCACTGCCCTTCCTCCGGCGCGCCGGGCAGGTTGGCCTCGTCGACCTGCACCACGTCGGCATCGAGATGACGGACCTGTTCGGCCAGCACGTCGGCGATCGCCAGGGCGAGCGCCGGCGCGTCCGGGTAATGCCGGTCGATCAGGGTCTTGGCCAGCATGTGCGGCCCGGTCAGCGTGAACTTCAGAGGCGAACGGGTCAGCCGCCGCGCCATCCGGCAGGCGCCGGGCAGGTCGAGATGGCCGGCCGTGACCGGTCCGGTGACGACGCCCGGCGGCCGGCTGCGGAACTGCATGCCGGGCTGGGCGCGGAAGCGGGTCAGCTCGTCGAAGCCGATCTCGGTGGCCACCCCGCCCAACGGCCGGACGAAATATTCGATCATGCCGTTGGTTTCGGGATGGTCCGGATCGAAGCGATAGAGTTCGCCGTCGCACACCAGGTCGATGCCGGCCAGTTCCTGGGTGTGCAGCACGACCCGCGTGGCGTCGGCCAGCGCCTGTTCCGACGGGCACTGGATCAGCCAGTCCGGCGCCGGATAGGAGCCGACCACCGTCGTCCTGATTCGCGGGCTGTCGGCGCTCATTGCCGCCCTCTGCTGGCTATTCCCAAATCCCGTCCAGAATGGCAGGATTCGGAGCATCGCACAATCGAAGGGGCCGGAAAGCCGGCATAGCCGCCGGCCTGGGCCGGACCCCGACGCGGGAGAGAAGGCCGCTCATGGCACAACGCGCTGCCACAGATCTGCCGGCGGGCTTCGCCGACGAAGCGGCGCTGGAAGAGTTCATGACCCGCCCGTCGGCCGCCCTGGTTCGCGATCTGGAAACCGTTGGGGGGGATATCCTGATCCTCGGCGTCGGCGGCAAGATGGGGCCGACCCTGGCACGGCTGGCAAAGCGCGCCGCGCCGGACCGCCGGGTGATCGGCGTTGCCCGCTTCTCCGATCCGGGGGTCAGGGAAAAGCTGAAGGATTGCGACGTCGAGACCGTTGCCTGCGACCTGGGCGACCGGGATGCCGTGGCGCAACTGCCCAAATGCCCGAACGTCATCTTCATGGCCGGGCGCAAGTTCGGCACTGCGGGCGCCCTGTCGCTGACATGGGCGATGAACGTGGCCATTCCCGCGATCGTCGCCGAGGCGTTCCGCGGCAGCCGCATCGTCGCCTTCTCCACCGGCAACGTCTATCCCTTCGCCCCGGTGGCGCAGGGCGGCTCGCGCGAGACCGACCCGCCGGGCCCGATGGGCGAATATGCGATGAGCTGCCTGGGCCGCGAGCGCATGTTCGAGCATTTCTCGGAGAAACACGGTACGCCGGGCCGCATCGTCCGGCTCAACTACGCCATCGACATGCGCTACGGCGTGCTGCACGACATCGGCAGCCGGGTGCTGGCCGGCGCGCCGGTCGATCTCACCACCGGCAACGTCAATGTCATCTGGCAGGGCGACGCCAACAGCCATGTCCTGCGCTGCCTGGCCCGGTGCACCGCACCGACGACGCCGATCAACGTATCCGGCCCCGAGATCGCCAGCGTGCGTGCGCTGGCCCTCGCTTTCGGTGAGCGTTTCGGCCGGGAACCGGCGTTCGAGAACAGCGAATCGGACCATTGCTGGCTCGTCAATGCCAGCGAGGCGGCGCGGCTGTTCGGCAATCCCTCGGTGTCGCTCCTCACGATGGTCGACTGGGTGGCGGACTGGCTGCTGCGCGGCGGCAGCGCTTATGGCAAGCCGACCGCCTTCGACAGCCGCGACGGCGGGTTCTGACCGTGGCGGCGGTACCGACCGAGGCGCTCCGGCAGGTCGGCCTGTCGCCCGAGCATGCCGGAGTCGGGGCCGGCCTGTCCGCCCCGATCGGCTGGAACCAGACGCCTGAAGACTGGCGCTATGTTCTGGCCCATGGCGACGGCGTTGGGCTCCTGACGCCCGAGAATTCGCTGGTCGCCAGTGCCATGGCGCTGCCTTACGGCCGGTTTGCCTGGATTTGTCTGGTTCTGGTCGCGCCCGACTATCGCCGCCGCGGGCTCGCGACCCGGCTGATGAACGAGGTCCTGCAGCGCCAGGAAGCCGCCGGACGGGTGCCGGGGCTCGACGCAACGCCGGAAGGCCGCGAGGTCTACCGGCAGATCGGCTTCCAGGACGTCTATCGCCTCGGGCGCTACCGGGCGGAAACGGTTGCCGCGGCGGTGCCCGAGGCGCCGGACGTGCTACCGGGCGTGCTGTCGGACGAGTTGAGCGTGCGCTCCCTGGCGGCGGCCGACCTGGCCCGGGTCGCGGCGCTGGACCGCTGCCTGTTCGGCGCCGACCGGCTGGAGCTGCTGTTCCATTTGCGCCGCCGGCAGCCCGACGCCGCATTCAGCGCGTGGCGGGAGGGCAGGCCGGTCGGTTATGTGCTGGCGCGGGACGGGCGCGAAGCGGTCCAGATCGGGCCGCTGGCCGCGGCCGACGACGCGGCGGCGCAAGCGCTCGCCGCCGCAGCGTTCGGCGCGGTGACCGGGCCGGTCTATATCGACGTCGCCGATGTCCGCGGCGACTTTGTCCGGTGGCTGGAATCCTGCGGCTTCGTCCTGCAGCGCCCCTACATCCGCATGGTGCGCGGCCGCGATGCCGGCTTCGACGACCCCAGCCTGCTCTACGCCATTGCGGGCCCGGAGCTGGGATAGCCTACACACGGTACAGGCCCGATTCCATGGCGGGTTGACCGGGCACAGACCACGGAAGAAGCTTGGCATATGCCAAGCGATCTCCCGGATTTCCCGACCTCCGCCCGCCATAAGCGACTGTTTCGCAACGGCCGCAACCAGGCCGTTCGTATCCCGCGCGAATTCGGACCGGCGGCCGAAGAAGTGATGATCTTCAGGGAAAAAGACCGGTTGGTTATGATCCCGGTCGAACGGCCGCCGTCTCTGGCTGAGGTCCTGTCGCGGCTCGGACCTCTGGAAGCGGACTTTCCGGAGTTCCCGGATCCTCCCGCCAGACCGGAAGACCTGCTCTGACCTGTCCGCCTAACCCGGAGACCGGCGAAATCGTCCGAAGCGCTCAGGCCGCCAGTTCGGCGATGCGCTGAGCGGCCGGCGCCGGCAGCCAGTCTCCGGCAAGCCCCAGGTCCCTGAAGATCGTCTGCGCCGCGTTGTAGCCCGGCAGTCCGGTGATGTTGCCGCCGGGGTGGGAGGACGAGCCGCAGAGATAGAGGCCGCGGATGCAGGCGCGGTAATCCCCGGCGCCTTCGAACGGCCGATGGTAGCCGATCTGCCCGTCGGTAAAGGCGCCGACGAGAAGATCCCCGGCGGCCATGTTCGGAAACTCGCGCTCGATATCGAGCGGGCTGCGGGTGAACCTGCCGATGACCGATTCGCGCAAACCCGGCGCATATTCCGCCCACAGGTCGAGCATCGCCTCGCCGTGGCTATCTTTTGCGGCATCCCAGTTCGACGGGTCGCCGCCCAGCGCGTAGGGCAGCTTTTCCCACATGAAGGCGGCGTGCTTGCCGCCGGCCGACTGGCCGGGGTCGAACTGGGTTGGGCAGGCGCCCCACATGACGGTCGGCGGAATCGTGCCGGCCTCGTGATGGCGCACAATCTCGTCGAACCGGTCGACATGATCGAGGCCCAGAACCGTCATGAACGGCCGGGCCAGCTCCGGATACCGTTCGGCCGCGGCATAGGCCGGCGGCGCATCGAGCGCCAGGTTGAGGGCGAAGAGCGGCGCGAGAAGGTTGTAGCGGAATTTTTCCGCCTTTTCCCGCCACGCGCCGGGCAGGGCGTCTGGGTCGATCAGGTCGAGGAAGGTCTGCTGCGGATTGAGCGACGAAGCAACGAGGTGGCGCGCGCGGTAGCGTTTCCCGTCCACTGTCTCGACGCCGATCGCCCGGCCGCCCTCGATGAGGATGCGCGTCGCCGCCGCGCCGGTCGCGATCCGCCCGCCCGCAGCTTCCGCCACTCTGGCCAGCGCACGGCCGAGCGCCGCGCTGCCGCCGGCCGACATCTGCGCCTTGGACGGATTGGCGAGCAGGAAGGCGATATGGTGGCCGAAGCCGCGGATGCGCAGATCGACCTCGCGCAGGCCGTTGAAGAACAGCAGCCCGGCCTGGATGAC
>FZLR01000111.1 GCA_900197615.1 Rhodospirillaceae bacterium Spongia-Bin9
GGCATGGTGCGGGCCGACAAGGAGCGCGAGGCCGGCGACGGCCATGACGGCACCTGGGTCGCGCATCCGGGCCTGGTGCCGATAGCGCTGGAAGCGTTCGACCGGCTGATGCCGGGCCGCAACCAACTCGCCCGCCAGCGCCAGGACGTGCATACGAAAGCCGCCGACCTGCTGGCGGTGCCGGGCGGCACGATCACCGAGAAGGGCGTGCGCAACAATATCTCGGTCGGCATCCAGTATACGGAGGCCTGGCTGCGCGGAAATGGCTGTGTGCCGATCAACAACCTGATGGAAGACGCCGCGACGGCGGAAATCTGCCGCTCCCAGCTCTGGCAATGGCGCAAGCACGGCGCATCGATCGCCGACGGCCCGGCGATCGACGACGAACTGCTGGCCCGCCTGGTCGAGGAGGAAACGGAGAGGATCGGGGAAGAGAGAGGCGAGGATGCCGGTGCTTCCGAAGCGCTCGACACCGCCCGCGCCCTGTTCTGGGACATGACGGTGTCCGACGAGTTCCTGGAATTCCTGACCCTGCCGGCCTACCGGCGAATTTCGGCAGACGCGGCCTAGCCTGGATCAGCCTGCGCTTTTCGTTTCCCGGCGCATGACGTAGACGCCGACGGCGATCAGCACGGCGGCGCCGGCGAACGTGACCGCATCGGGGAATTCGCCGAAGAAGACCAGGCCCAGAGCGACGGCCCAGGGAAAGGTCGTGTAGACGAAGGGCTGCAACAGCGAGGCCGGCGCCGCGTTCAGCGCCAGAATCAGCGTGTAGTGGGCCACAGTGCCCAAGATTCCTGCCGCAACCAGCAGCAGCCAGGTCTGCGGGCCTGGCCAGACCCAGTCGATCCAGCCGAAGCAGCTGGTGAACGCTGCGCCGGCAAGCACGGTCCACAACAGCGTCGTATCCTGTCCGTCATAGTACGCGGTCAGGCGGATCAGCACCTGGTAGAACGCCCAGATCAACGCGCCGGCGACCGGTAACAGGTGATACCAGTCGAGATCCAGAAAGCCGGGCCGGATAATCGCCAGAACCGCGACGAACCCGATCCCGACCGCGATCCAGCGCCGCCAGCCGACCCGTTCGCCCAGCATCGGCACGGCCAGCGCGGTGACGATCAGCGGGACGGCGGCGGCGACTGCGTGAACGTCGGCGACGGGCAGGTAGCGGAAACTCAGCACGAAGATGGCGATCTCTGCCACCAATACCAGGCTGCGGCCGAGCTGGAGCCAGGGATTCCGGCTCCGCAGATTGGTGCGGACGGTGCGCGGCCCGACGATCGCGACCACGATTACGGCAAAGATCAGGAATCGCACCCAGAGAATCTGGCTGACCGGCAGGCGCTGGGTCAGTTCCCGGGCGATCGTGTCGACCGCGACGAAGAAAAACATCGACAGGCACATGATCGCGATGCCGCGGACCGGGTTGTTCTGGGCGGCCATGGGTCTGACGCTATCCCTTGCCTGCGGCGAGCGTGGCGATGCCGGCGGCTCCGACCGGCGACAGGGCGGCGGCCCGCGCCTCGCGGGCCTTGCAGTCGAAGGCGGCGCGGCCGTCTATCAGCGGGATGGTCTCGAAATCGCGTACATGCCCTCGATCGGGGGTGATGGGCGGTTGCCGGGCGGGATTGCCTAGGAGGCGCGCTCTTGCGCCTTTTCGGCAGCCGACGGCAGCCGGTCGCCGGCGGCGTCGACCAACGCCTTGACCACCAGACCCTTCAGATCGATGCCAACGCCGCACTTGCAGCCGGGGCAGCCGACGCATTCGTCGAGACCGAGGTCGATGGCGTTGTCCAGCGCCGCCTCGCGGCCGGACTCGGCGCTCAACGGATCCAGGCGGATCATTTGCAGCTTCAGCAGCGAGAAGGGATTGCCCCAGCGATAGCCCTGTGCCGGGTCCGGCCGTTCGGCCGGGTCCATCTCGCCCGGCAGGCCGCCATCGAAGTTGCGCATGTGCATCGGGCACTTGTTGAGGCAGGCGTAGCATTCGATGCAGGAGGTGAGCTCGTGATATTCCTCCGGCGCCTCGACGTTCAGGTCGTTGCCCTGGGCGGTCTGGAGGCGCCCGCGCATCTGCCGGGCGATGCCGTCGCGGCGCACCACCAGGTCGGCGATCGCCGGCAGGGTCGCCATCGGGCTCAGCCGGTCGCCCTCCCGCGCACGGGCGCGGCAGGCGATGATAGGCCGGCCGTTGACGTCGATGGTGCAGACCCCGCAGTTGCGCGCCCGGCAGCCGTAGCGGAAGGCGAGGTCCGGCATGGTTGTCGCCTGGGCCTGGAGGAGGACGTCGAGCACCATCGGCCTTTCGTCCTCCGAGCGGCGGGCATAGTCGAACTCGACGACGGCTTCCTCGCCGTCCCGGACGGTGACGATTTCTACTTTCATGTCCCCGCCCCTACGCTCGCGTGCTTTCGCCGATCGCGGCTTCCGCGCTGCCTGTCGCCATCGCGGGCGCGCTGACCTCTTCCACCGCGCCCTTGCCCATGATCGCCTGATAGCGCGCCAGCAGCTTCCTGTCCTTCACGCCCTTGGGCAACATGCGCAGCCATTTCAACTGAATTTTCCGCTTGGTCTCCTCGACCTTATAGGAGATCAGGCGTTTCATCGGCGTGCGCTCCCGTTCGAGACGGGCGACCTGCCAACCGTCGTCGTTGAGACGGACCACCGTGGAGTAGGGCTGCGAGAAGGCGGAGATGTTCTTCCTGTCGAAGCGCACATGGCCGCCCAGGCTGCCGTCGCGCTCCCGTGCCGCGGCGGCGACCGCCTTGGCGCAATCCAGCAGGTTGCGCAGTTCCTGGAACTCGATAAACGCCTGGTTCCACATGGCGTAGGCCGGGATGGCCACCTCGTCGAGCCTGGCCGTGCACTCGGCGATCGTCTCGTCCATCCGGTCCAGCTTTTCCGCCGTCCGCACCGGCCCGATATTCTTCCAGGCCTCCCGCTGCAGATCGAGCTTGAGGGTTGCCGCCGCCAGCGTGCCTTTCTGGCCGAAGCGCCGGTTGACCCGATCGATCGCGGGCTGGAACGCGGCATCCCGATTCCGCCCCCCGGTTTCGCGCGCATGGTTTGCCGCCGCCTGTCCGGAGCGCCCGCCGAAGACCGCACCTTCCGTCAGCGATGTCGAGCCGAGCCGGTTGGCGCCGAAGACGCCGCCCATGGCCCCGCCGGCGGTAAAGAGGCCGGCAATGCCGTGCGCCGCGTCGCCATCGCCCTCGCCGCCGGCCGAGGCGCCGCTGGCATCGGCCCGGATGCCGCCCATGTGATAGTGGGCGCCCGGGCGCACTTCCCAGGGTTCCTCGAACTTTGCGGCCTTCTTGCCCAGCGCCTGGCGGGCGGTGTTGTAGGAACTTGGCAGGCAGGTTTCCCCGAAGCGCTGGAAATAGGGGCCGGAGAGCGGCAGTTCCTTGTTGGCGGTCATGTCCAGATAGGCGCCGCCATTGGGGCTGCCGCGGCCATCCTCGACCGCGCGAAGGATCGCCGCGGCGCATTCGGCGCGGGTCCGCAGGAAGACGCTGTCGAGGATGATCCTACCGTTCTTGTCGCGCAAGACACCGAGGTAGCTGGCCATCACCGGCTCGCCGGCGCACAGGCCCTCGTAGGCCGGCGGCGAGGCGAGGCAGAAGGGCAGGAACTGAACCTGCTCCATATCCACCAGGTCGGCGCCGGCGCGCGCGGCGATGGCGTAACCGTCGCCGGTATTGCCGCGCATGGTGTCGGTGTTGGGGAAGTAAAGGCTGGACAGGCCGCCGGCGGCGATCACCACCGAGGGCGCGCGCACCGCGATCAGCACGCCGCGGGCTGCGTCGTAGATCAGGCCGCCGACGATTTTCTTCTTGGGTCCCGACCCGTTGGACACGTCTTCGGTGACCAGGTCGAGGAACCAGGCATCCTCGATATAATCGACGCGATTGCCCTGGACGATCGCGTTCCAGTTGGCGTGGCCGAACGCGATGCCGCTGTTCTTGTGCCCGACCGAGCGCCGCCGCGTGTGTCCGCCGAAGGGCAGGGGCCGGGCTTCCGGGCCGGACCCGTCTTCCTTGATCGTCGGGCGCAGGCCCTGGGTGCGGTAACGGTCGTAGGCGGACGTGCTGTCCCTGGCGAAAGCGTCGGTAATCGCCCGTACGGGAAGATCGCCGCCGGCCATCTTGAGATTTTCAGAAAGCACCTCTTCGGTGTCGTCCTCGGCGCCCGATCCGCGCACCGTCGCGATGCCTTCCGAAATCTTGGTGTCGGAGGCGCCGACCGGGTCCTTCGAGACCGACAGCACGCGCGCGCCGGCGTCTGCCGCCGCCCGGGCCGCCTGGCCGCCAGATCCGCCGGAGCCGACCACGATCACGTCATAGTCCTGCCATTCGATATCTATCGTCATCGGAAATCCCCTGCCCTGACCCCTGCCCTAACCCCGGCGCCGCAATCTCCCCGGCCCATACAGGTCGTGCGGGTCGGCGCGGCGCCGGCAAGGATTGAACTGCAGCCGGTATAGCCCGCCAATGCCTGTGCGGGCAAATGTATGGGCAAATGCGCCGGGCGGCCATCCGCGCCGGGATTATCCCACCCGCTCGATCCAGGCCCCGAAGGCTTTCATGTAATCCGTCAGTATTTCCCGGGTCGGCGTGTCGGTCAGAGCGCCGTGCTCGTCGAATTTCGTATGCGCGGCGCCGACGAAGATTTCCGGGCGGTTCATCACCAGGCCGTCGAGAAAGATGAACGAGCGGCGCAGGTCGTATTGCGCCCGGGCGGTGCCCAGGCCGCCCATCGCCGCCCCCATGACGCCGATCGGCTTGTTTTTGAAGGGCTGGTCCGGCACGCGGGAAATCCAATCGATGGCGTTCTTCAGCACGCCCGAGACGCCGTAATTGTATTCCGGAGTCGAGATCAGCAGGCCGTCGGCCGCCCGGATGTGCTCTGCCAGGGTCGCCACCGCGTCCGGAATCGCCCTCTGCTTCTCGTCGTCGTTGTAGGGCGGGATCTCGCCCAGGCGGTCGAACGGGGTGACGCTGGCGCTTTCGGGCGCGGCTGCTGCCGCCGCCCGGATCAGGCTGGCGTTGAAGGAACCGGCGCGCAGACTGCCGGCGATGCCGAGAAGGTTCATATGTTCGCTCCGGGCTTGAGGGGTCGTTCGCCGCCGTCTCCTATGCGGGATCGCGCTGCCCGGCAAGACCGGGACGGACTGACGCTTCCGCAGCACGGGCGAAGGGTGCTAACGGAGAACGCCATCCGAAAGCGGAGACATCATGAACGACGCTGCGCCCGCCCGCACCGACGGCACCCGGACCGACAACCGCCGGACCGGCGGGCAGATCCTGATCGATCAGCTGCGCATCCACGGCGTGGAGCGCGTGTTCTGCGTGCCGGGCGAAAGCTATCTCGCCGCGCTCGACGCCTTCGTCGACGTGCCGGAAATCCAGGTCGTGACGGCGCGTCAGGAAGGCGGCGCCGCCATAATGGCGGAGGCGCACGGCAAACTGACCGGCGCGCCCGGCGTCTGCTTCGTCACCCGCGGGCCGGGCGCGACCAACGCCAGCGCCGGCATGCATATCGGTTTCCAGGATTCGACTCCGATGGTCTTGTTCGTCGGCCAGGTCGCCCGTGGCGCCGCGGATCGGGAAGCCTTCCAGGAAATCGATTACCGGCGGATGTACGGCCAGATGGCGAAATGGGTCGGCCAGATCGAGGATCCGGAGCGGATTCCGGAGATGGTCTCCCGCGCCTTCCACACCGCGGTCAACGGCCGGCCCGGCCCGGTCGTCCTGGCGCTGCCGGAAGACATGCTGGTCGAGCGCGCCGGAGTCGGCGACGCGCGCCGGTTCCGGGAGATGCAGCCGGCGCCCCCGCCGGCCGATATGGCGCGGCTGCGCTCCCTGCTCATGCAGGCCGAGCGGCCGATGGCGCTGCTCGGCGGCGGCGGATGGGACCGGCAGGCCGTGGCCGATTTCGAGGCTTTTGCGCAGGCGTTCGACCTGCCGACCGCGGTATCGTTCCGCTGCCAGGCCTATTTCGACAACCGGCTCGACCGGTATGCCGGCCATGCCGGGGTCGCCACCGATCCGGCGCTCAACGAACGGATCGCGGCGGCGGACCTGCTGCTCGTCGCCGGCGCCCGCCTCGGCGAGGCGACGACCGGCGGCTACACCATCGTCCGGCCGCCGGTGCCGGAACAAACGCTGATCCACATCCATCCCGGTGCGGAAGAACTCGGCCAGGTCTTTCAGCCCGCGCTCGGCATCAATGCCGGAATGAAGCATTTCGCGGCGGCGGCTGCCGCGCTGGACGCGCCGCAATCGGTGCCCTGGGGCGCGTGGCGACAGGCCGCCCGCAGCGACTATCTCGCTTTCCTCCGGCCCCATCCGGTGCCCGGCGACGTCCAGACCGGCGAGATCGTCGCCTGGCTGAGCGACCGGCTGCCCGCAGACGCCATCCTGTGCAACGGCGCCGGCAACTACAACAGCTGGCTTCACCGGAATTTCGTCTTCAAGGGCTACCGGACGCAGATCGGCGCAACCTCCGGCTCGATGGGCTACGGCACGCCGGCGGCGATCGCGGTCGCCATGGCCGAACCGGAGCGGATCGTCGTCAACTGGACCGGCGATGGCTGTTTCCTGATGCACGGCCAGGAGCTGGCGACGGCCATGCAGTATGGCGCGAAGGTGGTCAACATCGTGGTCAACAACGGCATGCTCGGCAGCATCCGGATCCACCAGGAGCGGGACTATCCGACCCGCGTATCGGCGACCGCCCTGCGCAACCCGGATTTCGTCGCGCTGGCCGAAGCCTACGGCCTGCACGGCGAGACCGTCCGCACGACCGACGATTTCGCGCCGGCCTTCGAGCGCTGCCTGGCGGCCGGCCGGTCGTCGCTGATCGACCTCGAGGTCAGCCCCGACGCCGGCTCGACATCCCGCTCGATCAGCCAGATCCGCGATGCCGCCCTGGCGCGGCAGCGGCCCGTAAGCTGACGCCGGGCGCACCGCCCCGGAGATAGCAAGGCTGACGGCCGGCCGCCGAAGCTGTATGTAAGGACGGCAGGCGAAAGCGTTTGCTGCCAAATGAGGGGGAGGACCGGTCCGATGAGCGATGTCGATATCTACAAGACCCAGAATTTCGGCAACAGCAGCGGGTGGGGCCGGTCGCCGGCCTTGTTGATTGTCGATTTCGTCAACGGATTTACCGATCCGGCGCGCTTCGGCGGCGGCAATATCCAGGAGGCGATCTCCAACACTGCAATCCTGCTCGACGCCTGCCGCAGCTACGGCCTGCCCATCGTGTTCACCCGGGTGATCTATGCCGACGACGGCGCGGATGCCGGCGTGTTCTGCCTCAAGGCGCCGAGCCTCGTGACGCTGACCGAGGACAATCCGGAGAGCCATGTCGTCGATGCCCTCAAGCCGCGCAAAGGCGAATTGATCGCGCGCAAGCAGCAGCCTTCGGCCTTCTTCGGCACCAACCTGCATTCCTGGCTGACCATGCTCGGCGTCGATACCGTCATCCAGACCGGCTGCACGACCTCCGGCTGCGTGCGCGCCTCCGTGATCGATGCGCTCAGCTACAACTACCGCAACATCGTCGTGACCGACTGCGTCGGCGACCGCGCCCTCGGCCCGCACGAGGCCAACCTGTTCGACATGGGCCAGAAATACGGCGACCTGCTGACCTGCGAAGAGACGCTGGCAGCGCTGGCGCAACGCATGGGCGTGCGCGCCGAAGCTGCGGAATAGAGGGCTGCGCGGCTGCGCGGACCTGCGCCGCTGAAGTCGTTCGATGCGGCAGCGATATCGCCGCTCTCCGCCTTCCGGGACAGTTCAGCCCCAACGGGAATCTATTTTGAATAATTGTTCATATTCTTAAAGAGCCGACTGGATTGACGAGCGGAAACGCAGGTTTTTTGCCGTTTTCTGCGTTGTTCTCAAATTCTTCAAAAATGCTATCGGGCCAAGCCTGCCGCCGTCAGCTTCGGCGGCGCGCCTCAGTACAGCAGCCCCGGCAGCCACAGGGCGAGACCGGGGATCAGCACGAGCAGGACGACCAGCGCGGTATCGGCGAACAGGAACGGCACGATTCCGCGATAGACGGCGCCAAGCTCGATATCGGGCATCTGGGCGCGGATGACGAATATGTTCATGCCGACCGGCGGCGTGATCAGGCCGACCTCCGCCACCACCACGACGAAGATGCCGAACCAGACCTTGTCGTAGCCGATGCCCTCGGCGAGCGGCAGGAACACCGGCACGGTAATCAGGATCATGCTGAGGGTATCGAGGAAGCAGCCGAGCACCAGATAGACCGCCAGCATCAGCAGGACGACCAGCCAGGGATGCAGCGAACCGGCGCCGAACAGATCGGTCACCGCCTTCGGCAGCTGGGTCAGGACGATGAACTCCTTGAACAGGAACGCGCCCAGCACGATGAAGAACAGCATGGCGGTGGTCGAAACCGTTTCGGCCAGGCTGGTCCGGAAACCGGCCCAGTCGAGGGTCCGGGTCGCCGTGGCGATCAGGATCGCGACCAGCGCGCTCACCGCAGCCGCCTCGGTCGGGCTGAACACGCCGAGATAGATGCCGCCGACGGCGATGCCGAACAGCAGGGCGATCTTCCACAGGCCGAACAGGGGCAGCAGCCGCTCGGCCAGCCCCAGTCCCGGCATTTTCGGCACCCGGCCGGGCGCGAGCCAGCCAATGATCGCAATGGTAACGACATGCAGCGCAGCGAGCGCAATGCCCGGCAGCAGGGCGGCGGCGAACAGTTCCGGCACGCCGGCCTCGGCGATAATCGCGTAGAAGATCAGGATGACGGAGGGCGGGATCAGGATGCCCAGCGTGCCGCCGGAGGCCACCGTGCCGGTCGCCAGTTTTTCGTCGTAGCCGAATTTGCGCATTTCCGGGATCGAAACGCGCGACATGGTGGCTGCAGTCGCCAGCGACGAGCCGCAGATCGCCCCGAATCCGGCGCAGGCGCCGATGGTGCCCATGGCGAGCGCCCCGCGCAGGCCGCTGAACAGGGCGTTGGCGGCGCGGTACAGATCGCCCGACATGCCGGACCGGGTGGCGACCACGCCCATCAGGATGAACAGGGGCACGACGGTCAGGCCGTAGGCGTCCTCGCCGACCAGATAGGAGGAGGTTTCGCCCGCCGCGAGCCCGGCATTGCGCCAGCCGTCCATCACGGTGTAGCCGAGCAGACCGGTGATGCCGAGGGCAGCGCCGACCGGCACCCGGATCAGGATCAGCCCAAAAACCGCCAGAAGGCCGAGGCCGCCATAAACCTCATCCGGCATCGGGAATCGCCCGAATCCGCGGGCTCCCGGTTTTTGAACGATTCATCAGCAATGCGCGGTCAGAGGGGTGCGCCGCCGCCCCGGTCGGGCGGCCCGCGGCGCAACCACATCAAGGCGACGGCGACGCCGGCGAGAGCGGCGCAGCCGAGGCCGATCAGCATGGGCAGCCAGAACCAGAAGCGGTTGATGTCCAGCGACATGGTATTTTCGCCGAATTCCAGCTTTTCCAGCGCAACCGGCAGCGCCTGAAAGAAGGAAACCGCCAGAAAAACGACGATCAGGAACAGACCGAACCAGCGCATCGCCCGGATCGGCCGGGCCGGGACGACCTGGTCGATCAGGTCGACGGCGACATGCTCGTCGCGCAGGGTAACGGCGGGCAGGGCGATGAAGATGCAGGTCGCGAAGGCCCACACCAGGATGTCGACGTCGTTCTCGCCGGTCCAGTTCGCGACATAGCGCAGCGTCACCGACACCGTGGTGAACAGCATCATGAACAGCAGGAACAGGGCGGCAGCGAGGGAAAATACCCCCGCCGCCCGGTCCAGCTCCGTCGGCGGCCGGGACAAAAGCCGGTTTCCGGCCGCTTTGCGCGGGAATCGCGGCCGGTGCTATCGCTTCAAGAAGTTGCGCGACGTCTTTTCGTGCTTCGCCGCCAGCGTTTTCATCATGGTGTAGACCGCGCGAGCCGGCAGGCCCTTCTTTTCGAGGGCGGCGATCCGGGCCTCGGTCACTTTCGCGCCGACATCGCGGAATTTCTTCGCCTCTGCGTCGGACAGCTGGATCGGCGTCATGCCGGCCTTCATCATGATCTTCTTGCCGATCGCATCCAGCTTGTCCCACTCATGGCCGATTTCCTTTTCCCGGCCGGTCACGGTGTCGTCGATGACCTTTTTCAGCTTCGGAGACAGCGAGTCGTACCGCTTCGCGTTCATGTTGACCGAGAAGCTTGCGACGTAGCTGTACATCTCGGTGGTGTATTTGGTCACCGGGCCCATGCCGAAGGCGATGCCGGCGCCGCCATAGTCGATGAACGCTCCGTCCAGCGTGCCTTTCTGCATCTGGTCGACGATCTGGGTCGGCGGCAGGCCGCGCGGCGTGGCGCCGAGCGCGCGGATGAAGTCCCGGATCGTCTGGGACGCGAAGCGCAGGCGCATCCCCTTCATGTCGGCGGTCGTCCGTATCGGCTTCTTGGCCGTGTGGATGTTGCCCGGCTGGTGGGTCAGCAGCACGAGCACCTTCACGCCCTTGTGCTCCTTGTCGAGATACTTGCTGCGCAGGCCGGGATCGTTCAGCACCTTGGTGCCGATCTCCGCGCTGCCGATCAGGAACGGCATGTTGGACATCTCGGTCAGCGGGAAGCGGCCGGGGGTGAAGCCGTGGACGGACCAAGTGACGTCGGCCCGGCCGGTGCGCGCGATATCGTAATATTTCGGCGGCGGGCCCATCTGGGCGCCCGGGAATATCTTGAAGGTAATCTCGCCGCCGGATTTCTGCTCGACCTCCTTGGCCCAGCGGGCAAGCCACTGGGAGAACGAGTGTTTCGGCGTCACGAAATGCGCCAGCTTCATCTCGATCTTGGCGCTGGCCGACGCGGACCAGAGCGCCGCGGCGGCGATGGCGGCGGCAGCTGCTGCTGTTTTCAGATGGTGCATGTGTTTCCTCCCGTCGCGCCGGGGCACCGTGCCCGCACAGGCGCATTGCAGACCCCGGTCGGAAGCTGGCGCCAGTCCGGATACCGGAACGCCGCCTGCACTCAACCGTCCAGCAAAGGCATGCGATCCAGCCACTTCTCGACATCCGCCGGATCGTCGAACAGGGTTTCCAGTTCCGCTTTCGCTGTGGACCGGGTCTGTCTTGCCGACTGTACTACAGAAGGGTCGAAGCCATCCACCCTCGTGCTGATTTCCAGCCGGATGCCGTTATTGTCGTAGAAATAGACCGACAGGAAACCGTCGCCCAGGTCGATCGGCTCGGTAGTCTCCACGCCGCTGGCGCGAACGTGGGCGCGGATTTCGTCGAAGCGTCGGTGCGGCGTATGAAACGCAACGTGCTGCATGCCGCCGATATGATCCCGGTCGGCCTTCGGCACCCCTTTCGGATACTCGAACACGGCGAACAGCGAATCGTTGCCCATGTCGAAGAAGTAATGGCGGAGCTGGTCGTAGGGCGGCTGGCCGCGGTCCGCCGCATAGGGCACCCGGCGCACGTGAACCAGCGGCATGCATAGCACCCGTGTATAGAAATCCAGCGTGCCTCCGAGGTCGTCGGTGACGATCGCCAAATGGTCGATGCCGCGCAGCGGCATGCCGGCCGCTAGGCTGATATCATCGGTTTCATTTACCGATTGCGGTGTTCCGTCCATTTTCCTGACCTGTCCTATGGCCGGCAATCCGGCTTGCGCTTACGGTAGATCGGCGAAAGCGTAGGAGTCCCGGCGAAATCAGTCAAATGGCCCCGCCGTTTCACGATACGTCCTGCGTAATCGCCCGGATTGACGATACCGGGCGTCGGCACGGCGATGAGCCGGGACAAGGGGCCAGCGAAAGGGGCAAGCCATGTTGATCGGCAAGGCCGGCGCGCTCAAAAGCGCGATCTGCACGGCGGACGAGACCGGCATCGCGGTGCGCGGGCGCGACCTGTGCGGCGACCTGATGGGCGGCCTGTCCTTCACGGACTTTTTCCTGCTCCACCTGACCGGCCGGGCGCCGACCGCGGACCAGGCCTTCTTCCTCGACGCCATGCTGGTCGGCCTCGCCGAACACGGCGTGACGCCCAGCGTCCAGGCCGCGCGCATGACGCTGGCCGCCGCCCCGGAATCGCTGCAGGGCGCGGTGGCGGCCGGGATCGCCGGTGCCGGCTCGGTGGTTC
>FZLR01000171.1 GCA_900197615.1 Rhodospirillaceae bacterium Spongia-Bin9
CGCCTGCCCGATATCGGCGCAGACGACGGTGCGGCCCGGCGGATCGCCGCCGGCGCCCATCCCGGCCTCAAGGTCATCCGCCGATCGGTCAATCCCGATACCGGCAAGATGCGCGGCGAGATCGTCGTCAAGGACGTGCGCGACGCCATGAAGTTTCTCAACCGGACGGCGACCGACGGCGGCTGGCGCATCGTCATCGTCGATCCGGTCGACGAAATGAACCGGAACGCGGCGAACGCCCTGCTTAAATCTCTCGAAGAACCGCCGGACAAGTGCCTGTTTCTGCTGATTAATCACGTTGCCGGCGCGGTGTTGCCGACGATCCGCTCGCGCTGTCAGGTTCTCACCCTGTCGCCGCTGGCGCCGGCCGATATCCGGGCGGCCCTGAATGCGGCGGCGGCGGATGCGGACAACGCGGTTCTGGAACTCGCCGCCGGCAGCCCCGGCCGGGCGATCCGGCTTCTCGACGCCGACGCCGGCGCGCTGGACACCCGGATCGGGGCGGTTCTGGAGGCGCCGGCAGAGACCGGGAGCATCCAGGCGCTCGATCTGGCCGAGCAGGTCGCGCGGGCCGGCGCGACGGCTGCTTTCAGGATCGTCGGCGAATTGCTGGCGCGCCGCACCGCGATGCTGGCGCGCGACGCCCGGCAACCGGGGCAGCGCGATGCTGCCGCCGCCCTGTGGTTCGAGATCGGCGAACGGTTCCGCGAGACCGAGTTGCTCAATCTGGACAGACGCCACACGGTGCTGAAGGCGTGCCTGGATACCCGCGGTCTCTACCGCTCGGCCGGCCCGCCGGGCGGCTGACGCGGAAACGGGAGGCGTTGGCAGCCGATCCGCTTCCCCTTCCCTTGAGGATTCCTCTGCGAAACGGCCTCATGCCACAATAAATGTCCTGCCCCCTCTCCAGCGGGAGAAGTGGCCCCGGATTAAGGCTGGAGTGTTTCGGGTGAAAATCGTCTAGTCTACTGTATTTATTGAATAAAATGTTCAACATCAGACAATGTACAACCGGGAACACTGAATCAGTCATCAAATGGAATGCAGATTTTTTCAAAATCAGGACGGTCCTTGGCGGCGCGAGGCAACGGATTACCATTTTTCGGACGTAAACCCGGTAAACGTTCCGTTTGGCCGTGGAGATTTGGTCCGCCTGCCGTTTCGCTTCTGTCTACCCGATTATCGTGGGAGCGATTCTAGCGGGTGAGCGCTCGTTGCCAATCCCTTCCAAGCGGTCGGCACCGGACGCCCTTTGCCCCCGCCCACCGGAAGGCGTCGTGGCCAGCTAGGCGGTGACGCCGGTTCCAGCCGGCTCGCACAGACGCGTGATGCACGCCGATCTCGGGGCCTACAAGGACCGGCGCGATGCCGCCCGCAATGCGGGCTCGACGATCTCGCCCGGTTCAGGCAGGAGTTCGATGCGTCTTGACTTGACGGCCGTCTCGGTGCGGCTGTCCTGTTTCCGCTCCGAACGCGGGACATCTTCCTGCGCTTCCACCATGTCGGCCTGTTCCAGGCGCGGTGGACCGGGCGAATCCTCGAAGGCTGGACACGGTCCTGCTCGATCGAAAGCCGCATCTTGAGCGCAGTGTCCGCTCGCAGTGGTGCGCTATGGCGGAGCATTTCTCCGCCGCCCGGGTTGCCGGCTACGAGCCGCTGGCCGGGCGCCCGATCTTCCCAAAGTTGGCGACCGCCATGTCCTTGCGGCGGCGATCCGGTGCGGCACACGGTACATCGTCATCGACAATCCGCCCGACTTCCCGGAAGAATCTCTCGGCCGATTCGGCATCGAAGCGATCGCCGCCGATGAGCCTCTGTCGCAGGTCGCCGAACTCCACCCTCCTTTAGGGTTGGGATCACAGCTTTATGGCAACGATTGCATCGTCCTCACGAATTTTGCTATAATTCTGTCAGCCAATGGGCCGAGAGGAGCTGAAAGGGTGCTACTGCGCTTCGCTGTCGAAAACCACCGCTCCATTCGCGACAGACAAGAACTGTCGTTCGCGGCCTCAACCCTCAAGGACCGGGCCGATGGTCTAATTCCCTGCGATGCCGTGAAGAGCCGGGCCGTTGTCCCGGCGGCGGTAATCTATGGTGCCAACGCGTCCGGCAAGACGAATATGGTCAACGCCGTGGAGACAATGAAGAGGCTGGTCCTGTGGTCACACATCAAGGGATGGCCCGGTAGTGGAGTTCCGCGCCAAAAATTCATGCTGGATCCGGATTACTCTGAAAGGCCGTCAAGCTTTGAAATCGATTTTGTGCTTGCGGGTGTGCGCTACCATTATGGATTTGAAACAACAGACAGAATGTTTACATCGGAATGGCTTTATGAAAGCCCACGCGCCCACAGCAAAAAACTCTTTGAGCGGCGGGGCCAAGAATTCGA
Source organism: Rhodospirillaceae bacterium Spongia-Bin9 (assembly GCA_900197615.1). GTDB lineage: Bacteria > Pseudomonadota > Alphaproteobacteria > Bin65 > Bin65 > Bin65. The sequence goes on from FZLR01000171.1 coordinate 2,390, forward strand.
CTTTGGACGTGGCCTGAAGGGACAGAACCAAAGTATTTCCAGGCTTGCGCGTCCAAACAGTCTGTTTCTGTCCGTTGCCGCACAGAACGATCACGAACTATTGACGCGTGTTTACAGGTATTTCCAAAATCTGGTCTTCACAGGAACACATTCAGCGCCGCCTGGTGGAATGTCGACGTTGATCGAAGATGGAGTGCTTGAACTCGAAATTGGAGAGATTGATCATCGAGTCATCGATTTTCTGAATTCCATCGATACGGGAGTTTGCGGCTACCAGAAAATATTGTTCCTTGATTCGGAGCGTGCAGGGGTAATTTTCCCGATCACCATTGAGGAAGGGGAAACAAGCTTTGACGTGCCACCCGAACTTGCAACGGGTGATACAAAAAAGACGGAAGAACTTGCACTCGCACACCGTGGAAAGGATGGAAATAAAGTGTATTTGGAGTTAGGCCTTGAGAGTTCCGGTACGCGCAGGATGTTGGCGATCCTGAGCAATGTCTTCAAGGCGATCGACGAAGGAACGGCGGTGTTCGCCGATGAGCTGGACCTAAGCCTGCACACTGCCGCAAGTGAGGCGGTATTGCGGTTGTTCTGCTCTCGGGAATTGAACCGAAATGGTGCACAGATCCTGGCAACAGCTCATGATACCAACCTGATGAAATCGGATTTTCTCCGGAGGGACCAGCTCTGGTTTACTGAGAAGAACGAGGATGGCAGTACGGAAATATACCCGCTTACGGATTTTCGAACGCGAAAGGACGACAATATCGAGTTGGGTTACCGCCAGGGACGGTACGGTGCGGTGCCGAATGATGATCCGGTGGCTTCGCTCCTGGAGAATTGATCCTGTGAGGAAGCGTCGCGGGGAAAGGATCGGCCGGAATGCGCCGAAGAGACAGCCCAAGGTTCAGTTTACTCTCTTTTGCGAAGGCAGAAAGACGGAGCCTCAATATTTCAGAGCACTCAAGAGTTATGATAAGAGTTCTCTGATTTCAATTCAGTTCGGAGACAAGGGGCGAGCACCGATTACTCTGGCAGAGAAAGCAATTAGGTTCGTCAAGTCGGCAAGATCAGCGCGGGGAAAAAGCGGACGACGGAATCTTTTCGAAAGAACAAGACCAGGTTTGGGCTGTGTTCGATCGGGACGAGCATGAGAGATTTGATGAAGCAGTATCATTGTGCAAGATGAACGGCATAGGGGTTGCCAGATCCAATCCGTGCTTCGAGGTCTGGTTGATTCTGCACATGGTGGATTACGATCGGCAAGATGACCGCCATCGTGTCAAGGATGAGTTCCAGCGTCTGGTTTTAGAGCACGGTCTGGAATTGGCAGGGAATGCACTGTTCGAGAAGCTAATGGCAACAATTGAAGATGCGGAGGAACGCGCTGACAAGCTGAAACGGCGACGAGAGGAGGAAGGACAACCATATGGGCGTCCGTCTACGACAGTCGGAGAGTTGACAAAGGCAATCAGGAGAGCCGGCAATCGGGTGGGTGGCACGTAAAGGCCTGGAGAGGCGATCCAACTGCGGTGGCTCAGGACCTTCAAACCCAGAACCTGAAGACCCAAGTTCGGGTCCTGTTACCGGGAACTGTCTCGTTATTCGAGCGAGACAGCGGAGGCTCGCGCTACGTCTTCTTCGGCGCGGCGGAGCACGAGTTGATGCGGCCGCGTTCGCTGACCAAGCGGCTGGTCAATCACGTCCGGCCGGTCGACGTGACCGAGGGCTACGCCGTCGACCGGACGGTCGGGCAGCTTCGCGGTCCGGCTCAGCGCGTCGCAGGCCCGGTCGACGGGCTGAAGTGATGCTGAGGTCGACAGCTGTTCGGCAATGGTTGCACAGGGTGAGGAACGCTAGGGTCGGCGGCTTGACGCGCGCGCAAGTGGCGCTCACATTTTCCAGTGCTCCCTACCCCCCTTGACGTTCGCGAACGGGTGGTGGGCGACGGGCGGCGGCGGAGAGGCCGTGAGCCGGTTGGGAAGGTACAGGAGCGTGGGGAATTAACCACTGACCCGGGTCGGCCGAGACCGCGTTTGCGAACGCACGCCGTTTCTCCAGGCGACCTCCGGTAACCCGGCGGAGGGAACGATGGTCGCGGCCGAACCGCCAATATCGGAGAAGCCACTCATGAAGAATAAGTTCAACTCTCGCCCAGGCCAACGCCAGGGCGGCGAAAGCGATGCGTCGAAGGCGGCGCGCGACAATCGCGCCGATCAACTCAATCCCAACAACGACAAGTTCGATCGAGCCCGAGGAATGACGGGTCGCCCGGATGCCACCAGGGGCGGAACTCCGCCCAGTCCGCGGAAACGTTAGGGTCCTCAGTCGATGTCCCGGGGCGTTGCCGCCCCGGGATTTTCGCCTGTTGCGGGAGACCGGGCATGGACCACCGCATTCTGATCACCGGCTCCGAGGGATTGGTCGGCGGCGCTCTGCGCGGGTCGCTGAAGGCGCGCGGAAATGAGATAGTCGGGCTGGACCTCCGGGGTGCGGGAAGCGAGCACGGCGACGTGCGGGATCCGGGCCGGGTGCGAGGGGCGATGGCCGGCTGCCGGGGCGTCGTTCATCTGGCGGCGGTTTCCCGCGTCGCATGGGCGGAGCGCGCGCCGGACGATTGCCGGAGCACAAATATCGGGGGTCTGTGCCGCGTTCTCGAAGCGGTGTTCGAGCAGCCGGCGCGTCCCTGGGTCCTCTTCGCCAGCAGCCGCGAGGTCTACGGGCAGCCTAGGCGCCTGCCGACGACGGAGGACGCCCCGTTCTCGCCTGTCAACATATACGGGCGCTCGAAGGTCGAGGGCGAGCGGCTGGTGGAGGCAGCGCGGGTCGGCGGCCGGCGGACCGCGACCGTACGCCTGTCCAATGTCTACGGAAGCGCCCTGGATCATGCAGACCGGGTCGTCCCGGCGTTCGCGCGGGCCGCGGTCGAGGGAAACGCCATCCGCATCGATGGCGCGGAGTGTACTTTCGATTTCACCCATGTCGACGATACGGTGCGGGGCATGGTCGCGGCAATAGACCGGCTGGAGTCGGGCGAGACGCTGCCACCCATTCACCTGCTCACGGGTACGCCGACGACACTGCGCGAACTGGCCGCGATGGCGATGACACTCACCGGAAAGAGCGTGCGTGTCGTTGAGGCTCCTCCCCGGCCCTTCGATGTCTCGCGCTTCCATGGCGATCCTTCGCGGGCGCGGGAGTTGCTGGGCTGGGAGCCGCGCGTCGGTCTCCGGAACGGATTCGCGCAGCTCGTGCGCGACCTACGCGCCCGGCCCGACGCCATTGAGTGCGGGAGCGCGGCGCAATGAAGATCCTGCAGGTCATCCACGGCTATCCCATGCGCTACAACGCCGGGTCCGAGGTCTACACGCAGACTCTCTGCCAGGGACTCGCCGGGAACCACGAGGTCCATGTCTTCACCCGCGAGGAGGATCCGTTCGCGCCCGATTTCCGCCTGCGCGAAGAAAAAGACCCGGACGACCCCCGGATCGCGCTGCATGTCGTCAACAATCCGCGCAACCGCGACCGGTACCGCGAGCCCGGGATCGACCGGCGCTTCGCCGATATCCTCGACCGCGTGCGGCCGGACGTCGTGCATGTCGGCCACCTGAACCACCTTTCGACTTCCCTGCCGTTCGAGGCCGCGGCGCGGTCCGTCCCGGTCGTCCATACCCTGCACGACTACTGGCCGATGTGCCCGCGCGGGCAGTTCATCCAGACCCTTCCGCTCGACCCGGAGGATCCGTGGGCGGTCTGTGACGGGCAAGAGGACCGGAAATGCGCGGAGCGCTGCTACGCCCGCTATTTCGGGGGCGCGCCGGATGAGCGCGAGGCCGACGCCGCCTACTGGACCGGCTGGGTTGATCGCCGGATGCGCCATGTGTGGGAGATGACCGAACTGGTCGACAGCTTCATCGCGCCGGCCCGCTATCTGCTCGACCGATACCGCGACGGGTTCGGGCTCCCCGAGAGCAAGCTCGTGCATCTCGACTACGGGTTCGATCTCGCGCGGCTGGGCGAGCGGCGCGACCGCCAGGAGGGCGGGCCTTTCGTGTTCGGCTACATCGGCACGCATATTCCGGCCAAGGGGATCCAGCACCTGATCCGCGCCTTCTGGGAAGTCGACGGCGCGGCCCGACTGCGCATCTGGGGCCGCCCGCAGGGGCAGAATACCGAGGCGCTCAGGGCGCTTGCCCGCGCGCTCCCCGCAGGGAAGTGGAACCGCGTGGAGTGGCTCCCCGAATACCGCAACGCGGACATCGTGCGCGAGGTGTTCGACCGCGTGGACGCGATCGTGGTGCCTTCGGTCTGGGTCGAGAACTCGCCGCTGGTGATCCACGAGGCGCAGCAGGCGCGGGTTCCGGTGATCGCGGCGGATGCCGGCGGCATGGCCGAACATGTCCGGCACGGGGTCAACGGGCTGACCTTCGAGCACCGCTCCTGGCGGTCGCTGGCGGAACGGATGCAGCAATTCGTCGACGATCCCGCGCTCGCGCGGCGTCTCGGACGGCGCGGCTACCTGTACTCAGAGAGCGGGGACGTCCCGGCCATCGAGGATCACGTTCGCGCGGTCGAGCGCATCTACGAGCGCGTCCTCGAACGCCGCGACAACGCCCGGGTGCAGAAGCGGCCCGGACCCTGGCGCATCACGTTCGACACCAACCCGGATACCTGCAACATGCGCTGCGTGATGTGCGAGGAGCATTCGCCTCACAGCCCGCTGCAGGCCGCCCGGCGGCGCGAGGGGCGCCCCCGCCGGACCATGCCGGTCGATCTGATCCGCAAGGTCGTCGCGGACGCCGTTGCCCACGGGCTGCGCGAGATCATTCCTTCCACGATGGGCGAGCCGCTGCTCTACGAACATTTCGAGGACATCGTGGAACTGTGCTCGGAGCACGGCGTGCGGCTCAACCTGACGACGAACGGCACCTTTCCGAGGCTCGGGGCGACGGCATGGGCGGAGCGGATCGTGCCCGTCGCTTCCGATGTGAAGATTTCATGGAACGGCGCCACGAAGGCGACCCACGAGGCGATCATGATCGGCGCCCGCTGGGAGAGGATGCTGGACAACGTCAGGGC
>FZLR01000175.1 GCA_900197615.1 Rhodospirillaceae bacterium Spongia-Bin9
TCACGGCCGAACAGGCGGCAGCGCGTCGGGTGATCGACCATATCGAGAGTTGCGAGACCGATGACGGGTAGCGACGAGCGCCGATTCGACATGTCGACGGGCGATGCGCCGTGACCGGCGAACCCGCTTCGGCCGGGCCGCGCTGCGGTTTTGTCGCCCTGCTCGGTGCGCCCAATTCCGGCAAGTCGACGCTGATCAACGCCCTGACCGGCGCCAAGGTCTCAATCGTCTCGCCCAAGGTGCAGACGACCCGGACACGGGTGCTGGGCATCGTCATGGTCGGAGACCGCCCCGACGCCGCCCAGGTCGTTCTGGTGGATACGCCCGGGATTTTTGCGCCGAAACGCCGGCTGGACAGGGCGATGATCGCCGCCGCCTGGCAGGGCGCGGCCAACGCCGACCTGGTCGCGCTGCTGGTCGATGCGCGCAGGTGCGAGCGGCAGACCGACCCCGATACCGCGCGCATTGTCGAAGGGCTGTTGCGCAACGGCCGCCGGGCGGTCCTGCTGCTCAACAAGATCGACCTGCTGAAGCGCGACCGGCTGCTGGCCATCGCCGACCGGCTGAACGGGGAGGGGCCGTTCAGCGACATCTTCATGATCTCGGCGCTTACCGGCAGCGGGACCGGCGATTTTCTGGCGCACTGCGCGGCGCGCCTGCCCGCCGGGCCGCATCTGTTTCCCGAAGACCGGCTCTCCGATATGCCGGAACGGTTGCTCGCTGCCGAAATCACCCGGGAAAAACTTTATCTCAACCTGCATGAGGAACTGCCCTACGCGCTGACGGTTGAGACCGAGAGCTGGGAAGAGCGTAGAGACGGCAGCGTGAAGATCGAGCAGACGGTCTATGTCCGGCGCAACAGCCAGAAGAGCATCGTGCTCGGCAAGGGCGGGCAGCAGGTCAAGAAGATCGGTGCGGCGGCGCGGGAAGAACTGGAGCTTCTGTTCGACCGCCGCGTCCATCTGTTCCTCTTCGTCAAGGTGCGCGACAAGTGGCAGGACGACCCGGCGCGCTACCGGGACTGGGGGCTGGATTTTTCAGCGTGAGGCCGCGGTCTGCCGGCGCCGTGCAGGTTTCAATTTTCGATCGCCGATCTGTTCCGCGATTGACACACCGAAGCGCCAGGGCGGCGGTCGAGGCGGAGACCTCCGCCGTATTTCCGAAGCAAGGGGCAAGAATGACCGATCGCCGGAATACCCGTGGGGAGCCGCTGGAAGCCGCAGAACTCTCGTTCGATGGGCTCGACGAACTTAACGATCCGCGGGCGGAAGAAACCGATTTCGACCGGGTTGTCGAAGATTCCGTAACCCGGCGCGGCTTCCTGGGCGGCGTCGTCGCCGTCGGGACCGGCGCTTTTCTGACCGGCACGGCGGTGCTGACCGCCGACGAGGCGCGCGCCGCCGGCAGCCGGCTGGCGTTCACTGCGGTGCCCGCCGGCACGGAGGATGCGGTGCGGGTGCCGGAGGGCTACAATTGGCATGTCGTCGTGCGTTGGGGCGATCCCTTGTGGAGCAAGGGCAAGCCTTTCGATCCCGCGACCCGCGGCACCGGCGCTTCGCAGGAACTGGCGTTCGGCGACAATACCGACGGCATGGCGCTGTTCCAGTTGGGCGGGCGCAGTATCCTCGCGGTCAACAACGAATATACCAATCGCTCGATCGTGTACGGCATGCGCGATTCGATGAAGCCGGAGAATGCCGACGACGTGCGCAAGGGCAAGGCGGCGCACGGCGTTTCCGTCATGGAGGTCGCGCAGTCCGGCGGCAAATGGCAGGTCGTCGAGGACTCGCCGTTCAACCGCCGCATCACGGCCGATACGCCCATGGAGATTGCCGGACCGGCAGCCGGCCACAACCTGCTCAAGACCGGGGCCGACCCGAGCGGCACCCGGTCGCTCGGCACCTGGAACAATTGCGGCAACGGCCGCACGCCCTGGGGCACCTATCTGGCCTGCGAGGAGAATTTCAACGGATATTTCTCCTCGAGCGACGCGGCGCTGCCCCTGCCGCCCGCCTTCAAGCGCTACGGCATCCGGCACAAGGACTGGGGCTATGCCTGGGCGACGGCCGACGTGCGCTTCGACATCGCGAAACATCCGAACGAGCCGCACCGGGCAGGCTATGTCGTGGAAATCGACCCGCTCGATCCGAAATCCACGCCGAAGAAGCGCACCGCTCTCGGCCGCATGAAGCACGAAAATGCCGAGCTGGTCGTCGCCGCAAACGGCCGGATCGTCGTCTATATGGGCGACGACGAGCGCGGCGAATATCTCTACCGCTATGTTTCCCACGGCGTGTACGCGGCCGGCGGAAAGAACGACGGCCTGCTCGACCGGGGCACGCTTTACGCGGCGCGCTTCAAGGCCGACGGGACCGGCGAATGGCTTGCGCTGACGCCGCAAACGACGGGCATGGCCTCACAGGCCGAGATTTGCATCCACACAAGGATGGCCGCCTCCGCGGTCAAGGCGACGACCATGGACCGGCCGGAATGGGTCGCCGCCAATCCGCACAAGGCCGAGGTCTACTGCGCGCTCACCAACAACAAGAACCGCGGCAGGAAGCCGAACGCCGGCGGCGACCCGACGCCGGTCGGCGGCCCGAACCCGCGGGCGGGCAACAAGTACGGGCAGATCGTGCGCTGGCGGCCGGCGAACGGCAACCACACCGCCAGGAACTTCGCCTGGGACCTGTTCGTGCTGGCGGGCAACCCGGCGGTGCACGAGGACGACCGCAAGGGCTCGAAGAATGTCAATCCGGGCAACTTCTTCAACTCGCCCGACGGCCTGGCCTTCGACAGCCGGGGGCTGCTCTGGATCCAGACCGACGGCAACTATTCGAACGCCAGGGACTTCGCCGGCATGGGCAACAACCAGATGCTGATCGGCGACCCTGCGACGGGCGAGATCAAGCGCTTCCTGGTCGGCCCGAAGGAGTGCGAGATCACCGGCATCGCGTTCAGCGGCGACCGCCGGACGGCGTTCGTCGGCGTCCAGCATCCGGGCGAGCGGGGCAACAGCCGCTGGCCGGACGGCGGCGATTCGGTGCCGCGCTCGGCCGTCATCGCGATCAGCCGCGACGACGGCACGGCGATCGGCTGACGCGCACAGGCGCGCGTTAATAAAAAAGGCGGCCAACCGGCCGCCTTTTATTGCGCCTTCGGTTGCGCAGTCGGATCAGGAATATTCCAGCAGCGTCCGGCGCAGGATATCCATCATCTCGTCGATGTCGTCCTCCGTCGAAATGAAGGGCGGCGCGACGATGCCGGAGTCGCCGGTGAATTTGACGTGGAGGCCGTTCCAGAACAGGCGCTTCTGGACCTGCGGCCCGAGCGCGCCCGGCACCGCGCCCGGCTTGAGATCGAAGCCGGCCATCAGGCCGTAGCCGCGCACGTCCGTGACGATGTCCATTTCCTCCAGGGCATACATGGCATCCTGGAAATAGTCGATCAGCGCGGCGCCCTGCTCGAACAACCCGCCTTCCCGGTACAGGGTCTGGGTTGCGATGCCGGCGGCGCAGGCGGCCGGATGGGCCGAATAGGTGTAGCCGTGGAAAAACTCGATCGCGCCGTCCGGCGCCGCATCGACCACGGTGTCGTAGATTTCGTCCTTCACCGCCACCGCGCCCATCGGCTGGCAGCCGTTGGTCAGCGCCTTGGCCATGGTCATGATATCCGGCGTGACCCCATAGGCCTGGGCGGCGAAAGGAAAACCGAGGCGGCCGAAGCCTGTAATCACTTCGTCGAACACCAGCAGGATGCCGTGGGTATCGCAGATTTCGCGCAGCCGCTCCAGATAGCCCCTGGGCGGAACGAGCACGCCCGTCGACCCGGCGACCGGCTCGACGAAACAGGCGGCGATGGTGTAGCCGCCATAGGTATCGCAGAAACGCTGCAGATCGTTGGCGAGCTCTTCGCCGTTCTCGGCCTGGCCGCGGGTAAACCGGTCTTCGGCGCGCCAGGTGTGCCGCATGTTCACCACATAGGGCATGCAGACCGAGAAGATGTCCCGGTTCTTCACCATGCCCGACAGCGAGACGCCGCCCATGTTGACACCGTGATAGGCGCGCTCGCGCGACACGAAACGCTGCCGCCGGTGGTCGCCGCGGGCGCCGTGATAGGCCATGCAGATTTTCAGCGCCGTATCGACCGATTCCGAACCGGAATTGGTGAAGAAGACATGGTTGATCGGATCCGGCGCGATCGCCGCCACCATCTTTGCAAGCTGAAACGAGCCGGTATGGCCGAGATTGAAGGGCGCCGTGTAATCATTCTTCAACAGCTGCGCATGGACCGCGTCGGCGATTTCCCGGCGTCCGTGGCCGGCCGGGACGCAGAACAGTCCGGACGAACCGTCCAGCACCGTGCCGCCCCGGTGGTCGACGAGGCGGATGCCGCTGCTCTTCTCGACCAGCCGCGGTTCTTCCTTGAACTCGCGGTTGGGCGTGAAGGGCATCCAGTGTTCTTCAAGCGAATTGGCCGTAAAATCCATTTCCAATCCCTCTAGCGCGGAAATTTCCTTCCGATCCCGGCGAATCCCGGAACGCACCCGATCGCCGCCCGCACTCGCCAGCGGCGCCGATCCCTGTCGAATTCCCATAGAGACATAACGATGCAGCGCGGGAAAGGCCAAAAACCGCGCTGCATCCGGCAGCGGAACCTATCGCGAGTAATTGATTTCAATACGAACGTGGTTCAGAGTTATCGGCTCGACGATCTGCTAGAGTTGCGATCGGACAGGAGAAGGGCGTTGCGGCGCAAAGAGACATGCTGATTGGCGTCCCCAAGGAAACCAAGGTTCACGAATACCGGGTCGGGCTGATTCCCGGCAACGTCCGCGAACTGGTCGCACACGGTCATCGGGTCGTCGTCGAGACCGGCTCGGGAGCGGCGATCGGCATGACCGATGCCCACTACGAGGAGGCCGGCGCGTCGATCGCGAATTCCGCCGCCGAAGTGTTCGCCGAAGCCGAAATGATCGTAAAGGTGAAAGAGCCGCTCGCGCCGGAGCGTGCAATGCTGCGCAAGGGCCAGATCCTTTTCACCTATCTGCATCTCGCGCCCGATCCCGAGCAGACCGACGACCTGATCGAAAGCGGCGCGACCTGCATCGCCTACGAGACCGTGACGTCGCCCGCCGGCGGCCTGCCGCTGTTGGCGCCGATGTCCGAGGTCGCCGGCCGCATGGCGGTGCAGGCGGGCGCCTACTACCTGGAGAAGACCCATTACGGCCTGGGCATACTCCTGGGCGGCGTGCCGGGAGTCGATCCGGGCAAAGTCGTGGTGATCGGCGGCGGCGTGGTCGGAACCCACGCCATCCACATTGCCCTCGGCATGGGCGCAGACGTATGGGTTCTCGATCGCAACGTCGACCAGCTGCGGAAACTCTGGCGGCAGTTCGGCCGGCTGCTGAACACCGTATTCTCGACCCGCGATGCGATCGAGCGGCATTGCATGTCGGCAGATCTCGTCATCGGCGGCGTGCTGGTGCCCGGGGCTGCAGCGCCGAAACTGGTTTCGGCCGAACTCATCGGCCGGATGAAGCCCGGTTCGGTCGTCGTCGATGTCGCCATCGACCAGGGCGGCTGTTTCGAAACCTCCCGGCCGACCACCCATGACGATCCGGTGTATGTCGTGGACGACGTCGTACATTATTGCGTTGCCAACATGCCGGGCGGCGTGCCGCGCACTTCGGCTCAGGCGTTGAACAACGCCACGCTGCCGTATACGCTGGCCATCGCCGACAAGGGTTGGCGGCAGGCGCTGGCCGACGATCCGCATCTGATGAACGGATTGAACGTACATGCTGGCCGCATTACCCACGCAGCCGTCGCCGAAAGTCTCGGCTACGAATTCCGCGATCCGGAGGTAGCGATCGCGCACTGACCGGCGGAAAATGGCCGGAAACAAGACCGGGCGGGAGGCTTCCCGAGCCCCGGAGCAATCGGGACCGGACACCGCGCAAGGGTGTTCAAGTCTCCACTTTCTAGGAAGGATAACGCCATGAAACTTCTCCGTAACCTCGCCTTGGGGGCTGCAGTGCTGGCCGTCGTGGCTCCTGCCGCACACGCCCAGGTCAAGGAAATCACCGTCGCCTATTTCCAGGAATGGCCGACGGCAAACCAGGTCGCCCAGCTCGACAAGACCTACGACAAGGAAATGGGTGTGAAGGTCAACTGGCGGGCCTTCGGCAACGGCAACGAGATGTCTGCCGCTATGGCGTCGGGCAAAGTACAGATCGCCTACAGCCAGGGCCTCGTGCCGTTCGTCGTTGCTGTTTCCAAAGGCCTCAATCTGAAGCTGATCGGCGTGGCCGTGTCCTACGCCGAGGCCGATAACTGCGTGATCAGCAAGGCCTCCGGCATCACCAAGGCCAATGCCAAGCAGCTCGAAGGCAAGAAGATCGGCACGCCGATCGGCAACGTGACCCACTACAAGCTGCTGCGCATGCTCGACCATCTGGGCGTCGACGCCACGAAGGTGAATATGGTGCAGATGAATGGCGCCGATGCCGCCGTCGCCTTCGCGCGCGGCGACATCGTCATGGGGTGCGCCTTCGGCGGCCCGATGCTGCGCATGAAGGAAAAGGGCGAGTATCTGATGACGGCGAAGGAGCAGGAAGCCATCGGCATCCGCGTTTTCGACGTGATCTCGGCCAACGAGGACTTCATCAAGAAGAATCCGAAGCTCGTCCAGAAATTCATGGACGTCACGGACGCGGCCAACGCGGCCTACAACAAGGACCCGAAAGCGGCCTTGGGGAAGATCGCGAAGGCTGCCGGCATGGACAACACTGCCACCGCCAACATGATCCGGATGTTCTCTTTCCCGTCCAACAAAGCGCAGGCCTCGGCCGCATGGATGGGCGGAACCGTCCAGAAGTTCATGAAGGAAGTTGCCGATTTCTTCGTGCAGCAAAAGCAGCTGGAAAAGGCGCTCGCCGATTATAGCGGCACCGTCAACGCCAGTTTCCTGAAGTAAAGACGAAACAGGCGCGGTCCTTCGGGGCCGCGCCTTTTTCTTTCGCCCGCATCGTTCCCTTG
>FZLR01000176.1 GCA_900197615.1 Rhodospirillaceae bacterium Spongia-Bin9
GACCTGGCTGATCGCGGCGGCGGTCGGCACCGTCTTCAACGAATGGAAGCTGGTCGGCGCCGGCGGCGGTATGCGCATCCCGTCCTCGGTGACGCTGGAGGAAATGTATTATGTCGGCCTGGTCCTGCTGGTCTTCGCCACCTGGATAATCCGGGCTTTGCTGAACAGCCGGATCGGCCTGGCGCTCACCGCCGTGCGCGACGACGCCGAGGCGGCATCGACCGTCGGCGTCGATGTCGCCAAGGTCAAGCTGCTCGCCTTCGTGCTGTCCGGCGGGCTCACCGGGCTGGCCGCGAGCCTCTATTTCGTCGACGCGGTCTCGCTCACGCCGCCGTCGGCCTTCACTGTGTTCTGGTCGGCCTATTTCGTCTTCGTCGTGGTCGCCGGCGGCATGGGCAGTCTGTCCGGCCCGATCGTCGGCGCGCTGATCTTCGTCGTCATCGACCGGCTGCTTTCGGGCTGGCTCGATCAGCCGCTGCTGATTCTCGGGCTGGCCTCGGTCGTGGTGATCCTGGTGTTGCCGCGCGGCGTGATCGGCGCGGTCGATGTGCTGCGCCGCTCGCGCGACGCCCGCTCGGCCTGGCGCGAGCTGTTCGAAGCGACGGCGCTTGCCGACCCGATCGGCCGGCTCGGCCGCCGGCGCCGGGGCCGCAACGGCAATACCGTGGTCGCCGCCTACCTGGTGCCCGGCACGCCGCTGCCGCTGCTCCGTCCCGACGCGCCCGGCTGGAAAGCACTGTTCGAGGGCTGCGAAGCCGCGGCGCGTTCGCTGGAGAAAGCGCGGCCGGACGTGCTGCTGGTCTACTCGACCCAGTGGGTCGCGGTGCTCGACCAGCTCTGGCAGACCCGGCCGCGGGTGCGCGGCATCCATGTCGACGAGAACTGGCACGCCTTCGGCGACCTGGCCTACGATTTCGATGTCGACGCCGAACTGGCCCAGGCCTGCATCGACCAGTCGGACGATGTCGGCGTGCGCTCGAAGCCGGTGAACTACGACCGGTTTCCCATCGACACCGGCACGATCGTGGCGGCCAACCTGCTCAACCCGGAGTCGCGCTGGCCGCTCGCCGTGGCGTCGAACAACCTGTACCACGATGGCGCGCTGACCGGCCGGCTGGCGGCGCTCGCCGTGCAGTGCGCGGCCGACCAGAACAAGCGGGTGGCGCTGATCGGCGTCGGCGGCCTCTCCGGCGCGGTCCACCGGCGCGAGATCGACCCGGCCGAGGACAGCTTCGCCGGCGACGCCGACGACCACTGGAACCGCCGCCTGCTCGATGCGCTGATCGCCGGCGACGCCTCGCAACTTCGCGCCCTGCTGCCGGACTATGCCGCAAACGCCCGGGCTGACATGGGCATGAAGCATCTGGAATGGCTGCTTGGCGGGATGGGCGCACAATGGTGCGGCGCCTATGTCCATGCCTACGGCCCGGTCTGGGGCAGCGGCGCGGCGGTGGTCGAACTGGCGCTCGACGACCGGCTGGCGCGCCGCGGCAGGGCGCGCGGCATCCCCGCCGAGGCCAAGCGCCGGCTGACGGTCGGCGGCGATGCGCCGGGCGTCCCGGCAACGGCGTCGAGCGGACGCGCCGCGCCGGCGCCGAAACCGGCCGCTCCGGCGCAAACGGCGGCGGCAGCCGCGCCCCTTCGCGCTTTCGCCGCTGCGGCGCCGGCAGCGGCAGCCGGGAACGGCGTCCTGTACCGCAACTTTCGCACGCAGGCGGAGATCGACGCGCAATACGATGTCGAGGCCTCGGTCGACGATTTCGGCGTCACCGTCGATTTCTTTCTGTCGAACAGCGAGCGGGTGCGCCGCACGCTCAAGCCCGAACTCGATATCGCCTACGGCCCGACGGCGGCCGAACATCTCGATCTCTACCCGGCCCGGGCGCCGGACGCGCCGCTGCACCTGTTCATCCACGGCGGCTACTGGCATTCGCTGAGCAGCAAGGAGTTCAGCTTCGTCGCCGAGGGGCCGGTCGAGGCCGGCGTCGCCGTCGCGATCCTGAACTACGACCTGTGCCCGAACGTGACGATGACCGAGATCGTCCGCCAGAACCGGGCCGCCGTGAAATGGCTCTATGAGAACGCGCGCCGCCTCAACTGCGATCCCGGCCGGATCTCGGTCTCGGGCCATTCCGCCGGCGGGCATCTCACCGCTATGCTGATGGCGACCGACTGGGCCGGCGCCTGGGGCCTGCCGCCGGATGTCGTGAAGAGCGGCTGCGCGATTTCCGGCCTGTTCGATCTCGCACCCTTCGAGCACAGCTGGCTCCAGCCGAAGCTGAAGCTCGACGCCGGGGAGATCGAGCGCAACAGCCCGATCCGGCACATTCCATCGGCCGCCGGACCGCTGATCGTCACCCTGGGCGGCGACGAATCGGCGGAGTTCCACCGCCAGTCGCAGGATTTCCTCGCCGCCTGGACCCGCGCGGGCCTAAAGGGCGCCTATCTCGACCTGCCCGGCCTCAACCATTTCACCGTGCTCGAAGGCTACATGGACCGGCGCAGCCCGCTATGCTCGGCGATCCTGCGCCAGATCGAGGAGACGCGGGGCGGGTAAAGGCCGGCGCCGCTCACGCGCACCAGGCCGCTTTCGGGCCCATGTCCTGGTGGTGCAGGGTTTCGCGCAGCATGCGTTCGAGCAGTTCGGCCTTGATGCCCTGCGAGGCCGGATCGTTCCACAGGTTGCGCACTTCCAGCGGATCCTCCTCGCGGTCGAACAGTTCGCCCAGCGGATCGCCCTCCCAGAAGGTCAGGCGCCAGCGTCCCGTCACCAGGGTGCGCAGGCGCAGGTAGCGGTCGACGTTCGAGTTGACCGGCAGGTCGTCCTCCTCGACCAGGAGGGCGTCGCGCACCGGCGCGCCGGCGGCTTCCGCCGCCATGAGGTCGAACCCGCGGCTGCCGTTGGGTGGCGCCAGGCCGATCCGGCCGAGGATCGTCGCGCCGATATCGATCGAGCCCGACAGCAGGTCGCTCCGCCCGCCGGCGCCGCCCGCCACGCCGCCGTCCGGCTCGCTCCAGATGAACGGCACGCGGATCAGGCTCTCATAGGCGAAGCCGTGTTTCAGCATCAGGCCGTGGTCGCCCATCATGTCGCCATGGTCGGCGGTGAAGATCAGCACGGTGTTGTCGGCGAGGCCGAGCGCGTCGAGCCGGGCCAGGAACGCCCCGATCGCATCGTCGATCATCGTAATCATGCCGTAGGTCAGCGCGATCGATTCCTGCGCCTCGCGGGCCGAAAGGGCATAGGGATGGACATGCTCCCGCTTGGCGACGCCGTCCTCCAGGTCGCGGTGGAATTTCCGCCACAGGGCCGACGGATCGACATGCTCGGCGTCGAGGGAGGCCGGCACGGGAATGTCGTTGGGATCGTACATGTCCCAGTAACGGCCCGGCGGCGTGAAGGGGTGGTGCGGATCGGGGAACGAGAATTGCATGAAGAAGGGCCGGTCCGGCGTCTGCGCGTATTCCGCCAGCAGGTCGCTCGCCGCATCGCGGATATAGCTCGTCGAATAGAGGTCCTCCGGCATCCGGGTGCGCCAGGCCTGGGGCGCGGTGATGCCGGCAGGATCGAGCGCGTTGGCCCGCCCGCGCAACGCGTCCGGGTCGTTGGTCCGCTGCAGCAGCCAGCGGGTGTAGTGGCCCTGGGTGGCGTCGCCGTGCCGGGTGACCAGGCGAAGGTCGTCGAAGCCGTAATAGGGCGTCTCGACGACGCGGTCCGGGTCGGCGATGAAAAGTTCGGTCCGCTCGACCTCGTAGCCCGGCCCGTCGACCGCGCGCCGGTACGATTCGGCCAGTTCCGGCGGCGGCCGGCGGCCGGGCGGCGGCGCGGGGTAATTCCAGTCCTCGACCGGGATCGGCGTCATGTTCTGGAGATGGCACTTGCCGACCAGGGCCGTGCGGTAGCCCGCGTTGCGCAGCAGGTCCACGAAGGTGACGGATTCGAGCGGCAGGGGCAGGCCGTTGGTCGGCACGCCGTGGGCGCTCGGCATCCTGCCGGTCATGATGGTCGCCCGATTGGGCATGCAGATCGGGCTGGCGACATAGAAGCGGTCGAACGCCAGGCCCCGGGCGGCGATGCTGTCGATATGCGGCGTCCTGACGATCCCGTTGCCGTAGCAGCCCAAATGATCGGCGCGATGCTGGTCCGTGACGATGAGGACGATGTTGGGCTTTTCGGGGCTCGGCTTATCGGAACACGGCTTATCGGACTGGGGCATGGCGGGTGCAGCCTACAGAATGATCGGGATGCCGCGGTTCTCGCCTTCGGAATCGATCAGGTCGATGCGCTTGAAGGCGATCCGGTAGCCGTCCGCCGCCGGCTCCAGATGGTGCGTACAGCGCCCGGCGAACAGGCGGGTGCGGTGCTGCCGGTATTCGGCGACGATCTGGTTCGAGCGGACCACGATTCGACTGTCCGCCGGTTCCGGATCGACCGCCACGTTGGCGACGGTGTGCAGGGTGCGCGAGGGCGGCGCCTGGGCGTGGGCGCGCGGATGGCCGAGGCGGCGCACCCGGGTTTCGAGCAGTTTCCGGTCGTCGTAGATCAGCGAGACCGTGTGCTGCGGATCGGCCTGTCCTTCCTCCAGCGGCACCCAGTAGCGGCAGTCGTCGGTATAGAGCGCCAGCCAGGCCTCGAACTCGCGCCGGTCGATCAGGTCGGCCTCGCGGATCAGGAAAGCCTCGACCGCCGACCGGTCCATGGCTGCGGCGGGAACCGCGCCGTCGTTCATTCCGCCGCCACGGCCATGCCGGCCGTGTCGGCACCGGTTGCGCCGGCATCGGCGGCGCCGGCGTCGGTCATGTAGTCGGCCCAGGCGCGGAACTGGTTGCGCACGGCGATCTCGCTGGTGCCGGTGCCGCCGCGGTCGAGGCCGTTACCCTCGTCGCGCACGTCGCGGCCGAGGCCGCGGCCGGTATCGACCCATTCGTTGCCGTCGGCGCCGAGGCCGGTCTGGAGCCGCTCGTAGACCTCCAGATCGTCGGTCAATACGGGCGAGCCGGTGCCGTTGACCACGTTGGCGAAGGCGACGGCGCGGCGGAACATCTCCTCCGGCGCGCCCTTGAGGCGAAAGACGTAGGTGTCGAGCACCGTGCGGCCGGCGGCGACCGGGCGCACGATGCGCAGCTGGCCGAACTGGCTCATGAAGGAGACGTTCGGAAACACGATGGAATTCCAGCGCGTGATCGACAGGATCTCCCGCGCCCGCGCCGGCCCGTAGGCCGCCTCCATGCGGCGCTGGTAGTCGACATGGACCGGGTCGTCCGACGCCGCGACCAGCTTCTCGTCGTCGTGATAGTCGCCCATATAGCCGTGGCCGCCCTCGGCGACCCACAGGCCGAGGCCCTCCCACAAGTCGTTCGGCGCCCCGTTCTGGCGCATCTGGCGCACCCCGACCTCGCCGGCGCCGTCGGTCGGCCGGCTGTCGTCCTGCGCGTTGGCCGCAGCGATCGAGGAGGCGTGGACATGGCGCGGATGGATCGTGTCCAGATGGTTCTCCAGCACGAATTTCCAGTTGCCGTCATAGGCGTGGCGCGAGACGCCGCCGGCGACCTCGACGTCGCCGTCCGGCGCCCGGTCGACCAGATCGTCGAAGGACGAGCGCAGCGGGCCGAGAAAGTCGCGCAGCGACGGGCCGTCCGCGGCCAGGCTGGCGAAGACGAAGCCGCGATAGACTTCCGTCCGCGGCACCTCGGAGAGTCCCAGGCGGCGCTGCGGATGGCCGTCCTCGGCATAGCCGGCCGGCGACGGCACGGCGAGCAACTCGCCGTCCAGACCGTAGGTCCAGCCGTGATAGGGGCAGACGAACTGCGTAACCGCGCCCTTCGCCGCGCTGCACACGGTCGATCCGCGATGGGCGCAGCGGTTGAACAGCACCTTCACGCCGCCGCCGCGCTGGCGCACCATGAGCACCGGCTGCCGGCCCATCTGCGTCGTGACGAAATCGCCGGGGCGCGGAACCTGGCTGTCATGGCCGAGCAAGAGCCAGGCCCGGCCGAAGATCCGTTCCATCTCCAGGTCGAAGATCGCCGGATCGGTATAGGCGTCCCGGTGCACCCGGCCGGGCTGCACCAGGTCCGCAATCCGCTGCATCGTCCACATGGCGCCGTCCCTCCTGCGAGGTGAAAGGTACACCGGCGGGCGCGACGGCGGAAGGCTGGCCATCCGCCGGCTCAGAACAGCGGGCCCTTGTTCACCATGCCGCCGTCGACCGTCACGACCGTGCCGGTGGTGTAGCTCGACAGGTCGCTCGCCAGGAAGACGGCCATGTCGGCGATCTCCCCGACCGTCGCGGCGCGGCCGTAGGCGAAGGGCGCGAAATATTCGGTGTAGCGTTCCTCGTCGCCGAAGGCGTCGTGCGCCGCCTTGCGCATCATGCCGACCAGCTTTTCCGTCGCGACCGGGCCCGGATTGAGGCCGACGACGCGCACGCCGTCCTTCGGGCCACCGCCGCCGAGCGCCCGGGTGAAGGCCATCAGCGCGGCGTTGGCCGTGCTGCCGCAGATATAGTCGGCGACCGGCTTCTCGCCGCCGTTGCCTACGATGTTGAGGATCACGCCGCCGCCGCGCGCCTTCATGGCGGCATAATAGTGCCGGCACAGGTTGATCGTGCTGAAGACCTTGAGGTCCCACACCGCACGCCATTGCGGCTCGTGGATTTCGTCGATCCGGCCCTTGGGGATCGCGCCTGCCGAGTTGACCAGGATATCGGCGTCCGGACAGGCTTCCCCGAGTGCGGCCTGGCCTTCGCTCGTCGAGAGGTCGAGCGGACGGCAGGCGACCGAAACCGGATGCGCCGCCTCGATCTCCGCCTTCAGCCCGTCCAGCCGCGCCGCCGTGCGCGCGGAGAGATGCAGATGGACGCCTTCGGCCGCCAGT
>FZLR01000042.1 GCA_900197615.1 Rhodospirillaceae bacterium Spongia-Bin9
TTGCGGGTTCCGGCGCGCCGTATCTCGAAGAAATCATATCGGTTTGCCCGCGCCGGCCGCGCCCGGCGCGGGGCCCGGCGCCGCCGATCGCGGCCTGCCGCCGGTCGCGCTGGCGGCGGCGCTCGTCACGCTGATCTTCTGGTCGGGGACGGTCGTGGCCAACCGGGCCGCTGTCGAGAGCATCGACGGACTGACGGCGGGCGCGTTGCGTTCGATGCTGGCCGGATTCATCGGCCTCGGTATCGCAATGGCCTTCCGGCTGCCCCTCCCGAAACGGGCGCGGCACCGTTGGCTACTGGTTATTTCCGGCTGGGTCAACTTCGCGATCTGGCCGACGGTCCTGAGCCTCGGGGTCGCGCTCGCCAACGCCAGCCACGCCGCGCTGATCATGGCGCTGCTGCCGGTCATCACCGGCCTGATTGCCGCCATCGTCAACCGTGTCAGGCCGCGGTTCGGCTGGTGGCTCGGCGCGGCGATCGCGATTGCCGGCACGGTGCTGCTGATCGTCTTCACCAAGCCGGGGGGCGATCTCACCCTGTCGGCGACCTGGCTGGTCGGCGACCTGGTCGTCTTCGCCGGCGTGTGCCTGTGCTCGGCGGGCTATGTCGCCGGCGCCAAGCTGGGGCCGGTGGTCGGAAGCTGGAGCGCGACCTTCTACGGCCTCGGCGCCGCCCTGATGCTGACCGTTCCGGCGATCCTGATCCTCTATCCCTACACCGATTGGTCGCAGGTAACGCCCGACAGCTGGCTCGGGATCGGCTGGCTCACCTTGTTCTCGTCGCTCGCCGGCTATGCGCTGTGGTTCCTGGCGATGAACCGGGGCGGCATTGCAAGGATCGCAGTCTTCCAGTTCCTGCAACCGGTCTTGTCCGTCGTCGCCGCGGCGGCCATTCTGGGCGAACGGATCACCTGGACCATCCTCGTTGCCGGCCTGCTCATCCTGTTCGGCACCTGGATCGCCCAGAAATACGCGCACTAGCCGTATTCCCCGCAGGAGACGCCGATGATGCTCCCCGATCTTGCAGCCATCGAAGCGGCGGCCGAAACCGTCCGCGCCGTCATGCCGCCGACTCCGGCGCATTGCTGGCCATTGCTGTGCGCGCGAACCGGCGCCGAGGTCTGGGTGAAGCACGAGAACCACACGCCGATCGGCGCCTTCAAGATTCGCGGCGGGTTGGTCTACATGAGCCGCCTGCGCCGGTCGGAACCGGCAGTGCAGGGCGCCATCGCAGCGACCCGCGGCAATCACGGCCAGGCTATTTCGGTGGCCGCCCGGCGCAACGGGCTGCATCCGGTCATCGTCGTGCCCGAGGGTAACAGCCGCGAAAAGAACGCCGCGATGCAGGCTCAGGGCTGCGAGCTGGTCGTCCGCGGCAGCGATTTCCAGGAAGCGCTGGAATATGCCGAGGCCCTGGCAGGGGAGCGCGGCCTGCACATGGTCGGCTCCTTCGCCGAACCGCTGGTCCACGGCACGGCGACCTACGCCCTTGAATTCTTCCGCGCCGTGCCGGACCTCGACACCGTCTACGTGCCCATCGGCCTCGGCTCGGGCATCTGCGGCGTAATTGCGGCGCGCGACGCGCTGGGCCTCGCCACCGAAATCGTCGGAGTTTGTGCGGAGAATGCTGCCGCCTATGCCCTGTCCTTCGAGGCCGGCCAGCCGGTCTCGACCAATTCCGCCGATACCATGGCGGACGGCATGGCCTGCCGCGTCCCGGCGCCGGACGCGGTCGCCATCGTCAACCGCGGCGCGGCGCGGATCGTCACGGTGAGCGAGGCCGAAATCGAGGCCGCCATGCGGGCCTACTATACCGACACCCACAATATCGCCGAGGGCGCCGGTGCGGCGGCCCTGGCCGCGCTGGTCAAGGAGCGCGAGGCTATGGCGGGCCGCAAGGCCGGCCTCGTACTGAGCGGCGGCAACATCGACCGCGAGGTCTACCTCCGCGTACTGGGCGGCGGTGACGCATGAAGAGGACGCCATGACCGAAGAACTGTTCCGCGGCGACGCCTACCTGAGAACCTGCGACGCCACGGTCCTGCGTGCGGGGCCGGAGGAGATCGTGCTCGATCGCACGGTGTTCTATCCGCTGGGCGGCGGCCAGCCCGGCGATACGGGGACGCTGACGCTGCCTGGCGGCGGCGAAACCGCGATTACCGATACCCGCAAGGACCGCGCAACCGGCGAACACCGGCACATCCCGGCGGACGGCGCCGCGCTGCCGGCCGCGGGCGACCGGGTGGCCTGCACCATCGACTGGGAGCGCCGCTATCGCCATATGCGCGTCCATACCGCGATGCACCTGATGTGCGCCGCGATCGACGGCGACGTCACCGGCGGACAGGTCGGCGATGGCAAGGGGCGGCTGGATTTCGATCTGCCGGACACGTCCCTCGACAAGACCGCCATCGAAGCCGCGCTCAACGAGCTGATCGCGGCCGATCTGCCGGTCGGCGCCGAATGGATCGCGGATGCGGAACTGGCGGCCCGCCCGGACCTGGTGCGCACTCTCTCGGTCAAGCCGCCGATGGGCGCCGGGACGGTTCGCCTGCTGAGGATCGGCGATGCGGCGAATACCGTCGATCTGCAACCCTGTGGCGGCACCCATGTCGCGCGGACCGGCGAGATCGGTCCCGTCGCCATCGGCAAGATCGAAAACAAGGGCCGCCGCAACCGCCGGGTGAATTTGCGGCTGGCGGGGTAGGGCAGTCGCGGTGCAGGCGCGCCGGCTGCACAAATCGAAACTGCTACTTTCAGATTGTGCAAATCCCCGAATGGCGCGGCTTTTCCCGCCTTTCTACTGCCGCCAACCCGTTACCCTGCCGCGGCTTCGAGCAGGCAGCCGTCGCCGAGCGGGGCGACCGGGGTCAGGTCGCGGTGGTGCTGGTGGTCGGGCCGCCGGTGGCGGGTCAGCGCGTTGGAGACAGGGTTGAGGATCAGCGAGAAGATGGTGCGCGGCCAGGGTGTCATGTTGATCGACGAGCCGTGGACCAGCGTGTCGCCGAAGATCAGCACCGTGCCGGGCGGCCCCTTGGCGGCGACCAGGCCGCCCTGGGCCACCAGGCCGCTCACGGTCCCGTTGTCGACCACCCAGAGTGGATAGCTCGTCGTCTCGGTATCCAGCGTCACCGGCGCGGCGCCCCGCCGGTGCGAGCCGCGGATGAAAACGATCGGGCCGTTGAACTCGTTCACCTCGTCGAGCAGCACATGCAGGTTGAGCGCCAGCGGCTCGGGCACGCCGTCCTCGCCGCGATGGGTCGCGAAGTCGTAGTGCCATTGCCAGACGTCGCCGGAGAAAGCTTCCTTGGCGTTCACCTTGACCTGCTGGACGTAGAGCCCGTCGCCGAGAATCTGCCGGGCCGGTTCGACGAGGCGGGGATGGCGGACGAGGCGGGCATAGACCGCGTTGCGCAGGTGCAGGGCCATCGCCGTGCGCACGGCGTCGCTGCCCTTCTCCCGGAAATTCTCCGGCCGGCGCTCGGCGAACAGGCGCGGCAGCTCTGCCTTCAGGACCGCGACCTCCTCCGCCGAGAACAGCGAGGGCAGGATCAGGAATCCGTCGTCCCGGAACTGCGCTATCTGCGAATCCGCCAGCTTCATAAGTCTATCCGCGGTGGTCCGCGACCGGCATGCGCCGCGCCAGGAAACGTTAGAGCACAATCCGTCCGCCTGTCACCCTCTCCAGAATTATCCGTTACCCGCGATCGTCATTTCAACCGAAGTCCGGCGCCGATAGAACGGCTGGCTTCCGGACTACACCGCCAACGCTTCCACTTCGTCGGGCGGGAAGAAGCGCTCGCCGTGCTTGTCGGCCAGCGCGTTGCACCGGTCGGTGAATTCGTCCACGCCAGTCTGGCCAACCCAGGAGAGGACGCCGCCGGTGTACATCGGGAAGCCCCAGCCGAGAATCGAGCCGACATCGGCGTCGGCGCGCTCCGTCACCACGCCTTCGGCCCGGCAGCGCAAGGCCTCGACCGACTGGATGTGGAGCAGGCGTTGCTTGACTTCCCCGACGTCCGGCTGGTCGGCGGCGCGCGGGAAATGGCGGCCCAACTCCGGCCACAGCCGTTTTGGCCTGTCCTCCGGCCAGTCGTAGAAGCCCTTGCCCGCCTTGCGGCCCGGCCGGTCCAGCGTCTCGACGAACAACTCGAACACATCGTCCGCCGGATGGCCGGTGTAGGCCTTGCCCAGGTCCTTCTTCCACTGGCGCCGGATGGCGAGCGACAGGCCGAGACTGGTGTTGTCGACCACCTCGAGCGGGCCGACCGGCATACCGGCGATCCTGGCGGCGTTCTCGATCAGGGCCGGCGCGACGCCTTCCTTCAGCATCGCGATGCCTTCCATCACGAAGGTCGCGAAGACCCGGCTGGTGAAGAAGCCGCGGCCGTCGTTGACCACGATCGGCGTCTTGCCGATCGCCTGGACATAATCGAGCGCCGTGGCGACCGCTGCGTCGCCGGTTCGGGCGCCGCGGATGACCTCGACCAGGGGCATCTTCTCGACCGGCGAGAAGAAGTGCAGGCCGATGAAATTGGCCGGTCTGGCGCTCGCCTCGGCCAGGCCTGTGATCGGCAGGGTCGAGGTATTGGAGGCGAAGATCGCGTCGTCGCCGAGCCGCGCTTCTGCGGCTTCGGTCACCGAAGCCTTGATCGCCCGGTCCTCGAACACCGCCTCGATTACCAGATCACTGCCGTCGAGGTCGGCATAGTCGTCGGTCGGCGCGATCCGGCCGAGCAGGGCGGAGGCCTGCTCCGCCGTCATCCGGCCCTGTTTGACCCGCCGCTCCAGCGGCGCGGCCGCGCGCGCCTTGCCGTTTTCGGCCGTGGCCCGGTTGATATCCTTCAATACGCAATCGATGCCGCGGCCGGCGCTGGCCGTGGCGATCCCGCCGCCCATCATGCCGGCGCCCAGAATGCCGATCTTGCCGATTTTCGCCTTCGGCACGCCTTCGGGCCGCGCCTTCAGCTTGCGCGCCTTGGCCATCTCGAAGAAACCGGTGCGCACCATCGCCTTGGTCACCGGATGACGGATCATATTGACGAGATACTTGCTCTCGACCCTGAGGCCGACATCGATATGGCGCTGGCAGCCTTCGTAGACGCAGGACAGGATCGCCTGGACCGCCGGATAGTTGCCGAAGCTGCGCTCCCGTCCCATGGCGTTGGCCGCCGGGAAGAGCTGCATGCCGGCCTGGCTCTGCACGTTGCCGCCGGGCAAGCGGAAGCCCTTTCGGTCCCAGGGCTGGCTTGCGTCCGGGTTGTCCAGCGCCCACTTCTTCGCGGCGTCCAGCAGTTCCCCCGGCGGCACGACCGCGTCGACCAGCCCCATCTTCGCCGCCTCGTCGACCGTATGCTTCCGACCATCGAGCAGCATCTGCAACCCGGCCTGGAGGCCGAGCATGCGCGGGATGCGCTGGGTGCCGCCGCCGCCCGGCAAGACGCCGAGGCCGATCTCCGGCAGGCCGATGCGCGCCTTCGGATTGTCCGCCGCGATCCGGTAATGGCAGCACAGCGCGGTCTCGAAGCCGCCGCCCAGCGCGTGGCCGTTGATCGCCGCGACGAAGGGCTTGCCGCAGGTCTCCATCGCCCGCCCGACCCGGTCGAACATCAAGAACTGGGGCAGCAGGGCCTCGACGCTGAGGTCCTCCAGGAAACCGTCGATGTCGGCGCCGGCGATGAAATCGTCCTTGGCCGAGGCGATGACGACGCCCTTCACCGCGTCGTCGGCGATCGCCCTTTCCACCTCGTCGCGGAACCCGGCCATCGTGGTCTCGTTCATCACGTTGACCGGCCGGTCCGGGATGTTCCACTTGATAACCGCGATGCCGTCGCTGTCGATACCGGTCTCGAACATGGCGGGAGTCCTTTTTGGGGGGCTGGCGCAGGCTGGCCGGACTATAGGGATGAGGGGTTGAAAGACGAAGGGTCCGGGTGTCACATTCGCCCGGCACCGCCGTCAGTTCGGCAAACGAGAGCCCTGAGGACCGCCGCCCGATGAACGACGTCGACGCGACGCACAGGACACATCCGGACGCGAGTCCGGAACTGGGCCGCATCGCCACCGAACGGCGCGGCCACCTGTTCCCGATCGGCATCGACCGGCCGGCCAAATACAACGGCTTCACGCCGAAGATGTGCCGGGAACTGGCGCGCGCCTATGCCGACTACGAGGCCGACGATGGCCTGCGCTGCGCCGTGCTGCACGCCGCGGGCGACCATTTCACCGCCGGGCTGGAACTGAGCGCGTTCGACATTACGGAACCCGACTTCTTCCCCCGCGACCTGGTCGATCCGTTCGACCTGCGTCCGCCGTTCCGGGCCAAGCCGGTCGTCGCCGCGGTCAAGGGCATCTGCTTCACCATCGGCATCGAACTGATGCTGGCGGCGGATGTCGTCGTTGCCGAAGAGGACACCCGCTTCAGCCAGCTGGAAGTGAAACGCGGCCTGATGGCGTTCGGCGGGGCGACGATCCGCTTCGTCGAGCGCGCCGGCTGGGGCAACGCCCAGCGCTGGCTGCTGACCGGCGACGAGTTCGACGCCGCGACTGCGCTGCGGCTCGGTTTCGTGCAGGAAGTGGTTCCGAAGGGCGGGGGCCTGGCCCGTGCCCTCGAACTTGCCGGGAGCATTGCCAGGCAGGCGCCGCTCGCCGTCCGCGCAAGCCGGGAAAATTCCGCGATCTCTGTGCGGCAGGGACCGGAAGCCGCCGAGCGGGCGTTCCGGCGGCAACTGGCGGAGATTGCCCCGAGCGAGGATTTCGCCGAAGGTGTGCGGTCCTTCATCGAGCGGCGCGAAGGCGTCTTCAAGGGCCGTTAAAGGGAATGACCATGTCCGACGATATCCGCCAGCAGCACGATATGGGTGGCCTCGACAAGGGCCCGGTGACGCCGTCGGCGCACGAGATCGAGCCGTGGGAGAAACGGGTCGAGGCGATCATGCGCCTGCTCTCCATGCGCAAGGACAGGTTCGTCACCGTGGACGAGTTGCGCCGCGGCATCGAGGAACTGCCGCCGGAACTTTACGACACCATCGGCTACTACGAGCGCTGGATCGCGTCGCTCAGCAACATCCTGGTCGAGAAGGGCGTCCTCGACCGCGCCGAACTGGACGCGCGGGTGAAGGCGCTGGAGGCGGGCGCATGACAGATCCCCTTTTCAATCCCGGCGACGCCGTCACCGTTTCGGCTCGCTTCCCGACCGGTCGGCGGCATATCCGCACGCCCTTCTACATCCGCGGCAAGACCGGCGAAGTCGAGCGAGTCTGCGGCGCCTACAAAAATCCGGAGGACCTGGCCTTCGGCAACTACAACGCGGCGCGCGTCTCGCTTTATCGCGTGCGCTTCGACCAGCGCCATGTCTGGGACGACTATACCGGCAATCCAAACGACACGATCGACATCGAAATCTACGAACACTGGCTGGAGCCGGCCGTAACGGAAGACAGCAGCGATGCCACATGACGATCCCCACGACCACAGCCACGCCGCCGTAGAGGCCGACGAGCCGCAGGGCTACTACCAGCATCTCGCCGCGGCGACGCGCAGCCTGCTGATCGAGAAGGGCGTGTTCAGCGCCGCGGACATGCGCGCCATGATCGAACAGATCGACCGGCGCTCCCCGGCGCTCGGCGCGAAGATCGTCGCCCGCGCCTGGACAGACGAAGGGTTCAAGGCGCGTCTGCTCTCCCGAGGCAAGCAGGCGATCAAGGAGGAGATGGAGATCGACCCGGTGGCTGCCGACATCGTCGTGGTGGAGAACACGGCCGCCGTCCACAACGTCGTCGTCTGTACCCTGTGCTCCTGCTACCCGGTCTTCATCCTCGGCCGTCCGCCGGACTGGTACAAGAGCTACGCTTACCGCAGCCGCGCCGTGCGCGACCCGCGCGGCGTGCTGCGCGAATTCGGCACCGAGATCGATCCGGCCCGCGAGGTCCGCGTCCACGATTCGACCGCCGACATGCGCTACCTCGTATTGCCGATGCAGCCCGCGGGCACCGAAGGCTGGCTGGAGGAAAGGCTGGCCGGCATCGTGACTCGTGACACCATGGTCGGCACCGCCGAGGTTCGGCCGGCAGAGTAGGGCGGCTGGAGCTCTCGTTTCGGCTTTCTTGCGGCCTTTACCGGTCGCCCGACCACCAGTCCCTCGGCCGCAGCCGTTGCGCGCGGCTAGTCCGGTCGTCGAGCCAGAGCGCTAGGCGGCGCAGCGGCGAGAGGGCGAGGCGCAGCCACAGCCGGTTCGTCCGGCGCCGGAAATCCCGGTTGAAGGGACAGACGCGCAGGCATATCGCGCAGTCGGAAGCGAGCTTCGCCCAATAGCCGAAGCATTTCTCGGCATCCGACGTCCACTTCACCACGCCCTGGATGGCGGACCGGTTCGGGCGGTCCGCTTTCGGCGGGCCGTAGGGCAGGGCGTTGACCGGGCAGGCATCCGCGCAGCGCGTGCAAATGGCGCAGAACTCCGCGACGCCGAGCTTGCGCGGCGCGTCGTGCGCCAGCGGCAGGTCGGTGAAGATCTTGGAGAAGCGCAGGCGCGGGCCCGTCTCCGGCGTAATGACAAGCTGGTTGCGGGCGTATTCGCCGAGCCCGGCCTTGAGGGCATAGGGAATAACGAGCGCCGTGTCGTTCATCGACCCGACCGCGCGAAAGCCGAGCGCCCTGATGTAGGCGGCGGTCTGCATCACGATGGCGGCCTCGTGGCTGTACTCCCGCCCGGTCGCCGCACCGGCCAGCGCCGAGGGGTAGGTCGCCACCAGCCCCTCGTCCATTTCGTGGCCGAGCACGATAACGCTTTCCAGCCCTTCCGGCAGGCCGACCGGAGCCTCGGAGAAGTCGCGCACGTCCACCCGCGACTCATAGGTCCAGCGTTCGTCGTACCCGGTGATTCCGCACAGGCTTGCGCCGAAAAACCGGGCCACCTTCTTGATCTCGGCCGACATGGCCTCCCGGTCCCCGATCGCGACTTTCTCCGCGACGACCGGCGTGTCGTCCGAGATTGCCGCCTGGAAACCCTCCCGCCGGCCCTGCCCGGCATGGCGGTCGGTAATCAGGTCGGAGATCAGCCAGGAGGCGTTGCGGAGCGCGAAATCCCTCTGGTTGAAGCCGTCTCCCCGGCGCGCGGTGAAGTCCGCCCGGTAGGAGTCGAAGAATGCATCCGACTCCTTCGTGCGCACGCGCTCGTCCCAGAAGGCCCGTGTGAAGACGTCGTCCATCTGCCGGAACGGCGTGAAGTCCCCGGTCGTCTCGATTCCCGCCGCCGCATCGCTTTCGGCATACCGCGCCCTCCAGCGCGTCCGGCGCTCTTCGAGGCTTTCCTCGTTTTCGGGCCAGCTCATCGGCGCGAGTCTAAACCGAATTTCTCACTACGGTCACGGCTTGCCTGCCGGGTTCGGTCGAACGGGTATCCCTACCGCCGCCATTCCGTATCCTGTCCAAGTGCGATCACGTCGGCGCGGATGTGCTGGGTGCGGGCGAGGCGGGCCATGATGGCGTCGGCGTCGCTGCGCCGGACGGCGCGGCGCAGGGCCGAGAGGTCTTCGGTGAAGCGATCGAGCATTTCCAGCACGGCTTCCCGGTTGGTCAGGAACACATCGCGCCAGAAATCCGGCTTGGTGGCGGCAATGCGGGTGAAATCGCGGAAGCCGCCGGCCGAGAATTTGACGACCTCGGCCTGCACGTCCTCCTCCAGCTCCGTCGCCGTGCCGACAATGGTGTAGGCGATCAAATGGGGCAGGTGGGATGTCATGGCGAGCACCAGGTCGTGGTGCAGCGGGTCCATGATCTCGATCTCGGAACCGGCGGCGCGCCACAGGGCGGCAACGGCATCAAGGGCGGCCGGGTCCGTACCCTCCGGCGGAGTCAGGATGCACCAGCGGTCCTCGAACAGTTCGGCGAAGCCCGCGTCAGGGCCCGAAAATTCCGTACCGGCGATCGGATGGCCGGGCACCAGATGCACGCCTTCCGGCAGGGGAGCGCCGAGGGCAACGATCGCCGCCTGCTTCGCCGAACCGACATCGGTCACGATCGCGCCGGGCTTCAGATGCGGGGCAATGGCTTCGGCCAGGCCGGCGTAGCCGCCCAGATGGATGGCGACGACGACGAGGTCGGCCCCGGCGACGGCCTCCGCCGGATCCTCGACCGCCCGGTCGACGAGGCCGAGCTCCAGGATGCGCGCCCGCACCTCGGCGCGGCGGGCGCAGCCGACCAGTTCGTCCGCCAGCCGCTCGCGCCGCATGACGCGCAGCAGGGACGAGCCGATCAGGCCGGTGCCGATAACCGCGACCCGGCCGAACTGCAGGGCGCCGTCGCTCATCGGCCGACGAAGCTGCGCAGCGAGGCCACCGCGGCGCGCATTTCGCTTTCCAGTCCGATGGTGATGCGCAGGAACTCCGGCAGGCCGTAGCCGGCGACGGGCCGGGGAATGATGCCGTCCTTTCTCAGATGGGCCTCGGCCGCGGCGGCGTCCCTGCCGTCTTCGGCCGGGAAGCCGACAAGCACGAAATTGCCGATACTGGGCAGGACGGTCAGCCCAAATCGCTCAAGCTGCTCGGCGAACCAGGGCAGCCAGATATCGTTGTGCGCGCGCGCGCGGTCGATATGGGCGACATCGTCCAGCGCCGCCAGCGCCGCCGCCTGGGCCGCGGCATTGACGTTGAACGGCCCGCGCGTCCGGTGCAGCACGTCGCACACCGCCGGCGCGGCATAGCACCAGCCGACCCGTAGGGCCGCCAGCCCGTAAATCTTGGAGAAGGTCCGCATCGTGACGGCGTTGTCGTGTTTCTGTGCCAGATCCTGCCCGTCGGTATAGTCGTTGCGCGTGACATATTCGGCATAGGCAGCGTCGACGACCAACAGGACGTGCGGCGGCAGACCGGCGTGCAGGCGCCTGACCTCTTCGGCGGTGACGTAGCTGCCTGTCGGATTGTTGGGGTTGGCCAGAAACAAGATTTTCGTCCGCTCCGTGACCGCGTCGAGCATGGCGTCGATATCGGCGCGGTAGTCCTGCTCCGGCGCCATCACCGGCGTTGCGCCGGCTGCCAGCGTCGCGATCGGATACATGGCGAAGCCGTGCCGGCTGAACAGCACCTCGTCGTCCGGCCCGGCATAAGCCCGGGCGAGCAGGCCGATGATCTCGTCGCTGCCGTTGCCGACGACGATCCGGTCCGGGTCGAGGCCGTGCTGCGCGCCGAGCGCCTCGCGCAGGGCCGACGCGCCCCCTTCCGCATAGCGGTGCAGCGAATCCTTCGCCGCTTCGTAAGCCGCGACGGCCTTCGGGCTCGGCCCCAGGGCGCTCTCGTTGGCGGCCAGGCGGATCGGGTCGGCAATACCGGGCAGGCTGCCTTCGCCGCCGACATAGGCGGCGATCTTCATGATGCCCGGCCTGGGCTGCGGTCGCGATTCAGGCGCGCTCATGGCGCATGCTCCATAAAAGTGACGGAACGCACGGCACTAAATCAGATTACCAGCGGCGCCGGGAACCGGCCCAATTGCAGCACCGGGCGGTTATCGGCCGACCCCGCATCCGCCGGCACGTCGGCGAGTTCGCCGTCGACCGAGAGGACGGCCCGGCCGTCGGGCAGGGAGCACAGGGTCTCGATTGCCGGATCGTTGGGCACGCGGTCGAGCGGTGCGATGACGACTGTGAGGTCGTCGCCGCTTTCCTCGGTGACACCGCGCCCGACCACGATCCAGCCGCCGCCCGGCACAGTGAAAGGCAGGCGCCACAGCAAGGCGCAATCCGGCCGCACCGCCAGCAGGCCCGCCGCGGCCTTCCAGGCGTCGGCGTCGAGAACCGGGAAGAGCGCGATGTCCGCTTGGCCGCTCGCCACATCGACGATCGGGCTGGCCGCCCAGGCGTAGCGCTGGCTGGCGCCGAAGTGCAGGCGCGCAGCCTGTTCCGCCGCCCGGTCCGCAGTCACGATTGTCAGTGGCCGCTGGACCGCGATGGACGCGCCGATTACCTCGCGCCAGACCGCGTGGATTCCCGCCGGCTCCATCGGTCCTTCGTAGCGCGCAATCAGCGCCCGGATCAGGGTCGCTTCCCTGCCCGGACGATGCACCGGCGCGCCGTGGTTTGCGCTCCCGCCGGCGCCCTTGGCGGTGCCGACTCGCTGCGCAATCTCTATCCGCTCGGTAATGGCGGCGAGCATGCGGGAATCGACATCGTCGATCCGGGCGCGCAGCGCGGCGAGGGTATCGGCAAGAGCAGCCGCGGCAAAATCGCTGTCGGCAGGCATATCGAGGCGTGATCCCGGTATCGCGGGAGAGGGTTGCGCTGCCTCCCCTACACCGGCCGGGGGCATGGCGTCCATGTTTCCGCCATCTCGACAACTGCCCCCCGGATGCCATATCAGCGCTCCGGAACCGTTGTAGCAACCGAGCGTACCCATGCCGATCAAGATTCCCGACGACCTGCCCGCCGCCCACATCCTGCAGAAAGAAGGGGTGGATGTGATGCGCGAGCAGGACGCGGTCCGCCAGGATATCCGGCCGCTCAGGATAGCGCTGCTCAACCTGATGCCGAAGAAGATCGAGACCGAGACCCAGCTTTCGCGCCTGATCGGGGCAAGCCCGCTGCAGATCGAGATGACCCTGGTCTCGCCGTCCCACTATATCCCGTCGAACACGCCACAGGAGCACATGCTCGCCTTCTACAAGCCGTGGGAGGCGATCCGCGACGAGAGGTTCGATGGCCTGATCGTCACCGGCGCGCCGGTCGAGGAGATCGAGTTCGAAGAGGTCAAATACTGGGAGGAGCTGGAAGCGATCATGGATTGGTCCCGGACCCACGTCCATTCCAGTTTCAACATCTGCTGGGGCGCCCAGGCACAGCTCTACCACCACTACCGGGTGCCGAAATACCTGCTGCCGCGCAAGCTGTCGGGCGTCTTTCCCCACCGGGTGGCCCGGCGGACCGACCCGATGGCGCGCGGTTTCAACGATGTTCTGCCGGTGCCGGTCTCGCGCTACACCGAATGCCGGGCGAAGGACATCGAGAAGCATGAAACCCTGAATATCGTGCTCGAATCGGATGAGGCCGGCGTCTGCATGGTGACCGACAAGGCGCTGAACGCGGTCTACATGTTCAACCATCTCGAATACGAATCGCGTACCCTCTACAACGAGTATGTCCGCGATATCGAGGCGCGGCCGGATACGGTGCGGGTGCCGGAATATTATTTCCCTCACGACGATCCGTCCAAGACCCCGCGCAATACCTGGAAGGCGCACGGCCACCTGCTGATGGGCAACTGGATCAACAAGCTCTACCAGACCGTGCCGTTCGACATCGAAGATGTGGGCAACGGCAAATAGAGCCCGCCTCAGTCGGACGCCGGCTCCCTTGCCGCCGCAGGGCGGACAGGGGCGGGCAGGATACGGAAGGGTGAGCGCGCCGGCAGGGCTACGGCGGAATAGACCTGCTTGGTCGCTTCGGTCAGGGTGACGCCGGCGATCAGGCCGAGCCAGCGTTCGCCGATTCGCTCCCAGGCATTGGCCGTCGACAGGATCATGCGGCGGCGGACCGGCGGCGCGAACAGGGCGGCCTCGCTGCGCACCGGGGTGAACTGGGTCTCGCGCAGCAGGCGGCGGATCTGGCCTTCGGAAAATGGCCGGCCCTGGCCGAACGGGGTGCGCTCCAGCCGGGCCCAGATGCCGCGCCGGTTGGGCGCCACCACGATCATCCGGCCGCCGTCTGCCAACACGCGCCAGCATTCCGCCAGCATCGGGCGCAGGGCTTCGCTCGCCTCGATGGCGTGGATCAGCAGCAGGCGGTCGATCGAGCGGTCGGGCAGCGGGAATAGTGTTTCGTCGGCGAGGCCGACGGCAACCTTGCCGTCCACCGTCCACTGCAGGATACCCTGCTGCGGCGGCATGAGCGCGCAAACCCGCACCGCCTCGCTCTGGAACCGGTGCAGATAGGGCGTCGCATAGCCGAAACCCAGCACCGTCGCGCCGCCCACGCTGGGCCACATCTGGCGCAGCTTGCGCCGGATCAGCCGCTGCGCCATCCGGCCGGTCGGCGAAGCGTAAAACGCATGCAGGTCGGCAACGTCGGTCCACATGGGCGGTCCAATGCGGGGTAGGGCGGCAATACTTCCGCGAAGCTCTTTCGTCCGTCGTTCTAGGCTATCTTCGGCGCATCTATACCGGCAGCCTGTCCGGCGGTGCGGAGCTTTCGGTCCAGCGTGGCGAGCGGTATCTGCAACCGCACCGCAAGCTCGAGATACATCGCGTCGTACGCGGACAAATCGTGCCTGTGGGCGAGATCGAGGGCTGCTCCCCAGGCACGGGACGGCGAGATCGGGTCTATCTCGATGGGAAGCGCCTCAAGGTTCGCGCAAATCATCGACCACTCCTCCATGTCGATCCGCCCCCTCCGGGTCGCGGCGAGCAACACGCTGCCGACCTCGACAGGCCAGAGGGATGGGACATACGCACGATCATCGATGAGAGAATCGCGTAACCGGGCGGTCGCTTCGGTGGCCTCGTCGGGGAAGACCCAGGCTAGGGCGAACGAGCAATCGAGAACGAACGCCATCAAAGTTTCCGCGCTTCTTTTAGAATTTGGCGGACCGACATTCCCCCAAGACTGTGTGTCTTCTGAAACGCTTTCAGGCCGGCAATTGCAGACCGCACTTTCTCGGCGTCATGCGGCCGGAATGGGATCAACTCGGCAACCGGCCGATTATGTTTGGTGATGACGAATCGTTCGCCTGCTTCCACCCGTTGGAGCAGCCGGGGGAGATGGGTTTTTGCTTCGAAAGCGCCAATTTCAGACACGGGGCCGGCCTTCTGATGGGCAACAATATCATTAAACCAGACACAAGCTGGTCGGAACATTCGGTACGGTCAAGGCATGGCGGCGAATTCGGCAGTTGGAGCGCCGAAAATGGCGCCGGCAAACGGTTGGCCAGGTTCGGGTGCAGTGCTAGATAGCGTCAGCATCCCTTTCGCTGCCGGATACGTCCCGATGTCACAGCTGGAAGTCGTCCGCATTCCCGTCCTAAACGACAATTATGTCTGGCTCGCCCATGAGCCGGCGCAGAATCTGACCGCGGCGGTCGATCCGGCGGTCGCCGATGCGCCGCTGGCCGAGGCCGAGCGCCGCGGCTGGGCGATCACCCATATCCTCAACACCCATCATCACGGCGACCACACCGGCGGCAACCGGGAGATCAAGGCGGCGACCGGCTGTACGATCGTCGGCCCGCGGGCCGACCGCGACCGGATACCGGGTATCGATATCGAGGTCGGCGACGGCGACGCCTACGATTTCGGCAATGCACGCGCCGAGGTCTTCGACGTGCCGGGCCACACCCGCGGCCACATCGCCTACTGGTTCGCCGGCAGCGACGCCCTGTTCTGCGGCGACACCCTGTTCCTGCTCGGCTGCGGCCGGCTGTTCGAGGGCACGCCGGCACAGATGTGGACCAGCCTGGGCAAGCTGCGCGCCCTGCCGGACAGCGCCAACGTCTATTGCGCCCACGAATACACCCAAGCCAACGCCCGCTTTGCGGTGACGGTCGATCCGGCCAATGCCGACCTGACCGCCCGGGCCGCCGAGATCGACCGGATGCGCGCCGCCGGCATCGCCACGGTGCCGGGCAAGCTCGGCGTCGAGAAGCGCACCAACCCCTTCCTGCGCGCCGACGATGCCGGGGTCGCCGCCACGGTCGGGCTGGCCGGCGGCTCGCCGGTCGAGGTCTTCGCCGAAGTCCGGCAACGCAAGGACGTGTTCCGGGGCTGACCGGCCGCGCTCCGAATTCCGAACCGACACCCTGACTGGCCCCCATAGGATAGACTCATGAAACTGTTCGCCGCCCTGGCCTCCCCCTTCGTGCGCAAGGTTCGCATCTTCGCCATGGAATGCGGCCTCGACGACCGGATCGAGCTGCATGTCCTGGCGACCGCGCCGCATCAGCCGGACGCCGCGCTGGCCGCCGTCAACCCGGTCAAGAAAATCCCGACCCTGGTGACCGACGATGGCGCGGTGCTCTACGATTCCGGCGTCATCACCGACTACCTGAACGCCGAGAGCGGCTGCCGGCTGATGCCGGCCGACGGCGAAGCCCGCTGGACGGCCAAACGGCAGGAGGCGCTGGTCGACGGCCTGTTGGATGCCGCCGTGCTGTGCCGCTACGAGACCTTCGTGCGGCCGGAAGAAAAGCAGTGGGATGGCTGGATCGAAGCCCAGATGGGAAAGATCGACGGGGCGCTGGACCGGATGTGCACGGAGGTGGCGGACCTCGGCGATCCGTCCGCGGCGGATACGAGCCTCGGCGCCATCGCCTTCGGCTGCGCCCTCGGCTATCTCGATTTCCGCTTCGCCGAAAAGGATTGGCGCGGCGGCTGGCCGGCGCTCGCCGACTGGTATGCGATCTATGCCCAGCGCCCCGCCATGCAGGCGACCGTGCCGAGCGGGTAGGGGGCGGACGCTCCCTCCTCCAGGGCGAGCCTTCGCGATGCCTC
Organism: Rhodospirillaceae bacterium Spongia-Bin9; assembly: GCA_900197615.1. Taxonomy (GTDB): domain Bacteria; phylum Pseudomonadota; class Alphaproteobacteria; order Bin65; family Bin65; genus Bin65. Next base: position 16,463 of record FZLR01000042.1, read on the forward strand.
CCGTGCCAGGATCGGCATTCCGGCCGACCGTCTGGAATAGATAGACCGGTCTGTTTCAGGGATGGTCGCGATGCTCCCGGATGAATCTCTCTACGGGTTTCATCTGCGAAAAATGCGCTGCCCGCATCCCCTTTCCCTTGGGGGAGGGGCAGAACCGCACAGCCTGCTTTACCGAACTGCGCCTGCGATGCTGGACGAACTGTTGCTGAATATACCGCCCCTACGGCAGCGGGATGGTAAGGATCTGCCAGAACACCGCCCACAGGACTAGTGGGGCGGCGCAGGCGACGGCGGCGGTAAGCAGGGGCCGGCGAATCCGCATCAGCAGCATCGCGCCGACTACGACGGCGGCTCCGCCGGGCAAGTAGCCGACCCATGCGACGATGGCGAATACTGCCGCCAGCCACGCCGCAACCAGAAGGACGAAACCGGCATGGCGCCGGGTGAGCGGAGCTTCTCCATGCGCCGATTCCCCCTCCGCCGGGTCTCCCGCCGCCGGCCGGCGCAGCAGGCTGCGCAGCGCCAGCAGGGCGGCGAGGCCGGTCAGCAGGATGGCTATGACCTGCGGCATGAAGGCCGGCGCCAGATCGTCCATGCCCGGATCGTCGATCGTCCCCGGTATGAAGACGAACAGCGTCACCAAGCCGAACGCGCCGAGCGATGCGGCGGCAACGGCGTCGAGGGCGCGCATCGGTGCAATCCCCGCATGCCGGCCGAACGCGCCGCCCTCGCGCCCGCTATTTCTTCTTGAGACCGGCTTTGACCTTGGCCCAATCAGCGGCTTCCGCCTGCACTTCCCTGGTCAGCCCTTCGGAGCCCTGGTAATTCGGCGCCAGCTTCCGGCGGGTAATGAAGGTCTGCACCGGATCGGAGTCGATTGCGGCCTTGAGCGCCCCGTCGAGCTTCGCCCTGACATCCGCCGGCAGGCCCTTGGGCGCCGCGATGATGTAGGCGCCGCAGAAGGAGATATCGTAGCCCATCTCCTTGAGCGTCGGCACCGTGTCGGACGGCGCGTTGAGCCGCCGGTCGTCGGTCGCCGCGATCACCCGCACCTCGCCCGTGCGCAGATAGGGGATGTGGTGGCCGCCGCTCCAGCCGAGGTCGACATGGCCGCCCAGGACCTGCTGGATCACGGCCGGCGTGCCCTTGACGTTGATGACCCGCAGCTTGACGCCGTTCTTCCCGGCCAGATGGCGCATCAGGAAGGTCGCCGGCGGAGCGGGCGAGGAGGCCGAAAGGGCCTTGCCGCCCTTGGCCGCGGCAAAGGCGTCCTTTAGCGATTTGTATGGCGATTTCGCCCCGACGAAAATCGCGCACTGCGCCCGGGCGATCGAGGCGAGTAGGGTCGCGTCGTTCACGCCGTAGCGCTTCTTGCGCGCGAACACCGGGTTGAACGACCAGGTGCTGGTGACCGCGATGCCGATGGTGTAGCCGTCCGGCTTCGCCTTGGCGAGCGCCGCCGCCAGTACGCCGCCGCCGGCGCCGGCCTTGGCGGTCGGCACCACCGGCTGGCCGAGCGTCCCTTCCATATGCTTGGCGATCAGCCGCCCGACCGTATCGACCCCGCCGCCGGCCCTGAAGCCGACCAGCATGGTGATCGGCTTGTCGGGATAGCCGGCCGAAAGGGCCGGCGCGGACAGTGTCGTTGCGCCGGTCAGTGCGGCCAGTCCTGCCGCCAGAATCGCCGTCGCGCTTCGAATATTCCGTGTCATCGTGAAATTCCCTCCCAGGGCGCCGGAGACCGACGCGCCGCGTCGATCCTTCGTGGCTCCCGACGCGCCGCCACGCCGACGCATCGTTGCCCCGCGTCGTAATTGCGGACAGTCAAAATTGTGTCCCGACCCACTCGCCCATTCAAGAGGCGAACGGGCCATGAAGTGCGTCCGCAAATTCGCCGATGTCAAGCCGCGCGGCCGGCCGGAGACTGCGGTCCCGAAGGCCACCCGGGGGCAATCGGGCCACCCGGCCAACGGCGCGCCGCCTCAGCCTACCGCCTCGCCTCCGTCACGTCGGTGTCGGAATAGACTGCACCGATCATCCGCTGCATGGCCATCGCGTGGGCGGCGAGGCCGGCGTCGTCGAGGTCGGCGCCGGGGCGGGGTTCGAGCTCGAAGTTGCCGTGGCGGTCCGTGCCGCGCACCAGCATGGCGGAATCGTCGATCTTCACCTGGCGGACGTAGGTTGGGATATAGCGCACCGCGAGGCCGATGCGCCGGTCGGGCGTCGCGTTGGGCTTCGAGCCGTGGACCAGCCGGATGTGGTGCAGCGAGAATTCGCCTGCCCTGAGCGGCACGTCCACAGCCTCGGCCTCGTCGACCGCCATCTCGATCTCCTGGCCGCGCGTCAGCAGGTTGTCGGCGGCGTAGGTGTCGCGGTGGGCGATCTGGTCCAGCCGGTGCGAGCCCGGCAGGAACTTCATCGCGCCGCTCTCGACCGGAGCGTCGGTGAACGCCACCCAGGCGGTGACAACATCGGCGGGGTCGAGGCCCCAGTAGGTCGAGTCCTGGTGCCACGAGACGAAGGCCGGATCCGCGGCCTCCTTGATGAAGAAATTGGTCGTCCAGCACAGCAGGTCCGGCCCGAGGATATCCTCGACGGCGTCGAGGATGCGCGGATGGTGGACGATCTCGTCGGCCCAGCGGAACAGCAGATGCACCTTGTGGCGCATGTTGGAATGGATTGCGTCGCCGGTGCCGGCTTCGTAGCCTTCCAGCGCGTCGCGGTAGCCGCGGGCCTCGGCGGCAGTGAAGGCGCGCAGCGGAAACAGGAAGCCGTCGCGCTCGAACGCCGCGCACTGGCCTTCGGTCAGCATCTTGCCCATCGGGGTCTCACCTTCTTGAAATTCCAAAAAAAGTGCCGCCCCGGCCGGCTTTGTAGGGTTTCAACCCCCTTACGGTCCCGATGGCCGCGCGGCGTCTGTGCAGCCGGCTCTGCCCCGAAGTTCCGACAAACGCGCCAGCCCCCCGCTCAGTTCTTCGTCTCGCTGCCGGCGTGGAAGGCGAACACGGCGCCTTCCTTGATGCCCTCCGGCCAGCGCGTGGTCATGGTCTTGAGCCGCGTGTTGAAGCGGATGCCCTCCATGCCGTGCATGTAGTGGTCGCCGAACAGCGAGCGTTTCCAGCCGCCGAAGGAATGGTAGGCGACCGGCACCGGGATCGGCACGTTGACGCCGACCATGCCGATCTTCGCCCGGCTGAAGAAATCGCGCGCGGTGTCGCCGTCGCGGGTGAAGATGGCTGCGCCGTTGCCGTATTCGTGGTCGTTGACCATGCCGAGCGCGTCCTCGTAGCCCGGCGCGCGCACGACCGAGAGCACCGGGCCGAAAATCTCCTGCTTGTAGATCGACATGTCGGTCGTCACCCGGTCGAACAGGCAGCCGCCGAGGAAAAAGCCGTCCTCGTAGCCCTGCAGCCGGATATCGCGCCCGTCGACCACAAGGTCGGCGCCAGCGTCGATGCCCTCGCCGATCAGGCGCTCGATGCGTTCGAGGCTCTGGCGGGTGATGACCGGCCCCAACTCCGACGACGGGTCGGTATAGGGGGCGACCTTGAGGCTCTCGACCCGCGGCTTCAGGGAGTCGACCAGCCGGTCGGCGGTCTCTTCGCCCACCGGCACGGCGACCGACACGGCCATGCAGCGCTCGCCGGCCGAGCCGTAGGCCGAACCGATCAGGGCGTCGGCGACCTGACCCATGTCGGCATCCGGCATCACCACGAGATGGTTCTTGGCCCCGCACAGCGCCTGCACCCGTTTGCCGGAGGCCGTGCCGCGGGTGTAGATATACTGCCCGACCGCGGTCGAGCCGACGAAGCTGACGGCATCGATATCCGGATGGTCGAGTATGGCGTCGACGGCTTCCTTGTCGCCGTTGACGACGTTGAAAACGCCGGCCGGCAGCCCGGCTTCGGACAGCAGCCCGGCGATACGCAGGACGACCGAAGGATCGCGCTCCGACGGCTTGAGCACGAAGGCGTTGCCGCAGGCGAGCGCGACCGGATACATCCACAACGGCACCATCGCCGGGAAGTTGAACGGCGTGATGCCGGCGACGACGCCGACCGGCTGGCGGATCGCGAAACTGTCGACGCCTTTTGCAACCCCCTCGGAGTATTCGCCCTTGAGGAGTTGGGGAATGCCGCAGGCAAACTCCACCACCTCGATGCCCCGGGCCATCTCGCCCATCGCATCCGGCAGGGTCTTGCCGTGTTCGGCAGACAGCATTTCGGCCAACTCTTCGGTGTGCGCCTTGAGCAGGCTGCGGAAGGCGAACATGACCTCGGCGCGCTTGGCCGGTGGCGTCGCGCCCCAGGCCGGTTGCGCTGCTTTCGCGACCGCGACCGCACGGTCGACATCGGCAGCGCTGCCCAGCGCGACCTGCGCCGTCACCGCGCCGGTCGCCGGGTTGTAGACATCCTGCAGCCGGTCCGAGGCGCCGGCCCAGATATCGCCGGAAACGAAATGCCGGACAGTGTTCATCGCTCGGTTCTCCCTTCGGGTGAATGGCGGCGGAGGCGCCTGCGGAGAGGTCGGTTCGCCAGAAGCATCATTCCCATGGGGTCGCGTCCGCGCGCAACCGCATGATTGTAGCATGGGCTCTGTCGGCAAGGCCTGGCGGGCGGGTGGGAGTCGCTAAACGTCCTGCCCCAGCGGCGCCGGCTCGCCTTCGAACACCGTGCCCCACACCGGGATGTCCCTGAGGTCTTCCGGCGGCGTCTCGAAGGGGTCGGCTTCCAGCACAGTAAAATCGGCCTTCTTGCCGGCGCGGATGCTGCCGATCTCGTGCTCCATGCCGAGGACGTAGGCGGCGTCCACGGTGATCGCCCGCATCGCCTGCTCGATCGTCAGCCGCTCCTCCGGCGCCATCACCGCCCCGCTCTCGCTCAGCCGGTTGACCGCGACCCAGGCCGAGGTCAGCGGCAGGGCCGGTGCCATGGTGAAATCGGTGTGCAGGGCGAAGGGGATATTGTGGCGGGCCACGGTGCCGAGCCGCGCGATCTGCGAGGCCCGTTCGTAGCCGAAGCTGTGGCGGTAATAGGCGTCGGCCAGCTCGTGGACGTAGTAGACGTTGGCCGAGACCAGCGCGCCGAGATCGGCGATCCGGCGCACCTGCTCCGGGGTCGAGACGCCGAAATGCTCGATGGTGAAGCGGTGGTTGACCTGCGGGCGCTCGAACTGGAGCTTTTCCAGCACGTCCAGCGCCAGCTCCAGGCCGAGGTCGCCGGTGCAGTGGACATGGATGCGGAAGCCCTCGTTCCAGAAGGCGCGGGCCAGCGCCTCGACCTGTTCGGGCGGCATCAGCCATTCGCCATGGTGGCCGTCGATGAAGCCGGGCTCCTGGAGTTGCATCAGCTCGGCGTAGAAACCGCCGTCGGTGAACAGCTTGACGCCGTTGCCGAACTGCAGCCGATGGGTGCCGCGCGCCGCCATCGCCCGGACCCGCGCGACCTCTGCCGCTTCGTCGCCCGGCGCCGCGCCGCGCTCGGTCGCCCGGGGGATCATCTGGCAGCGGAAGGGAGTCTCCGGCCGGTCGAGCACCTTGAGCAGCGCCGGCCATTCCATCTCCAGGTCGGCGAGCGGCACAGCCATGTCGCCGATGGTGGTGTGGCCGCCGGTATGGACCGCGCGGGCGACCTGCTCCAGCCCGCCGAGGAAGCGCTCCGGCGCGTAGAGGTATTCCTTCATTCCATTGAGCGCGACCGATAGGCCGGTTTCATAGAATCGCCCGGTTTCCGGGTCGATCTGCTCGTGGCGGGCGAGATCGTCCCGGTTCAGGCCCATCCAGTCGATGGCGGCGTCGTTGACGACGATCTCGTGGAAGGAGCGCTGCCACACGAAAATAGGCCGGTCCCGCGAGATGCCGTTGAGCGCCCGCCGGTCGACCGCGCCGTGCCAGATCTTGTGATAACCCCAGGTGACCAGCGGCTCGGCCGGGTCGGCCATCTGCGCATCGATTTCCGCCAGCCGGGCGAGATAGGCGTTGTGGCCTTTCACCGGCGCGGCGACCCGGCCGGGCAGCCGCCATTCCATCGCCGTGATGAAGTGGCAGGGCAGCAGGACCGCCGCCAGCGTCGGATGCAAATGCGGATCGATGAAGCCCGGCATCAGCACGTGGTTACGGAAGGTATCGTCGATCCGGTGCGGGTGGGCATCCAGCCACGGGCGCAGGGTTTCGAGCGTGCCGACTTCGACAATGCGATCGCCGCGCACCGCAACAGCCGTGGCAACAGGTAGCGACGGATTCATGGTGCGAATTGTCCGCGCCGTGTAGACGGTCAGGTCGTTCATATGCTGATATCCCGCCGGTTCGTTCCAGCGCGCAACAAGACCCGATTTCCCGGCTTATGTAGAGTCGCCATTTTGGTAGCGTTGAAGTGCGGGCCGGCGCCAACAGTACGGGACGATGACATTGCGGCACGGCGGCCCTGACGGCCGTCCGGCCCCAAGGGAGGAACTTCATGCTCAGAAATTCAGGCCTCTTGGCCTTGACCGCAGCGGTGGCGCTCGGCGCCGCGACGGCGGTCGCCGCCGATACGCCCAAGAAGGGCGGCACGCTGGTGCTGGTCTCCAGCCAGGTGCCGCGGCACTTCAACCCGGCGGTCCAGTCCGGCATCGCGACCATGGCGCCCGGCGCGCATATCTTCGCCACGCTGGTCCGGGCCGACGCCAACTGGAAACTGCATCCTTATCTGGCGAAGAGCTGGACGACGTCGGCGGACGGCAAGTCCGTGACCTTCAAGCTGCGCACGGACGCCAAGTTCCACGACGGCAAGCCGGTGACTTCGGCGGACGTCAAGTTCTCCATCGAGACCCAGAAAGCCAACCATCCGTTCAAGACCTCGCTGGGCGCGGTCGCCGACGTCGAAACGCCGGACTCCCACACGGTTGTCGTGAAGCTGAAGAATCCGCATCCGGCACTGACGCTGGCGATGTCGACCTCGATCGTGCCGATCATCCCGAAGCACGTCTACGGCGACGGCCAGAATCCGAAGACCCATCCGCGCAATATCAAGAATGTCGTCGGCTCCGGCGCCTACATTCTGAAGGAATACAAGCGCGCCCAGTATATCCTGCTGGAGCGGAACCCGAACTACTTCCTCAAGGGCCGGCCCTATATGGACCGGATCATCTACCGGATCATCCGCGATTCCTCGAGCCGCACCATCGCCATGGAACAGGGCGACGGCCACATGTACCCCTTCATGTCGGAAGTCGCCGCCATCGCGCGGCTCAAGAAGAGCGACAAGCTCGTCGTCACCGACAAGGGCTATGCCGGTATCGGGCCCAACACCTGGCTCGCTTTCAATACGAAAGAGGGGCCGACGGCGGATGTCCGCGTCCGCCGGGCGATCGCCTACGCCATCGACCGCAAGTTCATCACCGGGCAGTTGCACCGCGGCGTCTCGACCGCCTCGACCGGGCCAATCGTGCCGGGCTCGCCTTTCTACACCAAGGATGTCGAGACCTACGATGTGAACCTGAAGAAGGCCGAGGCCCTGCTCGAAGAGGCCGGCCACAAGAAGAAGGACGACGGCACCCGGCTCGAGCTGACCATCGACTATCTGCCGGCCGTGCAGGATGTGCAGCAGCGCATCGCCGAATATGCACGGGGGCAGCTCAAGAAGATCGGCATCAAGGTTACGGTCCGCAATTCGCCGGACTTCCCGACCTGGGCCAAGCGCATCTCCAACTGGCAGTTCGACATGACGATGGACCTGCCGTTCAACTGGGGCGATCCGGTGATCGGCGTGCACCGGTCCTACCTGTGCAACAATATCAAGAAGGGCGTGATCTGGTCGAACACCCAGCAATACTGCAATCCGGAGGTCGACAAGATCCTTGCGGCTGCGGGGCAGGAGACCGACCCGGCCAAGCGCCGGGCGCTCTACGTCAAGTTCCAGCAGATACTGGCCCAGGAGCTGCCGGTTTACTGGATCGCCGTGCTGCCCTACCACACGGCCTACAACAAGGATCTGGGCGGCCCGCCGGTCGGCATCTGGGGCATCGTTTCCCCGATGGACGACATCTACTGGAAGAAGCAGCCGAAATAGGGCGCCGCAGTTAGCGTAACGTCGGATACAGGATCGGGCCGGCAGTTTTAGGCTGCCGGCCCGGTCTTTTTGGCGTAAGGCTGCATCATGCGACGGTCCATGGTCCCCGGAGGCCGGCCGTGAGGCTGCCGGCCGCCATCGCAAAACGCCTCGGCTACGCGCTGGTGCTGCTGTTCGCGGTGCTGGTGCTGAACTTCACCCTGCTTTACCTGGCGCCGGGCGACGCCGCGGAGACCATCGCCGGCGAGGCCGGCGGCGCATCGCCGGAAATGCTGGCCAAGATCCGCCGGGACTACGGCCTCGACCTGCCGTTCTTCGACCAGCTCTATCTCTATCTCTTCAAGGTCATCCAGGGCGACTTCGGCCACAGTTTCTATTTCGATCAGCCGGTTACCACGGTGATTTTCGAAAATCTCGCGCCGACCCTTCTGCTGGTCATCTCTTCCCTGCTGATCGCGATATCCTTCGGCACCTTCCTCGGCGTCTTCGCCGCGCGCCGGCCGAACGGCCTGCTCAGCCAGATCATCACCGTCCTCGCCCTTCTGGGCTATGCCCTGCCGGTGTTCTGGACCGGGATCATGCTGGTCATCCTGTTCGCGTCGATGATCCCGCTGTTCCCGACTTCGGGCATGGACAGCGGCCCGCTGGGCGCCTCCGGCTTCGGCTATATCTGGGAGGTGCTGCATCATCTGGCGCTGCCGGTGCTCACCCTTTCGACGATCTACCTCGCCTTCTACAGCCGCCTCTCTCGCGCCAGCATGATGGACGTGCTGGGCGCCGACTATATCCGCACGGCCCGCGCCAAGGGGCTCAACGAGCGGGTGGTTATCTTCAAGCATGCGCTGCGCAACGCGGTCCTGCCGGTCGTCACCTTTGCCGGGCTCCAGTTCGGCGCCCTGTTCTCCGGCGCCGTGTTGGTCGAGACGGTGTTCAGCTGGCCTGGCCTCGGCACCCTCGCCTTCGATTCGATCCTGCGCCGCGATACGCCGACCCTGCTCGGCATCCTGTTCTTCTCGGCGCTCATCGTCATTATCGCCAACCTGCTGACAGACCTGGCCTACCGGCTGGTCGATCCGCGCATCAAGAGCGCGGCAAAGGCATGAACACGCCGCCGCCAGCCGTTCCGGCCGAAGAGCCTGTCGTCATCGAGGTCGAACGGCCGTGGCGCGAAGCCTGGCGCATGTTCCGGCAGAACACGGCGGCCGTCGCCGGCCTCGTGACGCTGACCCTGATCGTCCTCGTCACGGTGCTCGGCCCCTTCGTCTATCCGGTCGATCCGTTCGCCCCGACCGGACCGCTGCTGCTGCCGCCGGGCGAGCAGGGCTTCCTGCTCGGCACCGACCAGCAGGGCCGCGACCTTGTCGTCGGCCTGCTCTACGGCAGCCAGTCCACCCTGATGGTCGGCGCGGCGGCAGCGGCGATCACCATCACCATCGGCATCCTGTTCGGCGCGCTGGCGGGCTTCTACCGCGGTTGGGTCGAAGAGGTGCTGATGCGCATCACCGAATTCTTCCAGGTGCTGCCGCCGCTGCTGCTCGCCATGGTCGTCGTGCTGCTCTTCTCGCCCTCGATTTACTCCATCTCCATCGCCATCGGCGTGGTCTCCTGGACCAGCACGGCGCGTCTGGTGCGGGCGGAATTCCTGCGCCTGCGGGAGCTGGATTTCGTCAAGGCCGAGCGCGCCATCGGCGCCCGCAACGCGCGCATTATCTGGACGATCATCCTGCCCAACGCCGCCCCGCCGCTGATCGTTTCGGCGGCGCTCTCGGTCGGCGTCGCGATCCTGTTCGAGGCCGGCCTCGCCTTCCTGCAACTCTCCGACCCCAACGTGATGAGCTGGGGCTATCTGATCAGCGTCAACCGCCCGCAAATCCTCGAAGCCTGGTGGCCGGTCACCTTCCCGGGCCTCGCCATCTTCATCACCGTGCTGTCGGTCAGCCTGATCGGCGACGGCCTGAACGACGCCTTCAACCCGAAGCTGAGGCAGCGATGAGCGCGCTGCTCGAGGTCCAGGGCCTGTCGGTCGAATTCGACCTCAAGGACGGCACGGTCTCCCGGGTCATCGACGGCCTGAGCTTCGAGCTGGCAGCCGGCCGCACGCTCGGCATCGTCGGCGAATCCGGCTGCGGCAAGAGCATGACGGCGCTCGCCATCATGCGGCTGGTGCCGATGCCGCCTGGGCGGATCGCCGAGGGCGCGATCCGGCTGGCCGGCGAAAACCTGCTCGACTCCACCGAGGCGCGGATGCGCGACGTGCGCGGCAACGACGTTTCGATGGTCTTCCAGGAGCCGATGACCTCGCTCAACCCGGTCTACACGATCGGGGACCAGATCGGCGAGACCGTCCGCCTGCATCAGGGCCTGAGCCGGAGGGAAGCGCGCAACCGCGCCATCGAGATGCTGCGGGCAGTCAGCATTCCGGCGCCGGAAAAACGGGTCGAGGAGTATCCGCACCAGCTCTCCGGCGGCATGCGCCAGCGCGTGATGATCGCCATGGCGCTGGCCTGCCAGCCCCAGGTGCTGATCGCCGACGAGCCGACCACGGCGCTGGACGTCACCGTGCAGGCGCAGATTTTCGATCTGTTGAAGGAGCTTCAGCAGCAGACGAATGCCGCCGTTATCCTGATTACCCACGACATGGGCGCGATTGCGGAAATGGCGCAGCGGGTCGTCGTCATGTATGCCGGCCGCAAGGTCGAGGAAGCGCCGGTCGATGAGATGCTGACCAATCCGAAGCATCCCTACACCCGCGGCCTGATCGCCTGCGTGCCCCATCTGGAAGCCGATCCGGGACCGGAGCGCGGGGCTTTGATGGAGATACCCGGCGTCGTGCCGTCGGTCGCCGAACTGGGCCGGGGCGGCTGCCCGTTCGCGCCGCGCTGCGCCGAGGGGAGGGGCCCCCGCCCCCCCCCGCCACGACCAGCCGGATCGCCCCCGCGGTC
>FZLR01000180.1 GCA_900197615.1 Rhodospirillaceae bacterium Spongia-Bin9
CCAGCTCGCCGACGAGCGCGAGAGCCTGCTCTGGGGCTTCGTCAACATGCTCGACGCACAGACCCGCCGCCTCGACCGCGCCGTCGACCGGCTCAGCCCCGAGCTGCGCGACCTCCAGCGCGAGCAGGACGGCACCGAGATCAAGTCCCGCGAGCTGGAGCTGGTCACCGACCGCGCGCGGAACCTCGGCGACCGCCGCGACGCCTTCGAGACGATGCGCGACGCCGTGGCCGAGCAGTACCGCAGCGAGACCGGCGAGGTCTGGCGGCCCCGGCACGGCAGCCACGTCTCGCAGACCGGCAAGCTGACCTCGGCGGCCATCGACGCCCGCGACTTCATCCGCGCGAGGAAGGACCGCGAGACGACGGCCCGCCTGCCACAGGGCACCCTCGTCGCCATCGCCGGCGGCAAGGACGTCGCCGACCCGGCGGCGGTGATCGCGCGCCTCGACACGGCGAAGGCGAAGTGCGCCGACATCGTCCTCGCCCACGGCGGCGGCCCCGGCGTCGAGAGGATCGCCGCGCGCTGGGCCGAGCGCAACGGCGTCCACCAGGTCGTCTGCAAACCCGACTGGAACGCGCACGGTCGCGCCGCCCCGTTCCGCCGCAACGAGGAGCTGCTCAACCTCCTGCCCAAGGGCGTCATCGCGTTCCCCGGCAGCGGCATCACCGACAACCTCGTCGACCGAGCCCGGCAGCTCGGCATCCCGGTCCACCGCTGCAACGCATAGGCCGCAGCGCATCGCGGGCCGCGCCGACATCCCCGGCAACGGGCGGTGGTGGCGCGGCCCGTTTCCGCCTGCGCACATCGGAGCGGCGACGACGCCCATCCTCGCGCTCGCTTCGCGCCGCGCGCGCGATCCGGCTCGTGCCCGCAAGCTCGCGCATCGCCCGGCACACGACTCCCGGCACTTGTGCCGATCTTCGTGCCGGCGCTCCCGCCGAGCCCGCCGTCACTGCGCTCGACACTCCGTCGCATCGTAGTGTCCGCACCAGCCGCCACTCAAATCGCCGTGGCGGCTCCGATCCGCCGGGTCCTCCGGCGTCGATTCCCCCATCGCTCTTACATCGCGAATCGTGCTCTGACCGGCCCGGGCCGGCCTCGGTTTTCACACCGGACGCAGCAGGCTGCAAGGGCGCGGCATGCGTAGACTGGCGTACCCTGGCGCCGCCTGGCGTACCCATGGGTGGCCAAGACTCTCCAAGTGCAACGCGGAACGAGCGTATGCTCTCGCGACGACACGGATTGTCATAGCCGGGCGCAGCACAGGCGCCGCCTGTCCGTCGAAAGCACCGATCGGTGGTGCCCGGTTGCCCGGCGCATGGCGCCGCATTACGCTTAGATCCCGCTCCGAACACGCCTTGTGTTCGCCGTGCCGCCCCGGCCGAAGCCGCCTTCGGACCGGCAATCCCGGCAGCCGTGTCCGGTTGGCGGGGCTTCGCCGGGGGGGCCGGCAGCCCGCGGATCGGGATGGATTCGGTCGAAGCCGGAGCTCTCCGGCCATGGATTTCCGGATGAAGTTTGCCGGCCGCGGCACCGGCGTCGGCGTTTGAGGAGTACCCGAAATGGCGCGCAGCGATCGCAAATCTTCGGAAACGGGCAAGAAAACGGGCGGGAGCCGCGCCGATGCGCGCCGCTCGCACTCCATCCGCTTCGCCGATTCCGAATGGAAACTGATCGAGAAGGCCGCCGCGCGGCAGGGTATCCCGGCCGGCGAGTTCGCCCGTTCGGGCGCGCTCGCCGCCGCCGAGAACCGGATCGCCCAGGCGCCCGCCACCGTGCTGACGCCCGGACACCTCGCGCTCATCGAGTCCACCTGGCGCATGGCCTACGTGCTGGCGACGCTGAACCGCGAGCAATTGCTCGACGCCGACCGCAAGGACGACCTCGACGAGCTCGTGACCGAGGCGCGCGAGGTGATGCAGGAGACCATGACCGAGGGGCCGGCGTAGGGGATATCGCGAACCTGGACGCCGTTCCGGCTCGACATCCCGGCGCTTGCCCCATATCTCTTCGCCCGCCGAACGGCGCGGAGGCATCATGGCCCGGCTCTTCGTTATCGAGGCGCCGGCGTGAACGATTTCGCCACGGACAGGCGTATTGGAACATACGCAGGCGCCGATACTTTGCCAGGTTTGCCGACGAACTCCGCCACCATCGCCAGCAAGTCACCGCCAATCCGTCAATCCGCGAGAGAAACCGAGATGAAGACCGTGTTCGACACCAAGCCGGTCCGTCGCGGGCCCGCGACCGAGAGTGAAAGGACTCACGAGTTCCTCGAACGCGAAGGACGCCCGGAGGCGGCGCAGATCCGCGACTGGATCGAGCACTGGTACAGCCGGCTCCCTCGTGAGAAACGGTCGGACCTTCGGGGGCGGCTGCGCAGCGACAGGACCGATCGCTTCACCGAGGCCTACTTCGAGCTACAGATGTTCGCGCTGCTGACGACCAGCGGACACGATGTTTGCGTGGAGCCGGCGCTCGCCGATGGCCGCTACAAGCCCGACTTCCTGGCGGGACGTGGGGGCAAGGCTTTCTTTCTGGAGGCTACCGTGTGCGGGCAGGACGAGCAAAATGCAGGAGATCTCCGGGCTACGACCAACGAAATGAACGCGGTGGAGAAGATCAGGTCGGCGCTGAAGGATGCAGGGGTCCACATGCACTCGCACCTGTGGCTGGAAGCCGAAGGTCGTCTGGACCGTACGCTCAAGAAAAGAGAGATCGGCAAGCCATTCATCGACTTCCTCAAACGCACGAGCGGGGACGAGGTCGGGAACTCCTTTGAAGCGGGACTTCCGCTCCAAGAGGTGTTCACTTGCGGCGACTGGACGCTACGAGGTCGTTTGGACCCAAAGCCCTCCAAGGGCACTGTTGGACATGTATGGGGACCAGCACGGTCGGCGATGGGCGGCGCCTCCGATGCAATCCGCGCAAGCCTGGCGGAGAAGGCGAAAAAGTGGAGAAGGAACGGCCCCGGCCGGGACGGGATCCTCGTGATCGCCCTATCGGTGTGCCACAGTCACTACTTCTGGAATGACGGTGACGAAATGCGTGCGATCACGAAGGATCCGATGGACCAAACGCCAAACGCACATTGGCGAGACGATCTCCGCGGCGTCAGCGGCGTCCTGTTCGTGGACAACGTATCGTTGGGCAACGAACTGCAAACCAGGGCAAGGCTGGTTCAGAATCCCGACGGACACCTGCCGGAGTCTCTCGCGTTCCTCGCTGCGGAACAGAATCTGGCGGATCTCACAGGATTTCCGCGGCAGAAACAGGATTCAGGGTGAGCCGGTCCGGCAAGGGCTGAGGAAAGGTTGAAGTCCGTTGACAAGCATCTCAGCGGCGTCGTGGGGGTCAGGCGCGGCCCGGGCAAAGAGAACAAGCACGGCATGCGCCCGGTCCCAGATCCCCCCCGCGTGCTCGACAGATGCGTCGCAATCGGGGCGGGGGCCGACCAGAAGCACTTTCACGCGCTCATCGCCGGCCGAGAACGCATGAGTTCGTCGTGAGGCCGCCTGGGTCTTTCGACGCCGATGGCGTTCGGGAAGACACGAGAGGGACTGAAACAATTCAGGCTCAGAGGCCGAGGTCCATCTCGATGCGCTTCTCGCGGACTGGCGGCTCGGGCTCGGGCGCCTTTGCCCTGGACACTTCCGGCTCGATTTCCCGGTCCGGCGGCGACGGCCTGGACGCCTCCGGGCGCTCCCGATCCCGGACATGCGAAGCGCGCCCCTCCTTCCCGAGCTCGCTTTCTCGCTCGATCCGGACGCTCTCGCCGATGCCTTCGAGCGCCGAGATGCGCTCGCCGGTCACCGCTTCGAGCCGCTCCCTCAGCGCCTGGGCGTCGTCGGTGACGAGCTCCGCGCGGTCGCGCGCCCGCGAAATCTCGACGTAGAACGCCTTGGCCGTGGTCAGGTTGGGATGGTTCGCCTCCATCGCCGCGATCACGTTGTCGACCGTGCGGCCCTGGAACGCATGCACGGTCGCCGCCCATGCACGGTCGAGATGGCGCAGCTGCGGATCGCCCGGGGTCAGCGTGAGCCTGCGCCCGTCCTCCAGCGCGAACGTCACCCGCCCGTTGCGCACGCCCATGACCTCGGCGGTGCCGCTGTTCACCACCCCGAGGCCGGTGTCGTTCCGCGTCCACCGGATGCGGTCGCCGGCGCGAAGCTCGACGGTTTCGGCCCGGTAGGCCTCGGTCCCGCCCTTGCGCCCGCCGATCTCCGAAGGCTTCCAGGCGACGGTCTTGCCGTCCTCACCTTCAAGATGGACTGTTCTCGCCTTGCGGTCGACGCGCTCGACGCGGCGTTCGTCGCCCTTCGCGACCCCGAGGCGCTTGTAGGAACGGTGGAAGGCGACCACGTCGCCGGGCGCGTAGTTGGAGGCGAGCGCCTTCTCCGCGTTGGTGTAGCCCTTCGAGACCAGCCGCTGCGTCTCCAGCGCCGGCCCGGCGATGCGTCCCTCGCGCACGAGGCGCTCGCGGATATGCGCGTTGATGCCCTCGCGCAACTCGTGGCTCGGGGCCATCACGCCGGTGCGCCCGCGCTCCTCCGGCGAGAGCTTCAGCCACCTTGCCGCGACCGCGCCGGCGATATTGTCGGCCTTCACTTCGGCGACATTCGAGCCCAGCTTCCCGAACGCCCTGCCGATCTCGCCCGCGAGGCTCGCTTCGACCGCGGCCTTCAGGTCCGGGTCGCGCTGGCGCAGTATCTCGTCCATCACCGCGGTTTTCATGCCCGCCTGCTGGAGCTGGGCGAACGGTTTGCCGGCATCGACGGCATCGAGCTGCTTCGCGTCGCCGACCAGCACCAGCTTCGGGATGCGCAATTCGCTGGCGATCCGGAGCAGGTCGCGGGCCTGCACGGTGGAAGCAAGAGAGCCCTCGTCGACCACCAGCACGGTCTTCGCGAAGGCCGCGCGCATCGCCTTCGCGCCCTTTTTCGTCAGGCGGCCTTCGGCAACACCGGCGTTTCTGGCCAGGAATCGCTGGAGCGTCTCGCTCTCGATGCCCGATTCCGCTGCCAGCGTGCGCACCGCCGAGGCCGACGGCGCGAGACCGGCCATGCGCCAGCCCTTCTTCTCCGCGAGCGCGCGGGCGCGGTTCAGCATCCTTGTCTTGCCGGTGCCGGCATAGCCCTGCACCCCGACCGTGCGGTCCTTCTCCGACAGGATCAGCTTCACCGCCTCTTTCTGTCCGGCCGTGAGCGGTCCCTTGCGCAGGTGCCGGTCGACCGTCCAGCCCTTCATCGGCGCCTTGCCCCGGCCCGCGCCGCCGCGCATCAGCGCGACGGTCTCGCGCTCGTCGGCCACCGCCCTGTCGGTGGTCAACCCGCCGCCATTCTCGAACGCCGGCGCATCGTGCAGGCGTCCGTTACCTTCGAGACCGGCAACCTCGGCCTCGATATCCTTCATCGACGCCGCGCCCGGGCTGAAGGCCAGCGCGGCCGCGAGCAGGTCGGTCCTGGCGAACACCGCGTCGCGCTCCGAAAGATGGGCGAGCGCCCAGTCCACCGCCTCGCGCGCGGGATCGGATCGGGCGGCACGTTCGAACAGATCGGCCTGGACTGAGGATTCCGGCGCGGCGTCCTTGCCCGGGTCCTTCGCCCCGCCGCGCGCCTTCTCCGCACCATCGAGGCCACGTTCCATCGCCGCGGCGACCAGCGCCTTCGCGTCGAAGCCGAGCGCGGCGGCCTGTTTCTCCCAGGTCTCGCTCAGTTCCGCCCGGTCGACGTCGCGCTTGGCCGCCCGCGTCATCAGCGCCGCGCGCCGGGCAAGATGCTGGTTCTCCGCCGTGCCGCCGAGCCCCCGGCCCTCCATCGCCGCTTCGATCTCGGTGCGGCGCGTCGAGTACGCATCTATAATGTGCCGCGAGACGCCCGCGATCTCGAAGCGCCCGTCGGAATGGGTCCGCTCGATCCCGTAGCCGAGCTTCGCGAGTTCCCCCGAAAGCTCGTTGCGGTAGAGCGCGCCGAGCAGCATCTTCGAGGCATATAGGCGCTCGTTCGCCATCGTCCGCCACTTGCCGTCCGGGCCGAGCAGCATGTTGGCGATCACCGAGTGGGTGTGCAGCGCCGGGTCGAGATTCCGGGAGGTTTCATGGCGGAAGGTGGCGATCACCGTCTTCTGGTCCCCGGCCCGCATCATGCGGCCGGTCGACGGATCCCGCACCCGGGTCTCGGCCGCGTTGCGCTCGAACCAGTCGAGCGCGCGCCCGACCGCCCGGTCGTGCGCCTCGACGATGCGCGCGTCGCCGCCGACCAGCGCGGCGAGGGACACCGACTTGGGCGCGCTGAAGGTCAGGTCGCGGCCGGGACGGTAGTGGATCTCTCCGTCCTTCCCGCGCCTTCCGAGGCGCCGCCCGGAGCCATCGGGGACCGCGCCCTCCAGCACCGCCTTGAACGTATCGGGATCGACCGGACCTTCGAGGCGGAGTTCGGCAGCGCCCTTGCCCGCCCAGCCGCTGGCCGCAAGGTGCTCGGGAGAATCCTTCGCGTAGTAGCCATCCGCTTCGTAATAGTGCGCCCCCTGGGACGGGCTCGCCACCGCGCCGATCGAGGCGACCATCAGATCCAGCGCCCGGCGCGGCGCCGCTTGCGCCTGGGGGCAGGGCCTGCCGCGGGCGGCTCGCCGTCCTCGCGTCCGGCCTTCGCC
>FZLR01000311.1 GCA_900197615.1 Rhodospirillaceae bacterium Spongia-Bin9
TGAAATCCGGGGTCGATGGGGGTGAGGGTGCGGCGATCGCTCATGTCCACCGGACCGTCCGCGCCGTCGGCCGGAAACCCGGCACCGCATAG
>FZLR01000182.1 GCA_900197615.1 Rhodospirillaceae bacterium Spongia-Bin9
CGAGAGCTGCCGCTGCCTCGCCGATGTAGGGCCGGATATCGACGGGCAGGTTTGGATGGAGTGCGGACTTCGCGCCGCATTCGATCCGCACGGCGGGACGCACATAGGCGTCGTCGCGTGGTTCGGCCTCGGGATACCAAATGAGCAATGTTTGACCGTCAGAGTCGGCCTCGTCGATTTCCACGCGCCCTGCGCCAGCAGTGGCATCGGCGAGCCGCGTTGCAAGGAACGTTCGGAGCGGGCCCGTGATGTAGGTGCGGCACGCGTCGCGGATCGCGTCGAGCCTGGCATGGCGCTTCTTGTTTGAGAGGGCCTCCAGGTCCTCGACCGACGCCGGTTCGTCGAGGTCGTCCCGGAATACCGTGATGTCGATGTCCTCGGAGAAACGCCGGATCAGACCGAATGCTTTCGACAGGGACGTGCCGCCCTTGAAGAGAAGACGGGGTCCTTCGGCAGGTCGCTCCCGATAAAGGGCATTGAGGGTCCAGCAAACCCAGAAGTCCTTTTCGACATGGCCGACCGGCGCGCCAAGCCGATTGGCGGCCGCGAGGAACATGTCGAGGCGGTCACGCGGTGGCGCGGCGATGACGCGGCCATATGCGGCGGTCGTCATCGTGGCGCCTCATCCGCATCGGCGGTTCCGAGCAGGTCGCGCAGGAACTCCTGCATCCAGATTGGCAGAGCGGAGAACCCTGCGCGCAGATCATCGCGGATCGTCCGCCCGTGACGGGGATCGGTGAACAGCCGGCGTAGCATTTCCCGGACGCGCCGGCGTTCGCTCTCCTGGGACAGCATGTCCTGCATCCAGTGGAGCGCCTGAACGACCCGCATGGCCGGGCGCCCGGCCCAATAGAGGCGGCTTGGCGCCGCGAACTTGAAATGGATTTCCTGGCTGCCGAGCCTGATCGGCTTCAGCCGCGCATCGACCAGAACCTCGATGCGTGCCGGCACGGCTGTGGTGAAGCCGAGTTCGTTCGCGGCCGTCATGCCGTCGATGACAGTGCGCGCCTGGTCTCGGCGGGTGACGGCGCGGATGACGGCGCGATAGTCGGGTACGGTCCGGCGCCCAGTCAGATTGTTCTTGCGTGGCCTGTCGTAGAGGCCTCGGTCGATGCGTCGCAAATCGCCCGCGCCGGCGAGGCGCTGCAGGGTCTTATCGACGGCGGCGCGGCTGCCGAGGTCGGCAAAGTCGCCTGGTGTCCAGACCTCACCCGGACTGGCCGCTACCCTAGCGAGTAGACGGGAGCGAAGATCGGTGTCTGGCGCCAGAGTTGTCATGTCCGAAATATGACACATGTTTCCGACAAAGACAACAGGCGTCCGAGAAATGCTGCAATCTTCGGACGTCCGCCACCTGTTGCGGCCTCGCCCCCTGACCCTTCACGTCACAGTGCAAGATATAGATCTTTGTTCAGGCCGAAGAAGTCAGTCCTGGATATCGTTGCAAGTGAAGCGTTCGCCGAAATACGGATTTCGGGGACTTCCTACGCCGGCTACGATGGCGCGATGTAAGCACCGATGCTGTCGCCGACGCGCGAGCCCGATGCCTTCACGGATTCATTGGCCAGATGCGCATAGCGCGCAGTCGTCTGGACCTGGGTGTGACCGAGCAACTTTCCGATCATGGGAAGGCTCTCCCCGAGGGCCAGGGCCCGGGATGCAAAGCTGTGTCGCAAGTCATGAATTCGCACGTCGTCGAGATCTGCGCGGGCGCGGATGCGGCGCCAGGGGTGCTGAAGATCGGTCAGGTGGGCGATGCGGTCCGCGACGCGCCGGTGGTAGCTCGCCAGTTTGCGCTGCCGCCGCGTGGCGGAGTCGCGCTCGGCCATGACGGTCTCCTTCCTGCCAATCCGGAAACGGACGGAGGACGCCCCGCCGACACCGGGCCGGCAGGACGTCTCCGGGAGGAAAGGATCAGCCTTTCTGCTTGCGGTCGCAGAGAAGGCCGGCCGCGATCGAACCCCAGGCCTGGCGGCCGCCGCGGGTCTTGAGGCCGGTGCAGATGATGATCTCCGTGCGGTCGGGACGCATCGCCTCGACCTCCTTGCGCGAGACGACATTGTGTTTCGTCTTGCGCGCGCTCTTTGCCGCGAGCGCTTCGGCCGGGGCGGGAACGATGTCGCCGTCCGCGCGGGCGCGGAACCGCTCGACCACATAGCGGTCGTCGGCCAGGCCGGTGCCGAAGAAATGAACCAGGAACGTCTCCGCCGTGTTGCCGGGCATCGCCATTGCTGCCGTCATGGTGCCGTCTCCTTCGTGCCGATGAGGGAAATCGGCAGCCGGACGCCCTCCCCCGGACGTCCAACCGCCGCCCCGCTCACGGTCAGGCCTCTCCTCTCGGCGGCGTGAACCGGCATGGCGGAGACGGCGGCGGGATCGGGAAGTGCCGGCACGAGTGGAAGGGTCGCGGCGTTCGGAGAACGGATTGTTGGGTCGGGCAGGGAGTTGCGGTTGGCGCGATTGACCCGGCTCGCTGCCGCGATTAGGGATTGACGGAGGGTTCGGCGGCGAACGGCGGATCGCGGGTTCTTCATCTGTGCGGTCGGCGACTCATGTCGTGACAGGCCAACCGAAGCCGGGATAGATTTCGACACATTGAAAAGTCGTATCCGCCCTTTCGGGCTTCGCGGAGATTCTCTTGCTTACCTCACAACAAGTCGCTGCCAAGGAAGCTGCTCACCGCCGGTTCGACTATCCGGCGCGCGTGGCCGCGCAAGAATACGGCGAGTTCAAACATTCCGAGGACTTGCCCCGGTTCACGCGAGGGGTCGAGGGGATTGGGATCGCCGAAGATGTCATCCGCATCTACGTTCTGGAGGGTGACGACGAAGATGTCGAAATTCCATCTGAGTTCGAGGGTCTCCGCACGGAGCGCATCCCTACGTCGGGGTTCAAGATTCTTGCGCCGACGCGGCAAGGCGTACTGTCGCCGGCTCCCTGCGGAGTATCGATCGGCCACTACAACATTACTGCGGGCACGCTCGGCTGCCTCGTCGAAATTCCCGACGGGGTTTGCGTCCTCAGCAACAATCATGTGCTCGCCGATACGAACGCCGGCGCGGTCGGCGACGACATCTTGCAGCCAGGCCCCCACGATCAACCCCTAGGAGGCTCAGCTCGCCGTATCGCCGGCTTGACCGACTTCGAGCCTCTGCGGTTCGGCAGCGCGGTCAATCACATCGACGCTGCCATCGCGGCCCTGGATGACCCTGGTTCGGCCATCCCGAAGATCATGGGCATCGGGCGGCACGCCAATCCCCCGGTCCCAGCCTTCCTCAATCAAGCGGTCGCGAAACATGGCCGCACGACCGGGCTGACCTTCGGCACGGTGGCGGACGCCAGCTTCGATGGCAACGTCAGGTACAACGACAAGGTCGCATATTTCGAGGATCAGATTGCGATCATCGGTGAGTCCGGGCCCTTCTCCGCCAACGGCGACTCCGGATCGCTGGTCCTTGACAATCCCGGATCCCACGCCGTCGGGCTGCTGTTCGCTGGCGACAGATCGTACGCCCTCGCCAACCGAATTCAGTCTGTGCTCAACCGATTTGGTGCTACGATCGTGACGACATGACTGATATTCAGCAAGCTAAGAGGTCGCTCGGACGCGAACTTCGGGCCTGCGAAGGGTTCGTCGGTGTCGGCATCGGCGGAGACGGTATTCGGCTATATGCCGAGTCGGAAACGGCGCCCGTCGTCAAGATGTTGCGCGACAGATGGGGTGCCACTTACGAAGGTTTCGCGATCTCGGTCGTGCTTTCCGAGGGGTTCAGGGCGCAACAGCGACGATCAGGTGCACCCGCTGGACAAATTGATCCGCCGCCAGAGGTGGTCAGGTATGCGAACGCGCTCGTGTGGAAAGATCCTTGCTTTGATGTTCTCCACCAGAAAAATGAAGGGCAGTACCCATTTTGGGTTGGCCCGTTAGTAAAGAATCTCCGGACCCTTCACGAGCGACACGAACTTCTCCTGCCTGATCTACGAGCATTCGGTAACAGGACTGTGGCGCTATTCAGCGACTACGGGGGCGAACACAAGGGGTCTAGGTACTACACATACTCGTTCCTAGTCACCGGACTGGACCTAGCCGTCAGCTTCCAAGACAAGATGGCGGATATCCGTCAACAGTACGGGCTCAACGAGACCGAAATCGCGTACAAGCGCTTTCGAGATGGGCGCATCTGCGCCGCATTACCGGACTACCTCAAGGCACTGAACAACCTTCTCCCTGGCTTGCTGATTACCGTGGTTGTCGACAAGGAGATCAAGAGCCTTTTTGGAATTGAAACGAAGGATGATCGATACGCCGTGCGCGAACAACTGAAGGCCGCCGGCTTTAGATCAAGAAAGCCGGCCGTTATCGAAAAGGCCTTGCGCGTTACTCATATGGCGGCCTTTCTGGCGGGGCTTCTGGCACACGACGGGCAAAAGATCTTCTGGATGACGGACAACGATGCGATATCCGAGGGTGAACGAGGCGCGTCAGAGACACTTTCTCTATTCGCGCGCGCGCTCGAACTCTACACGAGGAAGGGCGTCTCGTTCGAGCTGGTCGGAGGTGGTACGACATTCGCGAAAAGACACACCGATACCCTTGACCTGCTGAGTGCCGCTGACATTGTGTGTGGAGCACTGAGCGATTATTTGACGAAGCGAGAAAATGTGCCCGAACCCGACATCAAGGTGAAGGAAGGCAGTGACCGCGTGCTCCAATGGATGCCGCTGAGTGGGGTCGGATTGAGCAAACTAGTGCTAGTGATGCGTCCCGATCATGGCGGAATTCGCATAGGATCGTTGCGCATGCGGACCGACGTTCGGCAGGAACGAGTCGAAGTTCCTATCCATCTGTAGAACTTGCCGTTGTTTATTAGTTAGAGTTGTCGCCGGTTGGATCGCGGCGATCCGTAAACGGTTCAGGCTGAGGCGTTAAGTGTCCGCCGTGCGCTTCTGTCTGGATGTGCGCTTCCAGTGTGTGAGCAGGGGCGCGGCGCTTTCATGCGCCCGCGTGCTGGCTGCAGGGGACGAGGGTTTGACGACAGTGCAGTAGGCCGATTGGAGCGCTTTTTGTGTCTTCCGCCCTCATGTGAACAGTGTAGATTCGCTATAGTGTAGGCTTCTTTCCCCAACGCAAGTAGATCAATAGGGGAGTAATGGTGATGTGGCTGCTTTAGGGTCAACCGGAGAAGTTCGCATGGTGAAGTTGGATAAATTCGACTTTGGGAAGATTCAGTTCGACGCCGATTCAGTTCAAGTGCTATCACTATCGCATCGGGGAATGAAAACCGGGTTGCCGCTGAGGAAGCCTCCCCTGAACTTTTCTATTCGTCGACCCGACGGTTTGTTTTCGAAGCGCTGGGGGGTAAACACAAACGGGAAGGGGGACGCGTATATCTATTGCCGTGACGACGCTGATGGGGAGAAGGTCAGTCTGCATGCGTCTGGCAGACAGCATATTTCATTGAGCGGCAGAGTATTGGATGAAGAGCATGATGGGGTCGGGTTGAACCAGTGTGGAATGAGCCGGATTTCAATGGTGGCGCTGTTGCGACGTTCAGTTTGATTTTCCCGCCGTGGGGCTTGGGCATAAAACCTAAGTCACCAAGGAGATACAAGGATGAATTGCTGATTATCGGCCATCGCGAGAAATTTATCGTGGTGCGTTACTTTGTTGTGGAAGCTGGGAAAGACTTGAAGGGAAGCATGCAGCACGTGCTACTGGGGAAGCTTCCTGTAGTCGCGGGCAAGGAGGTGCAGATTCTTGCCTGTAAAGATCCGGATAATGGCTTGATGGAGCGAGTTAATAATAGCACTTGTCCGGAAATAGCTTCGACATATCATCGATTAAAGTTGCAGAACGAGGACTACGTGCTCGATCTTGCGGGGTTCTTGGATCCAAACTCTGCATTTATGGTGTCTGTCCCAGTGACGTACACGCCGCGAGCCTAGCCCGACTTATTCGCGAGACGGCGCGTTTATCGCCTGATTTTGAGCGCGCAGGGGGCTTCGTTCAGCGCCTTTGCGGTGCTGGTGTCTGAGGTTTTCGGTTTCGGGGTTGAGGGTTGAAGGGTCTCGGTTTGGCGGGGCACGTCGCCCCCGCGGTCAGGGTCCCGAGACCGCGAGGCGCCCGGCCAGCATGCGGGACAGGTCGGCGTCGGGACAGGCCGAGGCGAAGTGGATGCGGATGCGGGCGGCCTTCTCGACGACGCGGGCGCCGATCTTGAGCAGGCTCCGGCGGATGGTGGCGAACTCCGACCAGGCGAGCGGCATCCGGCGCGGCACGGCATCGCGCAGCGCGAGCATCAGCCAGTAGGCGGCGGTGTGGAGGACTAGCCGGAACTGATTGGCGATCGGGCTCTGGCAGGAGGTGCGGTCGGAGGCGAGCTGGCCCTTGTGCTGCTTGATGAGGTTCTCGGCCTGGCCGCGGGCGCAGTAGATCCCTTCGTAGAG
>FZLR01000184.1 GCA_900197615.1 Rhodospirillaceae bacterium Spongia-Bin9
CTGGACGACGGGCACGGCGCGGCCGCCGCGATGCTGGACGATCTCGGACTTTCCGGCGCCGCAGGCGAGGTGCCGACCGCCAGCGACGAAGCGGCCGGGGTTTCGGCATTTTGGCACGTCAAGGAGAGCCGGGGCCGGGCCTGGCTCGACCTGCAGAACGACGTGACGGTCAAGGATGTCGTGCAGGCGCACCGCGAGGGCTTCCGCTCGGTCGAGCATCTGAAGCGCTACACCACCCTCGGCATGGCGACCGACCAGGGCAAGACGGCCAATGTCGGCGCGCTCGCCATCATGGCCGAGCAGACCGGCCGGACCATCGCCGAGACCGGGACGACCGTGTTCCGCCCGCCCTATACGCCGGTGCCGATCGCCGCCTTCGCCGGCCGGTCGCGCGGCAAGGACTTCCGCCCGACGCGCCTGACGCCGAGCCACGACTGGGCGGCCGGCCAGGGCGCCGTCTTCATCGAGGCCGGCATGTGGCTGCGCGCCCAGTGGTTCCCGCGGCCGGGCGAGACCCACTGGCGGCAGTCGGTCGACCGGGAAGTCCAGCAGACCCGCGGCTCGGTCGGCATCTGCGATGTCACGACCCTGGGCAAGATCGATATCCAGGGCCGGGATGCCGCCGTGTTCCTGAACAAGGTCTACGCCAACGGCTTCGCCAAGCTGGCCGTCGGCAAGGTGCGCTACGGCCTGATGCTGCGCGAGGACGGCATCGCCTACGATGACGGCACGACGGCGCGGCTCGGCGAGACCCATTTCGTCATGACGACGACGACGGCGAACGCCGTCCTCGTGTTCCGCAACATGGAATTCGCCCGCCAGTGCCTGTGGCCGGGCCTGGACGTTCACCTGATTTCGGCGACCGAGCAATGGGCGCAGTTCGCCGTTGCCGGGCCCAATTCGCGCAACCTGCTGCGCAAGATCGTCGATCCGGAGCACGATATCTCCAACGAGGCTTTTCCCTTCATGGCCTGCGGCGAGATCGGTGTGTGCGGCGGCACGCCGGGGCGGCTGTTCCGTATCTCCTTCTCCGGCGAGCTGGCCTACGAGATCGCCGTGCCGGCGCGCTACGGAGAAGCCCTGATGGCCGCACTGATCGCAGCCGGCGAGGAATTCGACGCGGTCGCCTACGGCACCGAGGCGCTCGGCGTCATGCGGGTCGAGAAGGGCCACGCGGCCGGCCCGGAGCTGATCGGCCAGACGACGGCGCGGATGCTCGGCATGCAGCGTATGGTGTCGAAGAAGAAGGACTGCATCGGCAACATCCTGTCCGAACGGCCGGAGATGAACCGGGGGGACGGGCTGGAATTGATGGGCTTCCGGCCGGTCGACCGCTCGCAGGAGCTGTCCGCCGGCGCGCATTTCCTCGCGCCCGGCGCCGAAGCGACGATGGACAACGACGAGGGCTGGATGACGTCGGTCGCCTGGTCGCCGGAGCTCGGCCACGCGATCGGCCTCGGCTTCATCCGCAACGGCCACGACCGGATCGAGGAAACGGTGCGCGCCTGGGACGGGGTGCGCGGCCGGGACGTGCCGGTCGAGATCGTCTCGGCGCATTTCCTCGATCCTGACGGGGAGCGGCTCCGTGGCTGATTTTGCGCTCACGGCCCGCGCGCCGCTCGACGGCTATGCTCGCAACTTCGGCGCGATATCGCTCGCCGAGGTATCCGGCCTGTCGCTGGTGTCGGTGGCCGTGCCGCAGGGCGGGGACGATGCCTTCGCTGCCGAGCTGGCCGACGGCCTCGGGGCTTCCCGTCCGCCGACCGGCGACTCGGTCTCGGGTGACAGGCACGGCGCGCGGGTCCTCGGCATGCAGCCGGACCAGCTTTTCATCCTGTTCGAGGCGCCCGACCCGGATCGCCCGGCCGAAACCGTCGCGGAAGCGCTCGGCCCGGCGGCCTACGTCACCGACCAGTCGGACAGTTGGGCCATGCTGCGCATCGGGGGCGCCGGCGCCCGCGAGGCGCTGGAGCGCATCTGCATGCTCGACCTCGACGCCGCGGCGTTTCCCGAAGGCCGGGTGGCGCGCACCGTCATGGAGCATCTCGCGGTCATCATCTTGCGCGACGGCGCGGACAGCTTCCTCCTGATGAGCCCGCGCTCCTCCGCCCGATCGTTCCTCCACGCGGTGGAGGTGTCGATCGGGAATACGGCGGGGTAGGGCGGGTTTACGGCGCCGAACCGCCCTCTGCCCAGGGATCGATCACCGCGATTCCACAGTGTGCGAAGTCCCCGATGTTCCGTGTCGCCACTGCCGCATCCCTGGACCGGGCGATGGCGGCGATCTGGCAATCGGCATCCGGGAGAGGTCGGCCTGCGGACCGGCGGGTAGCGGCGACGGCGGCGTAAGCCCTGGCGGCGGCGCTGTCGAAGGGCAGTACGCGTCCGGCCAAATTCTCTCCGATCGCGGCATCGATTTCCGCGGCGAGGAGATCGCGGCGTTGGCCTGCCGGGAGGATGGCCGCACCGGCGCGCAACTCTGCCTCGCTGACGGCAGTGAGTTAGAGTTCGGCGGAATCCTGCCCGGCGAACCAGGCCATGACCGCGGGCTCGGGGGTCAGCCGCATCGCCTCCGAGATCACGTTGGTGTCGACGACGATCATGGCCTGCGGCTCAACCGAATTCCGGCGGCGGCCGCATGGGGCCGCGTTCGGGCAGCTCGAGATCGACGCCGCCGAGGGCGGCGAATCGGGCGTGGATGGCCCGGCCGAGATCCTTCGGCGGCGGCGCCGTTCCGACCGTGCGCCGGAGGATGTCGCGGGCCTTCTCTTCCATCGAGCGGCCGTTCTCGGCGGCGCGCACGCGTAGGCGACGCTTCAGTCCTTCGTCAAGGTTCCTGATCGTGATGCTCGCCATGATTTGTGTCTCCTTTCGCGCCTGTTGTGCGAATTTGATCAACGATAGCGTTGCAGTCAATCGCGACCGGGCCGGCCCGGACGCCGCCGCCCGAATGCGATTGTGCCGGCCGGGCCGCCGACCTACACTTGCCGACTACTGCATGCTGCGAAACGAGGGAGGGTTTCATGGGTGTTTCGAAAGAAGCGGCACTGGATTTCTACCACGCCTGCGAAAGCGGCAAGGGCTGGTCGGGCTGCGCCGAATTCTGTCATCCGGGCGCCGGGTTTTCCGCGCAGGCCGGGGCGCTCGCGGAGATGAAAACCCTCGAAGAATATTGCGACTGGATGGCGGGCGTTCTGACGATCATGCCGGACGCGAGCTACGACCTCAAAGCGGTCGGGGCGGACGAAGAGAACGGCAATGTCACGATCTTCGGCGTCTTTCACGGCACCCACACCGCCGACGGCGGACCGGTCCCGCCGACCGGCAAGAAAACCGAATCCGACTATGTCTACGTCGCCGACATGCGCGACGGCAAGGTCGCCCAGGTTACCAAAATCTGGAACGACGGCTGGGCCTTCGGCCAGCTGGGCTGGGCGTAGCGGCCGTTTGGGCGGTTGAGCGCCGGTTTCCCGAATGGACTGTCAACCGGTCGCTATCGGCCGGCACTGAAAAAATTTCCGCACCTGATGCGGCTGCGGAACCGTAGTGCATTGATATATAAGAATTTTCTGGAGGGCGATCGGGGACTCGAACCCCGGACCCGCTGATTAAGAGATGCCGAAGGTGGCATTCATACCGGGTAGGCCAGAAATGGAAACTACCGCTTACCTAGCGTCCAAATGCTTCGCTTGCCCTTTCCATTGTTCCGAACGTAGGTTACCCGGTCGCCCGAAATCAGCACTACTTGGCAATCGAATCCAAGATTCCGGCCGCCGACTTCAACGGTTCGGCAGTATGTGCCGTCGGTCCAATTCCAAAGCCCTGTTAGACTCTTGCCCTGAATGGTACCGGTGACATTGTTGTCGTTCTTGACCGTGACGGTGCCGAGCTCGCCCGTGTGGAGCCGTCCGACTACCAATTCCCTGAATTCCTTCTCTGTCGTGATCCGCTTTTCGTCCGCGGAATATGCCGCTACGGGCAGGAAAAGCGCTAGGCACATGCCAAAAATCGATATGGAAATCGTGAATTTCATGGCCAGTCTCCATCTTGCGGGAGGAATTCCGAGGGCAATGCCGTAGTCCAATGAATTACGCGACGCAATACAGTCCGATCAAGTCCGCACCGATAGCCGACCCGGCTGCCTAGGCTGCCGGTTCCGGCCGGGCCGCGACGGCGGCATTGGCGCCGTAGAGCGCCGTCAGCCCGTCGGGGCGGTTCCTATCCGGCAATCAGGTTGATCCCGCCCGGCCGCGCTGGAAGGGTAACCAAGCACGATCGGGCCGTGCCGCGACCGAGCGGGCAGCGCGCATATTGGGGCGCAGCGTCCGCGGTTCAAGCGGACTGTTCGCCCGTGCCGCTGCAGGCGTCGCAGACCATCTTGTGGGTCTTTCCGTCTACGATGTCCCGCTTGGTGCCGGCATTGATGTGGAAGTAGCCGTTCGCCTCAATCATCGTTTGCCCGGTGCCTAACAGTTCATTCATGTAGATAGCGGAGACAAAGCCTTCTGGGTGACGGTTCAACACGCCATCCTCCGGCATCAGCAGGC
Source organism: Rhodospirillaceae bacterium Spongia-Bin9 (assembly GCA_900197615.1). Classification (GTDB taxonomy): domain Bacteria; phylum Pseudomonadota; class Alphaproteobacteria; order Bin65; family Bin65; genus Bin65. Next base: position 4,548 of record FZLR01000184.1, read on the forward strand.
TGCCTGCGCCGTCGCATTCTTGGCACTGGTTCATTTGATTTCCTTTCCACTTGGTTTGTGCGAACCGACATTTTGCAGCTAGTTGCAGCCGGTTGCTGGTTGAATAATTTGCCGCCGTGTCAGCGGACACGCGGCCGATTTGCTGACAAATTGCTGACATGCCGTGGCAAATGAAAAACCGCCTTGCGGCGGTCTCATGTAAATTGTTGATTTTATTGGCTTTGTTGGAGGGCGATCGGGGACTCGAACCCCGGACCCGCTGATTAAGAGTCAGCTGCTCTGCCAACTGAGCTAATCGCCCGTCCGATGGGCGCCGCGCGGGCCTCGGTGAGACCCTGCCGGCGCCGGCATTCGGCAGCGGCAGATATGGGGCAGGGCGGGCGGCGTGTAAAGACACGCGGGCAGGCGATGCCGCCGCAGGCAGCCCCGCGGCCCGGACGCACGAATGCCGCGCTAATCCTCGGTCAGGGGCTCGTCGGCTGTATCGCCGCTCCGCGCCACGCTCATCGCCAGGCCGAAGCCGAACATCAGGGTGAGCATCGAGGTGCCGCCGTAGGACACCAGCGGCAGCGGCACGCCGACCACCGGCAGCAGCCCGAGCACCATCGCCAGGTTGATGAAGGCGTAGAGGAAGAAGGTGAAACCGATCCCGGCGGCGACGAGCCGCCCGAAATGGGTCTTGGCGCGCCGGGCCGAGGCCAGCAGATGGAACAGGATCAGGCCGTAGATCGCCAACAGGCCGAGTGCGCCGACAAGGCCGAACTCCTCGGCCAGGATCGCCAGGATGAAGTCCGTGTGCATTTCCGGCACGAAATTAAGATGGATCTGCGTGCCGTTCAGGAATCCCTTGCCGAAAACGCCGCCCGAGCCCAGCGCGATCTTGGCCTGGGTGATGTGGAAGCCGGCGCCCAGCGGGTCCGACGACGGATCCAGGAAGGTCAGCAGCCGCTTCTTCTGATAGACCTGCAGCCCATAGGTCCAGATCAGCGGCACCGCGGCGGCGGCGGTGGCCCCGACCAGGGCGAATTTCCACCAGCGGACGCCGGACAGGAAAAAGATGATGCCGGCCACGGCGACCAGGATGACCGTGGTTCCCAGATCGGGCTGCCGGAGCACGAGGGCAGCCGGGACCGCAAGCATCGCCAGCGGCGGCAGCAGGGTCCGGATCCGGCGCACCCGCTCGAAACGGACGGCGTGGAAATAGCGGGCGAGCACGAGCACCAGCGCAATCTTCATGACCTCGGACGGCTGGAGCCGGAACGGGCCGAGGTCGATCCAGCGTTCGGCGCCGCCGCCCTGCACACCGCCGAATTCGGCAGCGAGCAGCAGCAGGACCGAGAGGCCCCACATCCAGTAGGCCAGCCGGTACCAGAAGCGCGGCGAGATCGTGGCGGTCGCGATCATAACCGCCAGGGCCACGCCGAAGCGCCCCATCTGGGCCGCCGTCCAGGGCGAGAACTCGCCGCCCGCCGCCGAATAGAGCAGCACGAAGCCGACCGCGGCGGCGAGGCAGACCGACAGGGTAAGCCCCCAGTTGACGAAACCGAGGCGGCGCAGGACCGACGTGCGATCCTCCGACAGGTTCATCGTCTGCATTATCGGACCTGCATTGCCGGGCTTGTCCCGGGCCCGTTCGTTCGGGCCGTCCTCATGGCGTCCGGCTCCGGGCGCCGCTACCTGCGTGGTCCAGGTCCAGCGCGGCCTGTCTGGCGCCGGCGCCGTAGCGCTTCTGGGTTTCGAGCAGAATTTCCCTGGCGATCGGCGCGGCGACGCGGGAACCCCCGCCGCCATGCTCGACGACTGTCTCCT
>FZLR01000249.1 GCA_900197615.1 Rhodospirillaceae bacterium Spongia-Bin9
GTCACCAGCACCCGCTCGCCGCGCCCGGCCCGCTCCTTCGCCTCGTGGATCAGGTCGTCGACCTGGCTCTCGACAGGCCGGATCTCGACCGCGGGATCGGTCAGGCCGGTCGGGCGGATCACCTGGTCGGCGAAGACCCCGCCGGCCCGTTCCAGTTCCCAATTGCCCGGCGTTGCGGACACGAACACGGTCTCCGGCCGCATCCCGTCCCATTCCTCGAACTTGAGCGGCCGGTTGTCGATGCAGGACGGCAGGCGGAAGCCGAACTCGGCGAGCACCGATTTGCGGGCGAAATCGCCCCGGTACATGCCGTGCAGCTGCGGCACCGTGATGTGGCTCTCGTCGATGAAGACGATGGCGTGCTTGGGCAGATATTCGAACAGGGTCGGCGGCGGCTCGCCCGGCGCGCGGCCGGTCAGGTAGCGGGAATAGTTCTCGATCCCGTTGCACGAACCGGTCGCGGCCAGCATTTCCAGATCGTAGGTCGTGCGCTGTTCGAGGCGCTGGGCCTCCAGCAATTTGCCCTCGGCGTTCAATTCGGCCAGCCGCTGCTTCAGTTCGATCTTGATGCTGGCGATGGCCTGGCGCAGCGTCGGCTTGGGCGTCACATAGTGGCTGTTGGCGAAGACGACGATATCGTCCAGCGGCTCCATCTTCTCGCCGGTCAGCGGATCGAACTCGCGGATGCTCTCGATCTCGTCGCCGAACAGGGACAGGCGCCAGGCCCGGTCCTCCAGATGGGCCGGGAAAATCTCGACCGTATCGCCGCGCGCCCGGAAGGTGCCGCGGTGGAAATCCGTGTCGTTGCGCTTGTATTGCAGGTCGACCAGCCGCCTCAGAATATCCTGGCGCGAGACCCGGTCGCCCTCCTGGAAGCGCGAGATCATCTCCGAATAGGCCTCGATCGAGCCGATGCCGTAGATGCAGGAGACCGAGGCGACGATGATCACGTCGTCCCGTTCGAGCAACGAGCGGGTCGCCGAATGGCGCATCCGGTTGATCTGCTCGTTGATGCTCGATTCCTTCTCGATATAGGTGTCCGAGCGCGGCACATAGGCCTCGGGCTGGTAGTAGTCGTAGTAGCTGACGAAATATTCGACCGCGTTGTTCGGGAAAAAACCCTTCATCTCGCCGTAGAGCTGGGCCGCCAGCGTCTTGTTCGGCGCCAGGACCAGCGCCGGGCGCTGCATGTTCCCGATGACATGGGCCATGGTGAAGGTCTTGCCCGAGCCGGTGACGCCGAGCAGGACCTGGCTGCGCTCGCCGCCGCGGATGCCTTCGGTGAGATCGTCGATGGCCTGGGGCTGGTCGCCGGCCGGCCGGTAGTCCGACACCACCTCGATGCGCCGTCCGACGCCGCGCTCGCGCAGCATCGCCAGCCGCTCGGCCTTGAGCGGCGGTTCTTCGAGAGAGCGCGGAAGTTCGTCGGGCATGGGCCGATTATATACGGCCCAGCCCGGCGGCGCGCCATCGGCAAAGGGAGAGGGAGCGGGGCTGGCTGCGCATTCGCCTTCCCGTCATTTCGACCGAAGCGAAGCGAGCGGAGAAATCTTTCCAGCGCGGCGCTTCGGACCCTGTATTGCGCAGGAAAGATATCTCCGCTCCACGCCTGACGGCGCTCCGGTCGATATGACCGCGAAGATCAAGACGGAAGACGCCGCCCCCGGTCACTTCCAGCATTCGACGAGGATGGTGGACCCTTTTGCTGCCGCGGCCACGTCCTCCGGCGCGCGGGCCGGAATGAATGGGGTGATGTCACGAAACGTCACGATTCGCCCCGATGCGGTGCTCCGCGGCCCCGCTTGGGGCAGGCCGCGTGCGGGCATCCCGGTTCGCGGCGTCGGAATCGATTTCGTTAATTATTCCCTTTTTAAGTTTTTTTCCTTGATATGCTGCTTCCCGCACCCTATATTGGGTCCGTCAACGCCCGACATGCGCCTGAGGCGGGACTCGATCCGCGGGGGCGTCTTTCCCGTTCGCACGGTTCGTCCTCGGTTCGTCCTGGGACGCCAATTCCCCGATCGGAGGGTCCGGGGCAGGCGCCCGACGCGGCGCGGTCAGGGGTGCAAGTGCAAAAAAACATGATAGACGGACCGGTCTGTCTCAATTTGCGCCAAACCGAATAATGGCGGAATTCTGGGGTTTAAGCGGCATAGAGTACATGAGCGATCGTTACAGAATAAGGGAATGTGATCCTATTTCAGCCGACGCGAGCCGCCGCAATTTCGTAGAGGAGAGTTTGAAATTTGTCCGCCAAGGAGATTTCCTACACTGTCTCTC
>FZLR01000187.1 GCA_900197615.1 Rhodospirillaceae bacterium Spongia-Bin9
TATCATGCCTGGACATACGACAACTGCGGCACGCTCAAGGGCATGACCTACGGCGAGACCGGCTTTCCGGGTATCGACAAGTCGGCCCTGGGCCTCAAGCGCCTCGGCTGCCGGGAGGCTTACGGCTGGATCTGGGTCGCGGCCGAAATCGAGTCCGCGCCGGATGTAGATGGATTTCTCGGCGGGCTGGCGGGGGATTTCGCCTGGTTCCGGGGCGACAGCCTCAAGATCGCGCACGAGGAGAAGTGGGAGCGCGCGGCGAACTGGAAAATTCTGTTCGAGGGCGGCCTCGAATCCTACCATTTCCGCATCGCCCACAAGGATACGATCGGCCCGTTTTTCCAGGACAACCTGTCGAGCTACCGGATGTTCGGGCCGCACATCCGCTCGATTCTGCCGCGCGCACGCCTCGACGCAGAGATGGCGGAACCTGAGGAAAGCCGGTCGCTGCGCCGCGCGGCCAACCTGGTCCATTCCGTCTTCCCGTCGGCGCAACTGCTGGTCCAGGAAGACCATATTGTCTGGATTCAGGCCCTGCCCCTGGCGCCCGACCGGACCCGGGTACGGCTCGCCACCCTCGTCCCCGTGGAATTCGACCCGGCGGACGCCGAGGCCGCGGCGCACTGGCGCAAGAACCACGACATCACCGTGCGCACCCTGTCTGAAGACTTCGCCATCGGCGAGGGTATCCAGCGCGGCTTGCTCTCGGGCGCCAACACGGAGTTGCGCTTCGGCCGCTTCGAAGGCGCCCTCGCCCGCTTCAACCGGATCGTCGAGCGCGAATTGGACGGAGCCGTCTGAATCCGGGCCGGAAAGCAGCTGGAAGACCGGGGAACAGTTGATCCAGGCAATCGCCGCGAAAGGCTGGAAGGTCCGGCGGATCGAGGTCGCGGCGGCTGTTACGAGGTCTAAGGCACGAGCCCGAAGGGGCAGCGGGTAGAACCTTATTTTTTCCGGTAACGCTGGAACTGCTGCCGATCGCCTGCCGCGGTAAAAATAAAAGGGTTTCAATTACTCCCCTACGGCGCATTATGATATTTACAGTGAGAATCGCCGTTTAACCTGTTGCTTCCGAGCGTAATTTCATTCCCGCCACCGCAAAGCACCCATACCCGGCCGCCATCGCAAAGGGCCAGAGCAGCAGGCCGATCTGGGTGAACCAGAAGCCCGCGGCGACCGCGACCAGGATGCCGCCGGCCCGCAGCCAGCCCGGCGCAGCGAGCAGCTTCAGGCCGCCCCAGGCGCCGGCCGCGCCGTAGGCCAGCCACACCGCCAGTCCGGCCCAGCCGACCCACTCGGACCCGGCGCCCCCGAAAAACGGTTCGACCGGCAGCCGGGCTACCGTCGCGGCGGCGAACAAAGCCTCGCCCAGGAACAGCAGCCGGAGCCCGTTCAGCACCGCGATGCTTTCCGGTGCGTCTTCTTCTGCACTTTCCCGCGCCGCCGCCCGGCGCAGCAGCAGAAGCGTGCCGAGCCGGCATACTGTCGCGACGACCATCAGGGCCAACGCCGAGCCGAACAAGTCCGAGGCCACGAAGGCGAGAAAAGTCAGAAGCGCGGCAAGCGCGGCGGCAACGGCGGTAGCCATGGGCGGTAGCGGTCTCCCCGTGCGGGCCGGCCTTCCGGGATCCCGTTCCAGGTTATGTCCGGGCCATTTCGCGTGCGCCGATAATCAGGCCGATACCGTGACAGACCCAGCCACCGAGCACAACCGGCCCGGCGATCAACAGGATCAGGCCGGTCGCTCCGCCCATTCCGGACAGCAGCAATCCGTTGCCGACGAAGGCCAGGGAGGTGCCGACGAGATAGACGATCCCGATCGCTTTCCACAGTTGGGAACCGACCTGCGCGCCGAAACCGAACGCTGCGATCGAGAACCAGATCCAGGCCAGAACCGTGGCCAGGACGGCGATCGCCGAAAAGATGCCGAAAGGCCCGGAACCGCCGCCGGAGGCGGGTCCGGTCTCCGCCGCCGGTGCGCCCGCGCCGCCAAGCACCGTCAGGACGAGATTGATCGCCATGAGGATGATGAGGGTCAGGATCGGCGTGTCGGCCCGGCGAAAGCCGAAGGCGTTGAACAGGCCTTTCGTGGTCCAGTACACGAAGATCATGATGGCGAGATAGACGATCATCGTCAGGCTGAGGGTGGAGCCGAAACGCGCCGGGTCCGGAACGCCCCCGGCGCCGGCGCCTGCCATCGCGCCGGCCAGCATGAAACCTGTTACCAGCACGGCCAGGATCAGAAAAAAGACCATAACCCCGCCCGTGCGCACCATCGTCGCCGACATTGCAACTTTCTCCTGTCGTTATCGCATCGATCATCGATCCTGCACCGGTACCCCGTCAATCCTGAGCGAATTGGAAATCGCCGCGCTCACACCGACCGCCGGCGGCCCGCGAAGGCCAGCGTTATCAGCAGCAGCGCCAGGAATGCGGCCGCAACGGCGATGCCGGCCTGGATTAGCAGGTCGGGCCAGGCCCGGTCCGGCCCGAAAAGCAGGCCGCCGGCGCCGCCGATGGATTGGAGCAGGAGGCCGGCGCCAGCGCCGCAGAGCAGCAGGCCCGCCTCCGTCGCTTCCCCCGCCCGGCGCAGCCGCAGGCCGGCCCATACGATGAGCGCGGCATAGACCGCCCAGCACAGGATCAGGGCAGCGACAAGGACTTTGTAAACTGCCACGCTTGCGATGCCGGAGGCTGCGGCCACGAATGCCGGAGCCAGCGCAAAGGGCGCAACCGCGCCCGCCAGCAACAACCGGCGCGTCGTCCGGTCGGCAGTGAGGCGTCGCAACATGAAAAAGCCGGCGATGACGCCGCCGAGCGCCAGCGGCGCCAAGACCGCAAATCCCAGCGGTCCGCTCGGAATCCCGTGGCCCACGGGCTCCAGAATCGGACCGAGGCCGAGCGGCATGATCGCCATTGCGCCGAACCCGCAGGACAGCCGGCCCAGAAGCACCCCGAATCGCTTCATCCCGAAGAGCCTCGCGGCTACAGGGTCGACATCGCCTCGCCGCCGTCGACCACGATATTCTGCCCGGTAACGTAGCCGGCATGAGTCGAGGCCAGGAACGCGCACATGGCGCCGAACTCCGCCGGATCGCCGACTCTCCCGGAGGGGTTGCCGTCGTAACGGCCCTGCATTTCCTCCTCGAAGGGAATGCCCTTGCGTTCGGCCATCGCCGCCACGTTGGAGCGCAGCCGGTCGGTATCGAACGGCCCCGGCAGGACATTATTGATCGTGACGTTGTGCTGCACCGTCTCGCGCGCCAGGCCGGCGATGAATCCGGTGAGACCGGCCCGGGCGCCGTTCGACAGGCCGAGGCCCGGCAGCGGCTTTTTCACGGCGTAGGACGTGATGTTCAGGATGCGCCCGAACCGCCGCTCTATCATCGGGTCGAGCACCGCCTTGATGAGCAGGATCGGCGTGATCATGTTGGCGTTGCAGGCCTCGGCCCATTCGTCCGCGCCCCATTCGCGGAAATCGCCGGCCGGGGGACCGCCGGCGTTGTTGATCAGGATATCCGGGTCCGGACAGGCCGCGAGCGCCGCCGCCCGGCCCGCCTCGGTCGCGATGTCGCCGGCTACCGGCGTTATCGCCTGCCCGGTCGCAGTCGAGATTTCTGCTGCCGTGCGCTCCAGATCGGCCGCGGTGCGCGCAGTGATTGTCACGCTGACGCCTTCGCGCGCCAGCGCTTCGGCACAGGCGCGGCCCAGCCCCTTGCTCGCCGCACACACCAGCGCCGTCCTGCCTTCAAGCCCCAGGTCCATGCTCGTCTCCCTCGACTGAGTCTGCCGGCAGCGCCGGCCTGCCGGTCCGTTTCAACACTTCCGCGGCCAGGTCCCTGCCGATCTTCCGGCGCCGTTCCAGCGCCAGCCGGTCGATCCGGTCGACAAACACCCGGATCGCGGCAAAGGACCGCTCGATCCGCGGCAGGACATAGCGCACCGTTTCGGGCGGGACCGTCAACTGCCGGTCGCCGAACTGTTTGCGCATCACGGTTTCGAGCAGCCGGTCGTCCGGCAGGGCGATACCGGCCGCCGGCAGGGCGGCAATACGCGAGCGCAGGTCCGGCAGATCGACAGGCCAGGCGCCCGGCAGGCTGCGCGCGGTCATCAGCAGGCTGCCGCCCGCCAGCCGGACGGCATTATACAGATGGAGCAGCGCCTCCTGCCAGGCCGGCACCGCCGCCAGCCGCGTATCGACATCTTCCAGTAGCAGGGCGCCGCCCCGCTCGGCCAGGTCCCGGCCGGTTTCCAGGTCGAGCGCGCCGCCGTTCAGCGCTACCGCGCCGCTGGACGCCTGCCAGACCGCCGCAAGATGGGACTTTCCGCACCCCTCCGGTCCGTGCAGGATCAATCCGGCGCCGGGCCAGTCGGGCCACCGGTCGATCCAGCCGACGGCAAGCGCGTTGCACTCGGCAACCGCAAAATCCCCGCGCGAAAGCGCCGTCCGGAACGGGAGGTCGAGGCTGAGCTGGCGCGGCCTTCCGGTTGTCCCGGACATCATCCGTCCGGGTCGCCTTCCGGTTTGCGTTCTCCGTTCGGCGACCGTTCGGCCAGGACCCAGATCGTTTTCGCTTTCCGTCCCGTGCCGCGTTCCTGCTGCAGCAGCAGGCCGAAGGCCGGCAGCCGGCGCGCCAGATCGCCGGCATTGCCCCGGTGCGACAGGGCCAACACAGCTTCGCCGGCGGAAAACGCAATCACGCGCTGGCCCGCCACCGACGGCGCCGCGACGAGGTTCTCGCGCACCCGGACCCAGGCGGCGAGATCGTCGAACCGGAGAACGACCCGCGTCGTCGCGACCGGCCCCTCCGGCACGATGACACGGTCCTTCCAGCGTTCCTGAAGCCGGGCCGTGAGAGCGCCCACGGCATCTGCCACCCCCGTTTCGCCCGCTGCGGTCAGCGGTTCCAGCTCCTCCGAATCGCCGCTGCGCAGGTTGAACAGGGCGGCGGAAATTGCGAGCGCACCCTCCTCCTCCCCGGGACCGGCAACGGCGACCAGCACCTGTTTCGCGCCGTAGAGGCCGGCGACCGCCGCAAGGCTCTGCGGATCGCGTTCGCGCGCCTGATCGGCGTCGATCGCTTGCAGGTCCTTGAGGCTGCCTTCCGGCAGGACGATCGGCACCAGGCCGGGTTCGCGTTCGGTCGCGGCCCAGGCCGCGCGCCACGGGTTCGGGTCGTCCCACAAAACGCCGACGCCCTCGCCGCGCCAGACCGGCAGCACGAGTACGGGATCGCTGCGCCGCGCCGACCAGGCAATCCCCTCGTTGCGGAGAAACGCACCGACCGCTTTGGGCCTGAACAAATAGCTCAATGCGCCGTCGAACGAGCGACCCGACGCGGTCTTGCGCCGTTTGGCGCGGACCACCTCGATGCCCCGGACCATCGACCGCGCCCGCTCCGCCGGGACCGGCGGCAGAAACTCGCGATCCCGTGCCGAGGTGAGGCGCCGGAACAGCCGGTCGAGCGCTGTCGGTGCAGCGTTTAGCGCCGCATCGCGCCGGGCGGCCCGATCGGTCTTGCCCTTGCCCTTGGCCGGTACGTCGCGGACCCAGAAAGTTTTCTCGTCCGCGCGCGACGGTCCCGTAGCCAGAGAGGCCGCGAGCAGGATGGCGACCGCTGCGAGCGCAGCGGGTCGAAACAGGCAAGGAAACGACGGAACCAGGCTCATCTGTAACGGTCTCGGAAAGCGGAACAGCGAACGCGGGATTGCAAACACGGGATTGCGAACTCAGGATTGGACTGGGTCGGTGAGCCCGCTTAAACCTACGCTCAAATCCCGACCGGGGAAACCGCCGTCATCGCCCCTGAACCCGATAAACCCGAACGATACAAGGAAGCCGGAGTCGATATTGCGGCCGGCAACCGGCTGATCGACCGGATCGCGCCGGTGGCCAAAGCGACGGCACGGCCCGGGGCGATGGGCGGAATCGGCGGCTTCGGCGGCCTGTTCGACCTCGCCGAAGCCGGCTACCGCGATCCGGTCCTGGTCGCCGCGACCGACGGCGTCGGCACCAAATTGCGCATCGCCGTCGAGACCGGCCGCCACCGGACGATCGGCATCGACCTCGTCGCCATGTGCGTGAACGATCTGGTCGTCGCCGGCGCCGAGCCGCTGTTCTTTCTGGATTATTTCGGCACCGGAAAGCTCGAGCCGGA
>FZLR01000200.1 GCA_900197615.1 Rhodospirillaceae bacterium Spongia-Bin9
ATCCGGCGGCGGCGGAGGCTGCCAATCTAGGGCTGCGGCCGGTCCCGGACAGGCATCGAACTGACGCATTCGCCCGACGCCCGTTCGCTCCGGACGCGGCCTTCCGGCCGGGTCCGCCCATTTCGCCGCATTGGGCGGCGGCTTGATTCCCCGCCTTGATTCCCGGGGGCCGGAGCCTTTATTGAAGACCGGTCGCGCGGGCGGGCCGCCCCGAAAGGCTCGTCCCCCAGGGGGGAACCCGCGCCGCCTTCCTGCCGGATGGGGCCGTAGCTCAGTTGGGAGAGCGCTTGAATGGCATTCAAGAGGTCAGGGGTTCGACTCCCCTCGGCTCCACCAAATCCCGCCAGCGCAACATTTTCCGTGAATCGCCGGCGCGCCGCGTCGTAAAGAGTGCGGCGTGACACAAGATGCCGACACTCTGACGGTCGAGGTCTGGCGCGGCGATGCGCGCGGCGGCGGCTATGTCGCCTATGCGGTGCCGCGGCGGGAGAGCCAGACGGTCCTCGATGTCGTGACCTGGATCCAGCAGCACGCCGAGCCTTCGCTGGCCTACCGCTTCGCCTGCCGGGTCGGCATGTGCGGCTCCTGCGCCATGACGGTGAACGGCGCGCCGCGCTGGACCTGCCGGACCCATGTGCGCCGGGTGGCGAAGGCCGGGCGCCTGCGCATCGCGCCCCTGCGCAACTTGCCGGTCATCCGCGACCTCGCCGCGGACATGGCGCCCTTCTTCGACAAGTGGACGGAAGCCGGCGGCGCGTTCGCGCCGACCGCGACGCGCGACGACCCGGCGGCAGAGATTTCGCCGCAAACGCCGGAGCGGGCCGCGGCCGACGCCGGCATCGAATGCATCAATTGCGCCGTCTGCTACGCCGCCTGCGATACGGTGGCGATGGTGCCGGACTATCTCGGCCCGGCAGCGCTCAACCGGGCCTGGACCCTGCTCAACGACGCCCGCGACGGCGGGCAGGCGGAGCGCCTCAAGGCCGTGTCGGGCGATAACGGCTGCGCCAACTGCCATTCCCACCAGAGCTGCGCCGACCTGTGCCCGAACGGGCTGAACCCGACGGCCGCCATCGCCGGGCTGAAGCGCCGGGCCGGCCGCGCCTGGCTGCGCGGCGGCGCGTGACGCCGTGACCGGCATCCGCCTCTATATGCTGCAACGGATCGGCGCGATGATCCTGGCGCCGCTGATCGTCGCCCACATCGTCACCATGATCGTCGCGGTGCAGGGCGGGCTGAGCGCGGCGGAAATTCTCGGCCGGACCCAGGGCAGCCTGTGGTGGGGCCTGTTCTACGGCCTGTTCGTCGCCGCGGCGTCCGTCCATGCCGCGATCGGCCTGCGCACGGTCGCCTTCGAATGGCTGAAGCTGAAGGGGCTGGCGCTCGACCTGTTCGGCTGGATCGTTTTTGCCGGCCTGCTGTTGCTCGGCGGGCGCGCCGTCGCGGCGGTGGTGCTGTGACCGCGTCCTCGGCCGCACCGAAAGCCCCGATTCGCGCCCCGATTCGCGCCCCGATTCGCGCTGGGACCCATCGCGGCCATCCCCTGTGGATCGCCTGGCTGATCCACCGCCTGTCCGGCCTCGCGCTGGCGCTCTTCCTGCCGGTGCATTTCCTGGTGCTCGGGCTGGCGCTCAACGATCCCGCAGCGCTGGACGGTGCGCTGCGCTGGATGGACAACCCCTGGGTCAAGGCGGCGGAGACCGGGCTCGTCCTGCTGCTCGGCCTGCACCTGTTCGGCGGCCTGCGCCTGTTGGCGCTCGAATTCCTGCCCTGGTCGCCGCGCCAGAAGACCTTCGCCGCCGCCGCCGTCGCCCTGGCCTGCGCCGTCTCGGCGGGCTTCCTCTTAAGCGCGGTCTGACCCGTGCCGGCTTCGCGCGCCCGATGACCGCGGCCCCCCTCGAACGCCACGATACCGACATCCTGATCGTCGGCGCGGGCGGGGCCGGCCTGTTCGCCGCCTTGCACGCCTGCCGGGCGGCGCCGGAACTGTCGGTGACGATCGCGGTCAAGGGCCTGCTCGGCAAGTGCGGCTGCACCCGCATGGTGCAGGGCGGCTACAACGTGGCGCTCAGCCCGGGCGATTCGGTCGAGCGGCATTTCATGGATACGATCGCCGGCGGCAAGTGGCTGCCCCACCAGGAGATCGCCTGGCGGCTGTGCGAGACTGCCGTCGTGCGCGTCCGCGAGCTGGAAAACGAGATCGGCTGTTTCTTCGACCGCACCGCCGACGGCGCGCTGCACCAGAAGGCCTTCGCCGGCCAGTCCTTCGACCGCACGGTTCACAAGGGCGACCTGACCGGCATCGAGATCGTCAACCGGCTGATGGAGCAGGTGCTCGCCCGGCCGGTCGAACGGCTGGAGGAACACCGGGCGCTCGCCCTGATCCCGGACCGCGCCGGAGCAGCGCTCGCCGGCGTGCTGTTCGCCGATATGCGCAGCGGCGCCTTCCGCTTCGTCCGGGCCAAGGCCGTGCTGCTGGCGACCGGCGGCGGGCCGACCATGTACCGCTACCACACGCCGTCGGGCGACAAGAGCATGGACGGGCTGGCGATGGCCCTGCGCCGCGGCCTGCCCCTGCGCGACATGGAAATGGTGCAGTTCCACCCGACCGGCCTGCTCGCCGGCCCGGACACGCGCATGACGGGCACGGTGCTGGAGGAAGGGCTGCGCGGCGCCGGCGGCCACCTGCTCGACGGCGACGGCCGCCGCTTCATGTTCGACCATGACGGCAAGGGCGAGCGCGCGACCCGCGATATCGTCAGCCGGGCGATCTTCGCGGAGATGCGCCGGGGCCGGACCACGCCCCACGGCGGCGTCTACCTCGCCATGAGCCACCTGGGGCCGGACACCGTGAAAGAGCAGTTCGGCGGCATGGTCCGGCGTTGCGCCGATTGCGGCTTCGACCTCGCCGCCGGCCGGGTCGAGGTCGTGCCGACGGCGCATTATTTCATGGGCGGCCTGGTCTGCGATCCGGATACGCGGACGGAGATGCCCGGCCTCTATGTCGCCGGGGAGGATGCCGGCGGCGCTCACGGCGCCAACCGGCTGGGCGGCAACGGCGTCGCCAATTCCACGGTGTTCGGCGGCATCGCCGGCGACACGATGGTGGCGGACCTGGCGGGTCCCGGCGGACCCTTCCGCAACGCGGACGAAGACCTGCTGACGGTGGAGATTGCGCGTGCGCTGCATCCGTTCGGCCGGGTCGGCTCGGGAGGGCCGGCCGGCGGCGTCCACGCCCTGCGCCGGCGGCTCATGGACCTGATGTGGGACGATGCCGGCGTCATGCGCACGGCCGGGAGCCTCGAACGCGCGCTGGCGGGGCTGGACGATCTGAAAGCCGAACTCCTCGAAACCGGCCTTGCCGACAGCGGCCGGGTCTTCGACCTCACCTGGCACGACTGGCTCAACCTGCGCAGCCTGGTCGAGGTCTCCGAAGCGATTGCGACGGCCGCCCTGGAACGAAAAGACTCCTGCGGCGCCCACTACCGGGAGGATTTCCCGGACGAGGGCGACCCCGCCGGCGCGCGCTACACGGTCGTCCGCCGGACCGCCGGCGGCCTTGATGTTTCGGCCGAGCCGGTCAACTTCTCCATCGTGAGGCCGGGCGAGTCGTTGCTGGGCGAAGACCATGCTACGCTCGCCGCGGTTTGAACGAGGGCCGTGCTGAAGGGCAGCCGGCCTTGGGGAGACATGCCGATGATCTCCATCGACAGCATCCATCGCACCGCGCTCACCCTGATGAGCAAGGCGGCGATCGAGATTCCGGACGATTATCTCGACGGATTGCGCCGGGCCGCCGCGGCGGAAGACGGCGATCTATCTTCCTTCGTGCTCGAGGCGATGCTGGAGAATTACGACGCCGCCAAGGAGGACGGCCGGGCCATGTGCGGCGACACCGGCTGCCCGCGCTGGTACGTCAAGCTGGCCAACGAGGCGCGCATCGAGGGCGGACCCGTGGCCTTGGAACAAGCGCTGCGCCGGGCGACGGCGGACGCGACCCACAACATCCCGCTGCGCCCCAACCGCGTCCATCCGCTGTGGCGCACGGACCACGACAACAATGTCGGCATCGCCGCGCCGGAAATCGAGGTCGCCTTCGAGCCGGACGGCGACTGGATCGACCTCACGACCGTGCACAAGGGCGGCCTGTTCGGCACCGACTACCGGATGCTGTTCCCGTCGGACGGGATCGAAGGGATCAAGCGCTTCTACCTCGATTCGCTGGTCGCGTTCGGCAAGCGCGGCCTGGCCTGCCAGCCGGCGATCATGGGCATCGGCCTGGGCGGCTCCAAGGACAGCTGCATGGTGCTTGGCAAGCGCGCCGCCTGCCTGCGCACGGTCGGCGACCGCAACCCGGACCCGCAGATCGCGGCGCTGGAGCGGGAGTTCGTCGACCTGGGCAACAGCATCGGCATGGGCGCCATGGGCTTCGTCGGCAAATCCATGGTCGTCGATTGCCATATCGAGGTCGGCTACTGCCACACCGGCGGCATGCAGATGAGCGTGCACGCCTTCTGCCTGTCGTCGCGCCGGGCCTGCGCCCGTATCCACGGCGACGGCCGCATCGAATACCGCACCGATCCGAACTGGTTCACGCCCTACCAGCGCCGCGAGACTGTGGAGTGGCCGCCGGCGGAGATCGAGGCGGCCGTGGCATGAAGCTCGCGGCATGAACAAGGTCCGGCTGAGCACCAGCCCGGACCGCGCGGCGCGGGCGGCGCTGTCGCTCGGCGACGTCGTCTATCTCGACGGCACGGTCTACACCGCGCGCGAGGGGGTCTATCGGCGCGTCGTCGAAGACGGCGAAGACCTGCCCTTCGATCCATCTTCCGTGAGCGCCACGAACTTCCATTGCTCGCCGGCCGCCGCGGTCGACGCCGACGGCAGCACCCGGGTCGGCGCGGTGACGGCGACCGCATCCTTCCGGTTCAGCAAATGGATCGGCCCGTGGCTCGACCGGTCGGGCGCGAAGCTGATCCTCGGCAAGGGCGGCATGAACCCGGAGGACTATCGCGACCATTTCGTGCGCAACGGGGCGGTCTATCTGACCACTGTCGGCTACGGCACCGGCGCCCTGCTCGGCCGCGGCATCCGGCGCGTCAGGGACGTGCACTGGCGCGAGCAGCTCGGCCTCGCCCAGGCGATCTGGGTCGTCGAGGTGGAAAATTTCGGCCCCTTCCTGGTCGAGAGCGACCTGGAGGGCAACAGCCTGTTCGAGCGCGAGAATGCGAAGATCGCCGCCGGGCTGGACAAGGTCTACGAAGGCACCCGCCCGGCGGTCATGAAACGCTTCGGCGAAACCGACGACCGCCGCGACGAGATGATCTGAGGCGGGTGGGCGGGGCGATATCCTGCTCCTATTCCTCCCCCTCTTCAGAGGATTCCTCTGCGAAAGGGGCGAGCCGCGCGCGTATGCCC
>FZLR01000191.1 GCA_900197615.1 Rhodospirillaceae bacterium Spongia-Bin9
GGGTATCGTTGGGAAGGGTCCGCCGCCCATCCTGGCTCTGCCCGACTTTCGCAGAGAAATCCTCTTCAGAGGGGGAAGGATATCAAATTTGGCGTGAGCCCGTTTCGTAAAGGAATTCTTTTTTTCCGCGGACCCGCGGCAGGCGCTCAGTCGGCGAAGAAGTCCAGCAGGCGCGCGTTCAGGATATCCGGCGCTTCTTCCGGGATGAAGTGGCCGCACTCCGGAATGACGCCGCCGGTCACGTTATCCGCGACCCGGCGCAGCGAGTCCTCGGCCTCGGTCCCGCGCCCGCGGCCGTGCGGGTAGCTGACGGCGCCGCCCAGCGCGAGAACCGGCATCGGCAGCCTGAAGCGGGCGATGGTCGCCGCGTTGGCCGCAGCGTCTTCCGGCAGCGCGCGATAGTAGGCGAAGCCGGCCCTCAGGGCGCCCGGCCGGGTGTAGGTGCGCAGATATTCGGCCATGTCCGCCGGGCCGACGGCGTCGGGCCGGTAGGCGAAGGTACTGTAAAACCAGCCCAGATACTCGGCCTCACGGCCCGTCACCAGGGCTTCCGGCAGGTCCGGCGTCATGTGGAACTGGTGGTGCCAGCGCCGCCCGCCTTGCGAAAAATCGCCGCCGCAGCCGGGTATCGTGACATCCAGGATCGCCAGCTTGCGCACCGACTCCGGATGGGCGGCGGCCAGCGCGTAAGCGACCGGGCCGCCCCAGTCGTGGCCGACGAGGAAAAACGAGTCGTGGCCCAGACGGTCATGGACCAAATGCCAGATGTCGCCGGCGACCGTCCGCTTGTCGTAGCCGCCGGGCGGGCGGGAACTGTCGCCCAGCCCGCGCATGTCAGGGGCAATCACGGTATAGCGCTCTGCCAGCGCCGGAATGGTGTGGCGCCATTCCCACCAGGTCTGCGGCCAGCCGTGCAGCAGCACGACCGGCGGCCCGCTACCCGCCGTCACATAGTGGAGCAGCACCTCGCCGAGATCGGCGTAGCGGTGCTCGAACAGGGGATCGTCGGGCGTCACGCGTCGTAGCGGCCGACGATGGAGACGCTGGACACGTTCTGGTGCGGGAAGCCGCCCAGATTGTGCGTCATGCCGATCTTCGGATCGTCGAGCTGGCGCGCGCCGGCCCGGCCCTGGAACTGGAGATACATCTCGTAGAGCATGCGCAGGCCCGAGGCGCCGATCGGGTGGCCGAAGCATTTCAGGCCGCCGTCGATCTGGCAGGGAATCTTGCCGTCGGCATCGTAGAAGCCGTCCAGAATATCCTTCCAGGCCGTGCCTTCCTCGGAGAGGTACAGGTCTTCCATCGTCACCAGCTCGGTGATCGAGAAGCAGTCATGGACCTCGAACATGCTGACTTCGTCGCGCGGCCTGCGGATTTCGGCTTCCTTGTAGGCCCGCTCGGCGGCGCGCCGCGTGGTCATGAAATAGCTGCCGTCCCAGGAATTGTGGCTCGCTTCCTGACCGTTCGAGACGGCGAGCTGCAAGGCCTTGACGCTCACCAGGTCCGCCTTGCCCATGCTCTTCGCGATCTCCGGCGTGGTGACGATGGCGGCGGCCGAACCGTCGGAGACGCCGCAGCAGTCGAACAGGCCGAGCGGTTCGGCGACCATCGGCGCGTTCAGCACCGTATCGATGTCGATTTCCTTGCGCAGATGGGCCTTCGGGTTCTTCGCGCCGTTGGCGTGGCTCTTGACCGAGACATGGGCCATCGCCTTCTTGAGCGTGTCGGCCGGGACGCCGTGCTTGGCGGAATAGGCGGTTGCGAGTTGCGCGAAGCTGCCGGGCGCCGAGGCGTTCGGCCAGTACATGTCGGCGACCGCGCCGCGCATGCGCTGGGGCAGGCCGCCATAGCCGGTGTCCTTGAGCTTCTCGACGCCGACCGCGAGCGCGATATCGGCCGCGCCCGACGCCACGGCATAGCAGGCGCCGCGGAAGGATTCGGTGCCCGAGGCGCAGTAGTTCTCGACCCTCGTCACCGGGATGTAGGGCAGGCGCAGGCTGACCGCGAGCGGCACGCCGGACTTGCCGACATGCTGTTCCTCGATCGCCGTCGAAAACCAGGCGGCGTCGATCCGGCTGCGCTCGACCCCGGCATCGTCCAGGCATTCCTCGACCGCCTCGACGATCAGGTCCTCGCCGTTCATGTCCCACCGCTCGCCGAACTTCGAGCAGCCCATGCCCAGAATGGCCACCTTGTCCTTGATACCGCGTGCCATGTCCTCTGTCCTCGCTGTGCTGTCGTTCCTGCCGGTCGAGCCTAGCCTACGCCGCGTCGTGCGCCGGGTGAAGCCGTCTCATGCCGTTGTTGCGTCAGGCCGCACGCTCAAACCTTCACCCCCAGCGCCTCGGCCAGTTCCGGGAAGCTGTCCACGGCGATGTCGCAGGCCGGGTTGGGGTCCGGGTCGGGCGGGCCTTCGGGGCCCCATTCGTCGGGCCGGCGCACGAAGGCGGTCCTGAAGCCGACCGCCCGGGCGGCGTCCAGGTCGAAGTTGTGGCAGGCGACCATCAGGCATTGGCCCGGCTCGAGCTGCAAATGCCGCGCCACGGTCTCGTAGGCCTCCGGCAGCAGCTTGTATTTGCCGATGCCCTCGCAACTGAACACGGCGTCCCAGGACAGGCCGTTGCGCTTCGCCGTGTCCAGGATCAGCCGGTAGGACAGGATGGTGAAGGAGCAGACCAGGTAACGCTCGCGCAGCTTCGGCTGCACGGCCGGGAAATCGGGCCAGCATGTGAAGTTGTGCGCGGCGTCCCAGGCGATGGCGTCGAAATCCTCCCCGGTGAAGGCGTCCAGCCCGTGTTCCTTCGCTATGGCCTCCAGCGAAAAGCGGTGGGCGCCGTCGAAATTGTAGCCGGGCGGCTCGTGCTCGCCGAGGTTGAGCATGGCTTTGAGGCCGCGGCGGCGAATCTCGTTGGCAAGCGCCGGCCAGTCGCGCTCGATGCCGTGGCGCGCCCCGGCGGCGGTGAGCGCGTCCCGGAAACCGCTGTGCCAGTCGAGGATCGTGCCGCCGGTATCGAATGTCAGGGCTTTGACGTCGCTAAGGCTCATACCTCGCTTCCTTTCGCATCTTCCGCCGTGTGGTCCGGCGTCGCTTTCCAGAAATATTTGATGAAGCCGCGCTTGTCGTCGACCGCGCGGCGGCGGAACACCATGCGCACCGGCATGCCGACCGCGACCTCGCCGGGCGAGACGTCGGTCATTTCGGCCATCAACCGGCCGCCCTCGTCGAACACGACCATGCCGAAATGGGCCGGCGGATCGGGCGAATAGGTCAGGTTGTCGGCTGTCCAGCTCTGCACCTTCGCCGGGATTTCCGCGAAGGGGTGCGGGTCCTGGCTGTTGAACGCGCCGCAGTTCGGGCTGACGCAGGCCCGGGTTTTCGGATACTGCACCGTGCCGCAGATCCGGCATTTCCCGCCGACGAAGCCCAGCACCATGTCGCGGTTGCGGTAGAGCGCGCTCAGCGCCGTCGGCGCGTCGAGCTCGGCCCGGATGCCGCGGTCCTGCTCCAGCAGGTCGTTGAAGCTGAGATAGCGGTTGTAGTTGGTCTCTTCCCGGCGCCGGGCGAGCCAGCCCTTCACCCCCTGGCGCGGCGATAGCGCGGCGAGGGCTTCGGTCGTGCGGAACAGCAGCACGTCGCAGCCCTGGCCCCAGCCGACGACCATGATCGTCTCGCCCGGTCCGGCGTCCTGCAGGCAATCGACCAGCATGACGAGAGGATGGGCGGTCCCGGCCTCGCCGAGCTGCGCCTGGAGCGTGTCGCGCACGGCCCCGGCCCCGATGCCGGCCAGCGCCGCCACCTTCTGCGGCACGCCGCGGATCAGCGCCGGCATGATGAAACGGTCGATCGCGCCGGCGTCGAGGCCGGTTTGTGCGAGGGCGGCCGCTATGGCGCGCGGGGCGATCTTGAAATAGCCCTCGTCGCGGATCCAGCGCTCCTCCCAGTTGTAGTCGTATTTCGAATCGCCGCCGCGGTAATGGTCGATGAAATCCGTCGAAAGCTGGTGCCCGCCGAGATAGACCGCGACCGGGTCGCCGCGACCGACCGTGAAGGCGGCGGCGGCGTCGCCGAACTGCAATTCCTGCGGACCCGAGGCCTGGGTCCGGCGCTTGTCGGCGGCGACGAACAGGGTATCGCCGGCCGCCGCGCCGCCGATTTCCCGCTGCAGGGCGTTCAGCAACCCGGAGGTGCCGGCGCGCTGCGACGCGGTGAAATCCATGGTGGCGACGGATTCGCCGAAATTCAGCGCCGTGGCGAGAATGCCGGCGTTCTGCCGGTCGCCGAAAGGCAGGGTGGTCGACGCGAAAGTCACCGCCGCAACCGCCGGCGCGGCGCCGTTATCGAGCCTTGCCGGGGTCAGGCAGTCGCGCGCGGCCTCCACGCCCATGGTCAGGCTGTCCTCGTCCCAGTTGCAGATCGCGCGCTCGCCCCGCGCCAGGCCCTTGAGCGCCGGGTTGAACCAGGCATTGGCGTCGGCGACCGCCTTGCGGCTCAGGCGCAGCCGCGGAACGTAGGCGCCATAGGCCTTGAGGCCGACTGTGTTGCTGCCGGGCATCCTCTAGCGTTTCCCTCTCCAGAGCATCATTCGGGCGTGGCGCCCCTTATGGCGCATATTTCCGCCGCCCGTCACCGGATTGCGACAATGGGGATGCCGGACGACAGATATTGAGGCGCATAACGATGAATAATGTCTGCGCCGAGTCACCGTCCCACGGTGTCCAGGCTGAACCCCGCGATATCCTTGTAGCGATCCGATATCGCCGCCAGTTCGGCGGGATCGATGACATCTTCGATCCGTTCGAACGGCTCGCCGCCGGTCAGTTCGTCCACCTTCTCGATGATGTAGTCCGGCGGTGTCGCGCGGTTGGTCAGCACGATTTTGCCGGTCGCTTCGAGGCGTTCTTCCTCATAGGCCCTCAACGCCGCCAGGGGATCGTTCATTTCGTCAAGCAGCCCGGCCAATACCTCCGCATCGAGAATCGCCTGGGCGCCGCCGTTGCCGCCCCGCGGATACATCGGGTGCGCCGCGTCGCCCAACAGCGTAACTGCGCCGAAGGTCCACCGGTCGACGGGGTCGCGGTCGACCATCGGATATTCGAAAATATAGTCCGCGCCTTCGATCAGCGCTGGAACGTCCAGCCAGTCGAAATACCAGTCCGCGAAGGGCGCGATGAAATCCTCGATCCGCCCCGGCGTCGCCCAGTCATTGATCCCGCGATCCTCGCGCGGTTGTTCGGTGACCCAGTTTATAAGCTGGGTGCCGTCGTCGAACCGGCGGATGGGGTAGATCGTCATCTTGCCGGTCGAAACGGTGCCGATACGGGTGACACTGGCGCCGCTCAGGAACGGCTTTCGCCGGGTGACGCCGCGCCACATGTCGATACCGCCGAATTGCCGGCCTTCCGACGGATAGAACTGCCGCCGGATAGCGGAATGAAAGCCGTCGGCAGCGATGACGGCGGCGCCGGTTACGGGCGTCGCGTTGTCGAACAGCACCCGCACGCCTGCATCGTCCTGTTCGACGCCGACACAGCGGCGGTCGAGATGCACCGCACCGGACCCGAGCCGGCAGGCGACCGCTTCGTAAAGAACTTCGTGAAGATCGCCTCGATGTATGGAGAAATGCCGGTGGCCGTAGCCGGCGAACCGGCCGCAGGGCTCGGCAAAGATGGCCTGGCCATGCCTGTTGAAATAGGCAAATTCGCGGGCTTCGACGCCGCGGGCCATCAGCTCCCGCTCAAGCCCGAGTTCCGTCAGGACGCGAATTGCGTGCGGCATCAAGTTGATGCCGACGCCAAGGGGCCTGAACGCCGGTGCTGCCTCATAGACCTGGCAGGGCAGGCCCCGGGCATGGAGCGAGAGCGCCAGGGTCAGGCCGCCGATCCCGCCCCCGACGATCAGGATTTCGGGCTTTCTTTCTGCCGCCATGACCCAAGTTGGCACTTTTCCGCTTGCCCCATCCTTTAACGTGTTGAGTTGACA
>FZLR01000051.1 GCA_900197615.1 Rhodospirillaceae bacterium Spongia-Bin9
GGCGTCAAGGACGTCGCCCAGCGCCGCCGCAGCGATAAGTGCTTTTTTCATCTTCGGTTTCCTCCACTTCAAATCGATGGCGCGAACGCCGGTTGGCAGCCGGGCCGAAACCTCGGCTAGAACAGGATGCCCTCCGGGGTCTGCACCTTCAGACCGAGGGCGAAAACGGCATAGATCACGGCGACGAAGCCGACCGTGACGGCCAGCCGGACCGCCCAGGTCCGCGCGTTCCCGTGCGGGTTCGGATCGTACAGGCTGTACAGGATCATCATGCTGAGGAAGGCCGCGGCGTAGAAGCCGAGCCATTCGGCCAGCACGAGCACATGGACCAGCATCACAACTAGGCCGGGCACGATGCTCAGGAATTTCTGGACGCCGATCCCGGCGCCGGTGCGGTTTCGGCCGCGTACCGCGCGCTGCACGGCCATCAGCGCCAACGCGACCATGACCCCGGAGATCAACTGCGGAAAGAGGTAGGGCTGCGGATCCTCGACGTTGAAGCTGACAACGGCGACCCAACAGGCGATCGCCAGCAGGATGAGGCCGGCGATCGATTGCTGCAGTCGGCCGGCGATTACGGGTTCGGGTGTCGCTTCGGTCGCGGTCCCCGGCGCGGCTTCGGCCGCGGTGTCGGATTTGGGCCGGCCGGTCATAACGCCGCCGCCCCGGGATCGGCCCGATTGCGCCTCTTCTCGCGGATTTCGGTGACCACACTGTAGATCAGCGAAAACAGGACCAGGGCAATCAGCAGAATGTTGAGCCAGCCGGTCAGGAAATAGGGCGCGATGCCGTCTTGCGCTTCGCCGAGAATCCGGCCCTGGACGTAGTTGTGCTCGGCGATCGGCCCCAGGATGATGCCGAGCACCAGCGGCGCCGGGCTGAACCCGTATTGCGCCAGGAAATACATACCCATGCCCAGCGCCAGCATGATGGCGACATCGGCCATCGAATTCTGCACGCTGTAGCTGCCGTAGACAGACAGGATGAAGATGGCGGCGGCGAGAATTGGCGGCGAAATCTTGATGACCCTGGCCGCCAGACCGGCAATCGCCAGACCGAACACCAGCATCAGGATCTGGCCGATCAGCATCGAGTTGATAAAGGCGAAGGCGACCGCGCCGTGCTTCTGGAACAGGTCCGGGCCGGGGAAAATGCCGTGGATCAGCAGCCCGCCCAACAGGACCGCCGCCGTCGGGCTGCCGGGGACGGAGAGCGTGAGCAGCGGCACCAGCGACGGGCCGACCATGGCGTTGTTGGCGCTTTCCGCCGCGACCACGCCCTCGCTCTCGCCGGTGCCGTATTTTGCGCTGTTCTTCGAGAAACGCCTGGACTGGTCGTAGGCGACCAGGCCGGCGATCTGGCCGCCTGCCCCGGGAATGAGGCCGACGACGGTGCCGACAACACCGCCGATCAAGAGTGCCCGGACCTTAGAAATAGTCTCCAGCGCAGACCGCCAGACGTTCGCGCGATGGACTTCAAAGATATTGCGTTTCGGATTCTTGCGCCCGCCTTCCAGCATCTCGATGACCTGGGGAATCGCGAACAGGCCGATCAGGGCGGCGATGATGTGGACTCCGCCTTCCAGTTCCTCGGTAAAGATGAAACGTTCGACACCCTGGATCGAATCCGAGCCGATCATGGCGATCCACAGGCCGAGACAGCCGGCGAGCAGCCCCTTGACGACGGATTTCGAATCCAGCGTGCCGATGATCGTCACGCCCAGAATGGCGACCCAGAACAGGTGCGACGGCCCGAATTTTAGAGCCCAGCTCGCCAGCACCGGGGTCAGGAAGATCAGCACCAGAATGCCGAGAACGCCGCCGAGCGCCGAGGAGATGAAGCAGATCTGCAGGGCCCGCGCGCCGGCGCCCTTGCGCGCCATGACATTACCGTCGAGCGCGGTCGCAATGTTGGCCGGCGCGCCGGGAATGTTGAGCAGTATCGCGCTCACCGCCCCTCCTGCGACCGTCGAGGTATAGGCGGCCCCCAGAAGCATCAGGCCCTGGGCCGGGTCCATGTGGAAGGTAAAGGGGATTAGTAGGGCGACCGCCATGGTCGGCGACAGGCCGGGCGTCGCGCCCAGCAGCAGACCGCCGATCGTGCCGGCGCACAGGATCAGCATGGAGGACCATGTGAAGACCGCGCCGAAATGATCGAGAAATTCCAAACCCGTATCCTGTTCCGGTTCGGCGGACCGTTCTTCGCCGCCGCCGGCAATCTATCCGGCCTTGCCCTGTTGCCTGGCCGCATGCCCTGCCCGCCGAGGCATCGATACCGACATGCTACCCAATGAAAACAAATTTGCAAACGTTTTCATTTTGCCGCGGCGGAAAGGGTGAATCAAGTTCTGGCTTGGACAGGGTTTGGCGCTCTACATCAGCGCCCGGATGCCGATACAGATGAAGGCGGCAAGAAACAGGGTTTCGGCGCAGATCAGGACGACTGCCGTCGAGCCGACTTCGGCAATTTTGCGAAGCGATGTTTTCATGCCGACGGCCGCTATGGCAATCAGCAGCGCCCAGCGGGAAATGCCGGACAGCAGGTCGCGTACCGAAGCAGGAACCAGATCGAACGAGTTGGCGGCGGCCAACGCAAAGAACAGCAGGATAAATCCCAATACCAACGGCGGCTTTTCCCCGACCGGCCGATCGACGCCGAAGACGGCGAAAAACAGGCCGAAGATCAGAATAACCGGCGCGAGCATGGTCACTCTGATGAGCTTGACTACCGTCGCAGTTTCCCCGGTCGTCTCCGACACAGAAAATCCGGCGCCCACCACCTGGGCGACATCGTGGATCGTGCCGCCGAAGAACACTCCCGTTTCCATCTCGGTCAGGCGCAAGAGTTCGGCGACGATCGGGTAGACGATCATCGCCAACGTGCTCAGAATGGTCACGCCGAGGACGGTGAAGGTCAGGTTCCGCTCCGAGTTCCTGTTCTTCGGCAAGACCGAGGCAATGGCCATTGCGGCGGACACGCCACAAATGGCTACCGCACCGCCGGTGAGCAGGGCAAGACGCCACCCCCTGCCCAGGATGCGCGCGCCGACCAGCCCGAAGCCGATCACAGCGAAGACCCCGGCAATCACCAGGGCGATCGGTTCCCATCCCAGTTTCGAAACCAGATCGGCGCTGATACGCACGCCCAGCAAAGCTACGCCGATGCGAAGGATGCTCTGGCTGGACAGCTCGATTCCGGCAACGCAGCGCCCTTCTTCGGCGAGGAAGCCAAAGGCGATCCCCAGCAGCAGGGCGAACAGCATCGCCGGCGCGCCATAGTGGTCGGACAGGAATTGCGCGGCAATCGCAAGGACGACACACAGCAGCACGCCCGGTCCCACGGTCCCAAGCCCGGACGCGATCCCGGATAAACTCAGGGGAATCTTCTTGATTTCGGGCATCGGCAACCGGTCCGTCCGAAGTTTCGGCGCAGGACGCCGCCGGATTGGAGACCCGTCTCTTGAAGTTGCCGAGACTTACAGGTTATGAAATGAAAACCAGTTTGCAAGCGATTTCATTCCAGGCTTCGTTCAGGGCATGGCGCGACAAAGAAAACGCGGACGGCTGCCGGGCATCGTCGATGTCGCCAACCGGGCGAAGGTCTCGCCGGCGACGGTGTCGCGCTATTTCAACGATCCCGATATTCTCCCCCCCCCGCCCCCCCGGGCGCCCCCCCCCGCCGGAATGCCCCCAAAAGCATCCAGGACGCATCCGGCAGGGCGGCGGTCGCAAAAAACTGGGCCGTGCGGCGGCACGGCCCAAGTTCAGGGAGGAAACGCCCAAGAGAAACATCGCGACATGGGCCGGCGAACCGATCGCCGGTACGGGCGTGTGCCGCTGTCTCAATGTGTCGACCGGGTTCCCGAAATTCAACCGGGCTTTTTGCAATGCAAAAAATATTCCACTATAAAAACCAATATTTTAGCAATATTATTGCAGATTATCGACTGTCATTGCTGCAATGCAAAAAATGCATACATGCCGCCAGGCCGGCCTGAAATGCCCCTTTCGGGCGCGGCGGCGTCCGCGATATGGTCGGCCCGTGTATGGCCAGCCGGACATGCCGCGTGACTGAAAAATCCGCATCCTCTTCCGGCGACCGGCCTCCCGCCTGGTTCGATCTGGAGGACGGCAACCGCCTGCGCGTCGGCGGCATCTGGCGGCTGGCCCAGGTCGTCCAGCTGTCGCGGCGGCTCGAGCGGGCGGGTCTGTCCGGCCGTGAGGTGCAGGAAGTCGATGCCAGCGGCCTGACCGCCCTGGACAGCGCCGGCGCGCAACTTCTGATCCGCGCCGCACCGTCGCCGGACGCCATTACCGGGATCGACGAACGCTACCGTGGCCTGTTGCGCCGCGTGGCCGACGCCGAGGCGGCCACCGGCACGCTGCCCCGGCCGGGCCGGCCGGGCGGATCGGTCGCCCAACTTGCACTGATCGGCTGGCGGACCGTGGGCGTCGGCATCAGGATATGGGAACTGCTCGGCTTTGTGGGCCTGTGCACCGTCGCGACCGGCAAGGTGCTCGTCAGGCCCTGGACTCTCGACGGCCGGGCGACCGTCCATCACCTCCAGACGACCGGTCTCAATGCCCTGCCGATCGTCGGCCTCCTGGCCTTCCTGATCGGCGTCGTCGTCGCCTTCATGGGCGCGCTGCAGCTGCAGAAATTCAGCGCCGACATCTATACGGTCGACATGGTCGGCATCGCCATGCTGCGGGAACTGGGGGTGCTGTTTGCAGCTATCATGGTCGCCGGCCGCAGCGGCAGCGCCTTTACCGCAGAGATCGGCGCCATGTCGCTCAACGAGGAGGTCGACGCCATGCGCACGATCGGCCTCGATCCAATCGGGATGCTGGCGGTGCCGCGGATCGTCGCCCTCGTTATCGCCCTGCCGTTGCTGACCGTCTATGCCGATCTGGTCGGCCTGGCCGGCGGCGCGGTCGTCAGCCTTGCGGTTCTCGACATCGGCTTTCCGCTGTTCGTGGAACGCCTGTCCGGCGCGGTCGACGAGACGGCCTTTCTGATCGGCCTCGCCAAAGCGCCGTTTTTTGCCATGGCCATTGCGATCGTCGGCTGTTTCGAAGGTTTCAAGGTCGCCGGCAGCGCCGCAAGCGTCGGCCGGCGGACCACCACATCGGTCGTCGAGGCCATCTTTGCGGTCATCCTGATCGATGCGGCCTTCGCCATGGCACTGTCCTGGCTCAACATATGACTGCGCGGGCGAAAGAAGCTGCGAAGCCAGAGCCGGCCGTATCGGTGCGCGGACTGAACAACCGGTTCGGCGCACAGCAGATTCACGAGGGGCTGGACCTCGACCTCCTGACCGGCGAGGTGCTCGGCGTCGTCGGCAGCTCCGGCAGCGGAAAATCGGTGTTGCTGCGCAGCATCGTCGGCCTCAACCGGTCGCGCGCCGGGGATGTCCTCGTCCTCGGCAGCGACCTCTTCGCGCTCCGCGGACGCGCGCGCAAGGCGTTGCTGGCGCGCATCGGCGTGCTGTTCCAGAGCGGCGCCCTGTTCAGCGGCCTGACGGTGGCGGAAAATATCGCGCTTGTCCTGAAGACCCACACCGGGCTGCCGGCGGCGAGCATCGACCGCCTGGCGCGCCAGAAGATCGACATGGCGGGCCTGCCCCAGGATTCGGCCGCCAAACTGCCGGCGCAACTGTCCGGCGGCATGCGCACCCGCGCCGGGCTGGCGCGGGCGCTGGCGCTCGATCCCGAGATCGTCTTTCTGGACGAACCGACCGCCGGGCTCGACCCGATCGGCGCCGCCGATTTCGATCGGCTGATCCGGGAATTGCAGCAGAGCCTGGGCCTGACGGTGTTCATGGTGACGCACGACCTCAATTCATTGGTCGCGATTGCCGACCGAATTGCTGTATTGGTGGACAGGAAAATCCGCGTCGGACCGCTGGACGCGCTGCTGAACGATCCGCATCCTTGGATCCAGGCGTATTTTCACGGACCGCGCGCAAAAGCGGCGCACAACGCCGCGGGCTCCGGAAACTGACGACGGGAGCTGAGCGGGGGAGCGGTGGAAACCAGAGCGAGTTACGCGCTTGTAGGCGCCTTTGTGCTCGGCCTGATCGCTGCCGGGGTGGTTTTCCTCCTGTGGGTCAGCGGCAATGGCGGGCGCGCCGGCGGCATCCCCATGACCGTCGAATTCCGCCAGGATGTCACGGGCCTGAACAACGGCGCAGTCGTGCGCTACCGCGGTATTCCGGTCGGTACGGTACGGTCTATCCGGCTCGACCCGAATAATCCCGAACTTGTGCTGGTCGGCATCGTCGTGCGGCCGGATGCCCAGATCTATCCGGATTTCGTGGCGGCGGTGGAACAACAGGGGCTGACCGGAATCCCGTTCATTCAGCTCAAACGGCCGGCGCCGGCGGCGCGCCGGGCCGATGCGCGGCCGGTTGCGGCCGGCGCGATGCCCCGGACGCTGCGCGCGCGGCGCATCCCCGGCACGCCGACAAACCTGCAACGGCTGATCGAAGAGGTGCCCAGAGCCGTTGTCGCATTCCGCACGCTGGCGGAGCGCGCCACCGAGGCGGTGGCCCGGCTGGAGACGGCCTTCGGGGGCCCGTCCGGCAAGGGCATCGGCGCCATTATCCAGTCGCTGGAGAAGGCGTCCGGCGAGATCGCCGTCTTTACGGCCGAAGCCAGCGCGTTCGCCAAGGATGCAAGGGCCGTGGCCGGCGACCTGCGCCCCGCTGCCAGGGAATTGACCGGCGCCATCCGCTCGGTCCGCCAGCTCGCGGACAAGGCCACCGGATTGACCGACAAGGCCGGGGCCGTGCTCAGCGACCGGAACCGGGAACGGCTGGAACGGATCCTCGGCAATATCGAAAAGACTTCGGCCGACGCCACCCGGTTCATCCGGGAGGCCGAGCGGCGTGCGAAGGAGCTGGAGCCGACGCTCAAGGAACTGCCCAAGACGCTGAACAACATCGCCGGCCTCTCTCAAAGCGCCACCCGGCTGTCGGACCGTGCGACCCTGTTCCTCGACGACAGGAACCGGCAAAGGATCGACCGGATTCTGGGTTCGGCGGAAACGGCGACCGACGATGTCAAGAGCATTGCCCGGGAGACCCGCGAAGTGACCCGGAAAATCCGCCCTGCGATCGAGAAACTGGGCGCCTCGCTGACCCACATGGCCGATACCGTGGCGAAGATCGACGAGGGTGCCGAAGCATTCTCGCGTATGAGCCGCGATATCTCCCGGCTCGTGGAGGAAAACCGCAAGCCGGTCGCCCGGTTCCTGAACGCCGGCCTCTACGATTTTTCGCAGTTCGTCGCCGACGGGCGCCGCCTGATGCGCGACCTGAACCGTCTGGTCCGGCGAATCGAGAGCGATCCGTCCGGCTTCTTCTTCGGCCAGCAGGGCGGCCTGAACCCGAGGGCCCGATGATGTTCCACCGATCCCGCCGGCCAACCCGCCCGTTTCGCGGCGGGACCGGGAGCCTGATTCCGTTGCTGCTGGTGCTTGGCGCATGCACCTCGATAATTCCGGGTGCGGACCGCAAGCCGCCGCAGCTTTACGAATTGCGGCCGACCGGCAGTTTTGCTGCAAACCTGCCGCGTGTCCGCGCGCAGCTCCTGGTCGAGACTCCGACGGCGTCTGCGAGCCTGCGCAGCAGCCGGATCGCGATCAAGATGCAGCCGACCAAGCTGGACTATCTCGCCGATTCCGAATGGACGGATCTTGCGACCAACCTTTTGCAGACCCTGCTGGTCGAATCCTTCGACAATTCCCGGCGGATTGACGGCGTCGCGCGGCAGGGCAGCGGTCTAAGGACCGACTTTCTGCTGAAGTCCGACCTGCGCGAATTTCATGCCGAAATGTACAAGGGCGCGCCGGCGCGCATCCGCATCCGCCTCCAGGCCCGCCTCGTCCGCTGGAACGACCGGGATATCGTGGCGTCCAGGAATTTCGAGGCGTCGGAGCCTCTGGCAAGCGACAACAACGATGCGATCGTCACCGGTTTCGATGCGGCGCTCGCCGGGGTTCTGAAACAGGTTGTCGAATGGTCGCTGCGCCAGATGCAGCGTCGAGGCCGCAGCCGCCCGGCCGGCGAGTAAGAATCCCGCTTTCCGGACACGGCCGCCAGCGCTATTTGCCGAGCGCCGTCGCCGCCGCCTCGGACAGGTGCAGGCCGGCCACGCCGGCGATCACGAGGGCCAGGGACACCGCCTTGCCCCAGGTGAGCGGCGCGCCGAAGATGACGATGGCGAACACGGCGACCAGCGCCGTGCCGACTGCGGCCCAGATGGCGTAGGCCGTCGACAGTTCGATCGATTCGATCGCGAGCGCCAGAGCGGCGAAAGAGCCGGTGTAGAGGACGACCGTGGCCAAAGTCGGCCAGAGCCGGGTGAGACCGGCGGAATATTTGAGCGAGATCGTCCCTGCGACCTCGAGCAGGATGGCGACGGTCAGATAAATCCAGCCGAGCGCCATGGCTCAGGTCTGCCTTCGGGGTCGCCTACAGCCCGAAGCTCTCGAACTTCTTGTTGAACTTGGCAAGCTGGCCGCCGGTATCGACCAGCCGGTGCACGCCGGTCCAGGCCGGGTGGGAGGTCGGGTCGATATCCAGCTTCAGGGTATCGCCGGCCGCGCCCCAGGTCGAGCGGGTCTTGAATTCGGTGCCGTCCGTCATCACGACGGTAATCTCGTGATACTCGGGATGAATATCCTGCTTCATCGTTCGGTCTCGGCGAAGGGTCTGTGGCGGTGCATCGGCTCTACGGGCCGGCGCGCGGCCCGCTATACGCGCAACGGGGACGCGCCCGGAAGCGGCGAATATGGTTGCAGCCCCGGCCGGAAGCAAGCGGCAGACGCGCGCAGGGCGCCCTGCCGGCCCTGCCTCCGAAGCTGCCGCGAAACCGGACCTGCGAGGCGCGCGCCTACCGCTGGGTGAGCCTGACTTCGATCCGGCGGTTTCTCTGGTAGGCTTCTTCGGTGTTGCCCGGATCGATCGGGTGGTGCGGGCCGAAGCCGGCAGCCAGCAGCCGGTTCGCCGGGATGCCCTCGCCGATCAGGAAGGTCACCACCGCGATCGACCGCCTGGCCGAAAGCTCGAGGTTCGAGCCGCCCCGGAAGACCCGGGCGTCGGTGTGGCCGTCGACCCGCAGGATCCAGTCGATATCGTCGGGAATATTCTTCGCCAGCTCCTTCAGGGTCGCCGCCAGCTTGCGCATCTCCACCTTGCCGCCTTCCTGCAGGTCCGACCGGTTAATGGCGAACAGCACCGACGACGGGAAGACGAAGCGGTCGCCGACGATCCGCACATCCTCGCGCCCGCCGATGGTCTTGCGCAACTCGCCGAAGAACTCCGACTTGTACTGCTTGAGCTCGTTGACCTCTCGGACCAGCGCCGCTTTCAGCCGCTTGTCGAGGTCCGTAATCTTGAGCTGCTGCTCCTTGCCCTGGGCCTCCGACGCCTCCAGCGCCTCCTGGATCGACAGCAGCTGCCGGCGCAATGCGACCAGCTGCTGGCTCAGCAGCAGCACCTGCCGCGCCTGGGCCGCCGAGGCCGAGCGCATCTCCGCAATCCGACGGTCGGCGGCGCCCAGCTGCGCGCCTAGCCCCTTGCCTTCATTCTGCGCCGCGGCCAGCCGCTTGCGCAGCTGTTCGCGCGCGCGCTCGACCTCGGCCAGGCGCGCGATCAACTCGGCCTGCTGTTCCTGCAGCGTCCCGGCCGTCCTGCCCAGGGAATCGCGGTCGCGCAGCGCCGCGGCGAGACTGGCGCGCAATTGCGCATTCCGGTCCCTGAGTTGCGATAGCTCGCGGGAAAGCTCCGCCCGCGTCCGTTCCAGCGCCGCCTGCCGTTCCGTCAGGTCGGTCACCCGGGACTCGGCCTCGGCGCCGCCCTTGCGCGCGGCCTCAAGCTGCTGCACCAGCCGCTCGTTCTCCGCGTCGAGCGCGGCAATCTGCTTGACCAGCGCCTTGATCCGCTCGTCCAGGCCGGCGCGCACCCGGTCCAGTTCGGTGGCCTCCTTGCCCAGCGCTTCCCGCGCCGCAAGGGCATCGGCAAGCTGCGCAGCCAGCCGCTCGTTCTCTTCTTCGATCGCCGCCAGCCGGCGGGCGATGGTGGCCAGCCGGAATCTCAGCTCCTGGCTCTCGGCCTCCATCGCTGTGGCCTTCGCGGCAGCAATTTTCGCAGCTTCCTTGCCAGCGCTTTCGAGCGCCTGTGCCCGCGCCTTGGCCTCCTTACCGATTCTCGCCAGCTCCTGTGCGCGTTTCTCGACATCTTCGCGCGACGCGACGACACCGGCGAGTTGCTGACGCAGCGCAGCGTTCGCGGCTTCCAGGCGCGCGACCTGGGCGGCCAGCGCCTTCTCCCGGTCGGCCGCCTTCGCGGCAGCCGCAGATGCAGACTCGTCGCCCCGCTTCCGCGCCGCAAGCTCGGCCGCCAGCCGGTCGCGCAATATCTTGACGTCGGCGGACAGCGCCGCTCCCCGCGCCGTCTCGGACTTGTGCGCCGCGAGGGCATCGGCGAGCCGCTGGCGCAGCCCGGCGTTGTCGGATTCGAGACGTGCGATCTGTGCGGTCAGGTCTTCCAGACGCAACGCCGCTTTCGCCGCGTCCGACGACGCCGCGGTTTCGCCCTGGCGGCGCGCCACGATCTCGTCGGCCAGACGGATCGCAAGGCGCCGGTTCTCGGCTTCCAGTTCGGCGAGCCGCGCCGCCAGGCTCTGCTTCTCCCCGGTCAGGGATTCGACCGTCTTGCCGAGGCCGGCAGCGCGGGCGTCGGCGGCCTTGCCCGACTTCGTCGCCTCCGCGAGTTGCAGGGCGAGACGGTCGGCTTCCGCCTCCAGGCTCGCGATCCGCAGCAGCAGGTTCTTCTTGTCCTTCTCCAGCGTGTCCAGCTTGACGAGCATGCCCTGCCGGTCGGTTTGCAGCACGCCGATTTCGCCGCGCAGGGCCTCGCGGTCGGCTTCCAGCGCAGAAAGCCGGTCGCGCAGACCGGTCAGGCTGGTCTCCAGTTCGGCCTTCTCGCCGGCCAGCCGGTCGCGGACGCTCACGACCGACTGGAGTTCGGCCGTCAGGTCGGCAACCGTCTTTTCGGCCCGGGAGGCCCGCCCTTCGGCGGCCTCGGCCCTGGTCTGCCCGTCCTCCAGCTCCTCGGTCAGGGTCGCAATTTGCGCCATCAACCGGTCGATGGTGCGGTCGCGGCCGACCAGTTCCTCGCCCAGGAAGAACTGGGCGGTCATGAAGATCATCGATACGATCACGAATACGATCAGCAGTCCCGACAGGGCATCGACAAAGCCGGGCCATATATCGAAACGCCGTTGCGGCCGTTTGCGTCCCGCCATCTAACGCTCCGTTCTTTCCAGTTCCAACGCAACCTGGACCCCCGGATCGCCGCCTGTGGACGAAACCGTGGCGAGCGTGCGCGCCAGGATCCTGAACTCGTTGCGCAATTCCTGCATAAGTTCCTGCCTGCTTGCAGCCGTTTCTTCGACCGTCTGTTGCAGAACCTGGCGCTGCTCCCGGTTGAGTTCCATCAGCCGGTTGCCCACGGTGCGGAACTCGGCGTTCAGCGCCTTGACCATTTCCTGCCGGCCGAAGGCCTGCTCGTCCGCCAGACGGTCCAGCACCGGCTTCAGGGCCAGCTGCGCTTCGGCCAGGTTCCGCAGGAGGCCCTGCTCCCCGCTCATATGTTTTGCGATTACGGCCAGCTCCTGTGTCAGGGCCGCGAGACTCCGGCCCGTGTCCGCCCGGTCCCTTTCGGAATCCGCAAGCGACTGCTGGATATTCTCCATTATCTCGGCGGTATGCTCAAGCAGCGCCTGAAGATAGGCCTCTGCCGATTCCGGTTCGTCCTCGCCGAATTCCGTCGGCAGCGAAGACAGGCGCGTCACGCCGGAGAGCCAGTCTTCCAGGCCGGTGTAGAAGCGGTTCTGCGCCTGGCCGGCCTGGAGGTCGAGAAAGCCGACGATCAACGATCCGCCGAGGCCGAACAGGGAGGTGCTGAAGGCCGTCCCGGCGCCGCCGATGGACGTCAGCAGATCCTCCTTGAACTTCTGGAAGACCGTCTTGAAATTCTCGCCGCCCTCGACCGTCAGGTTCTGGATCGCACTGGCCACCGCCTCGATGGTTTCGATCAGGCCCCAGAAGGTTCCGAGCAGGCCGAGGAAGATCAGGAGCGCGATGAGGTAGCGCGAAATCTCCCGGCCTTCGTCGAGCCGGGCGCCGACGCTGTCGAGAATCGAGCGCATGGTGCTGGCCGTCAGGCGCAACGGGCGGTTGCCGCGCTCGCCGATCATGGACGCCATCGGCGCCAGCATCCGCGGCGTCCCCGCCTCCGCCGGGTCGTGGCTGTGCTGGTAGCGCCGGATCCAGCCGACGTCGCGCCACAGCTGTGCGACCAGCCACAGGCAGAATACGATACCGACCAGCAGGACGGTCAGGATCAGCCCATTGAGAAAGGGGTTGGCCGCAAAGGCGCCCAGCAACCGGTCGCTGAGGATAAACAGCCCGACACCCACGACCGCCAGAAAGGCGACCATGCGCAGAAGATAGCGCGCGGGGATGGTCAAGGGCTGTGGCTCCGCCGTTGGGGACGCGGTGGCCGGAGCGCCGGCACGGTTCGTTCCATACGGTAAGGTATGTTGCAACGCATCCGGTCGGAGCCCGGACCTGTTACTGTACCGGCCGCAGGGCTGCCGGACAATATCGCTTCACGCCGGCCATGTGGGAATATTTGACCTATTCGCCGGTGTCCCCGGCCCCGCGCACCGCATCGCCGACCAGGCGGCGCAGGTCGCCGTGCAACGCCGTGTTGCTCGCCAGCACCTCGGCGCCGGTCCAGGTCCGGTCCCGCCCGGCGATGTCCGAGGCCATGCCGCCCGCTTCGCGCACCAGCAAAAGGCCGGCCGCGACATCCCAGGGCTCCAGGTCGAACTCCCAGAAACCGTCGTAGCGGCCGGCGGCAACCCAGGCGAGATCGAGGGCCGCCGCGCCGAACCGGCGGACGCCGGCGACCCGGGGCAGGATCGCCTCCAGCGTCGCGCCGTAGGCCGGATGCTTCGGCTTGCCGCGAAAAGGCAGGCCGGTCGCCAGCAGGGCATCGGCCATCGCGCCGCGCGAGGAAACCCGCATCCGGCGATGGTTCAGATATGCGCCGGTCCCGCGCACCGCCCAGAAAAACTCGTCGGTCAACGGCTGATAGACCGCGCCGGCAACGACCTGCCCGTTTTCCTCATGAGCGATGGAAATCGCGAAATGCGGTACGCCGTGCAGGAAGTTCGTCGTGCCGTCGAGCGGGTCGACGATCCAGCGATCGTTTCCGGGAGTCCCGGTGGCGTGGGGGGCGTTCGCAGCGGGCAGGCGGCCGCTCTCCTCCATCGTCAGCCCGAAATCCGGCCGGCCCCTGCGCAGTTCGTGCAGCAGGGTCTCTTCGGCCCGCAGGTCGGCGGCGCTGACGAAATCCGACGGCCCCTTGCGCGAGACCTGGAGCTGCTCGACCTCGCCGAAATCGCGCACCAGTGCCCGCGCGGCCTTGCGCGCCGCCTTTTCCATGACGTTGACGATAGCGGGTTTCAGGGCCATGGCGGGCGGCCTTGCGCTGGCGAACGGGAATCGGGCCGGCGGGCCGGCCCGGCTATTTCGCGCGCTCCATGTAGCTGCCGTCTGCCGTCGCGACGACGACTCTGGTGCCGGATTCGATATGGGGCGGCACCATGATGCGCTCGCCGTTTTCCAGCACCGCCGGTTTGTAGGACGAGGACGCGGTCTGCCCCTTCACGACCGCGTCGGCCTCGACGACCTGCATGACCACGCTGTCGGGCAGCTCCACGCCGATCGACGCCCCTTCGTAGGACTGGACGGTCACCGTCATGCCGTCCTGCAGGAAGACGGCCGGAGCGCCGATCGCCTCCTTGTTCAGGGTGATCTGCTCGTAGGTCTCGGTCTCCATGAAAGTGACCTCGTCGCCGTCGGCGAAGAGATACTGGTACTGCGTTTCGTCCAGCCGGACCTTCTCGACGCTTTCCGAAGCGCGGAACCGCTCATTGAGCTTGGTGCCGTCCCGGATGTCCTTCATTTCCGCCTGCAGATAGGCGCCGCCCTTGCCGGGCTGGGTGTGCTGGATCTTGGCGACCCGCCACAGGCGGCCGTTATGCTCTATGATGTTGCCGGGGCGGATGGCGTTGCCGTTGATGCGCATGGCAGGCGTGTGTCTCGGATTCGGTTTCGGTGCCGCGGAAATGGGCCGGAAAGCTATCGCCGGCCATGGGGCGGTTCAATTCGCGCGCGCCGGGCGGCGGCGCGCCCATCAGGCGTTCAGCACTCCGGCATGGTGGGTGACATGGTCGCCCACGAAGGTCTGGACGAAGAAATAGCCGTGGTCGTAGCCCTGCTGCATGCGCAGCGTGACCAGCTGGCCCGCAGCTTCGCAGGCCGCCTGGAAATCTTCGATCTTCATCGCGCCCATCTTGAAGAATTCGTCCTCGTCGCCCTGGTCGATCAGGATCGGCGCGCAGGTGCGGCCGGCTTTCGCCAGCTCGGTCGCATCGTATTCGCGCCACGCCGCGCGGTCCGGGCCCAGATAGGCGCCGAAGATCTTCTCGCCCAGGCCGGTCTCGGTCGGCGCGCAGATCGGCGCGAGCACGGAAACCGACCGGTAGTGCTCCGGGTTGCGCAGCGCGACCACCAGCGTGCCGTGGCCGCCCATCGAATGGCCGAACAAGCCGCGCCGGGTCATATCGGCCGGCAGGTTGGCGCCGATGACCGCCGGCAGTTCGTCGACGACATAGTCGTACATGCGGTAGTGCGCGGCCCAGGGGTCTGCGGTCGCGTTGACGTAGAAGCCGGCCCCGGTGCCGAGGTCCCAGGCCTCGTCGTCCGGC
Source organism: Rhodospirillaceae bacterium Spongia-Bin9 (assembly GCA_900197615.1). Classification (GTDB taxonomy): domain Bacteria; phylum Pseudomonadota; class Alphaproteobacteria; order Bin65; family Bin65; genus Bin65. The sequence goes on from FZLR01000051.1 coordinate 14,850, forward strand.
ACGCCTTCGCCGCGCGGGCTGGTGTCCGGCGCCACGACCAGCAGGCCGTGTTCGGCGGCGTGGCGCTGGACAGCCGCCTTGACGGTGAAATTCTCCTCGGTGCAGGTCAGCCCGGACAGCCAGGTCAGGACCGGCACCGGCCCGTCTGCGGCCTGGGGCGGCACAAAGGCGGAGAACTGCATCCGGCAGCGCGTCGCCGCCGAATCGTGGGCGTAGACGAATTGCGTGCCGCCGAAACATTTGCTGGCGCTGACGGTTTCGAGAGTCATGGACGGGGTTCCCGGTGGGATGGCGTTGCGGCCTGTCATGGCACCCTGTCATGGCACAGGGCAAGGCCGGGACGCCAGCGGCTGCGGGCCGCAGGGTATGGCGCGCCCTACGGCCCCGGCGCGCCGCCTTCCCGGTTGGCGACCAGGATGCCGGTGACGATCAGCGCCGTGCCGGCCAGATGGTAGAGGGCGATCTCTTCGGACAGGATCGTCACGGCGAAGATGGCGCCGAACACCGGAATCAGGTAGAGGAACAGGCTGCCGCCGGCGGCCCCGACCCGGCGGATGCCGTAGTTCCACAGGATATAGGCGCCGGCCGTCCCGCACACGCCGACATAGAGGATGCCGTAGACCGCCTCCGCGCTCGCCACCAGCCGCCCGTCATAGGCCAGTTCGACAGCCGCCACCGGCGCCAGGCCGAGCACCGAGACCGCCGCGATGGCCGCCAGGCCGGTGAGCGGCGGCAGGGCGCTGTTCCAGCCGCGGATGCCGATGGTGTAGAGGCCCCAGAAGAACATGGCCCCGGCGATCCACAGGTCGCCCTCGACGAACTCCAGGCCGGTCAGGCGCTGCCAGCTGCCGTGGGCGACCACGACGACAAGGCCGACCAGGGCGATGGCGATTCCGGCAATCCGGCCCGCCGTGCTGCGCTCGCCGACGCCGGCCAGGGACAGCAGCACGATGTAGATCGGCACCGACGCGTTGAGCAGCGCGCCGTTGATCGCCGTCGTCGTCTGGGTGCCGCGGAAGATCATGTAGTTGAAGAAGATCGCACCGACGGCGGAGAGCAGCACGATGGTGCGCCATTCCCGGCGCAGCGCGGCCCGGTGCCGCCACAGCGACGCCGCCAGCAGCGGCAGCAGGACCGCCCCTGCCGCGGCCCAGCGGGAAAACGCCATGACGGCGGGCGACACGTCCTGGTACGAGCCGCGCGCCGCCGTCCAGGTGCCGCCCCAGAAGGCCGCCGCCGCGGTCAGCGCGATATAGGGCGCGGCCCGGGCGAGCCAGCCGGCGCCGGCAGCGGTATCGGCCGGCTCGGCCGGCATTGCGGGGCTTGGCAGCCGGCCTCAGTAGATCACCACGCTGCGGATGCTCTCGCCGGCGTGCATCAGGTCGAAGGCCGAGTTGATGTCTTCGAGCGGCATGGTGTGGGTGATCAGGTCGTCGATGTTGATCTTCCCTTCCATGTACCAGTCGACGATCCTCGGCACGTCGGTCCGGCCGCGTGCGCCGCCGAAGGCCGTGCCGCGCCAGACCCGCCCGGTGACGAGCTGGAACGGCCGGGTCGCGATCTCCTGCCCCGCCCCGGCGACGCCGATGACGATGCTCTCGCCCCAGCCCCGGTGGCAGCATTCAAGCGCCTGGCGCATAACCTCGACATTGCCGATGCACTCGAAGCTGTAGTCGGCGCCGCCATCGGTGATGTCGACGATGGCTTCGACCACCTTGTCGTTGCCGACCTCCTTCGGGTTGACGAAATCGGTCATGCCGAAATTCTCGGCGAGCGGGCGCTTGGCCGGGTTGATGTCGATGCCGACGATCCTGTCGGCGCCGGCCATGCGTGCGCCCTGGATGACGTTGAGGCCGATGCCGCCGAGGCCGAACACCGCGACGTTCGAGCCCGGCTCGACTCCGGCCGTGTTGATCACGGCGCCGATGCCGGTGGTGACGCCGCAGCCGATGTAGCAGATCTTGTCGAACGGCGCGTCCTCGCGGACCTTTGCCAGCGCGATCTCCGGCAGCACCGTGTAGTTGGCGAAGGTCGAGGTGCCCATATAGTGGAACACCTTCTCGCCGCCCATGCTGAACCGGCTGGTGCCGTCGGGCATCAGGCCCTGGCCCTGGGTCGCGCGGATCGAGGTGCACAGGTTGGTCTTCTGCGACAGGCAGCTTTTGCACTGCCGGCATTCGGGCGTGTAGAGCGGGATGACGTGATCGCCCTTCGCGAGCCCGGTCACGCCCGGCCCGGTCTCGACCACCACGCCGGCGCCCTCATGGCCCAGGATGGCCGGGAACAGCCCCTCCGGATCGGCGCCGGACAGGGTGAACTCGTCGGTATGGCAGATGCCGGTGGCTTTCACCTCCACCATCACCTCGCCCGCTTTCGGGCCGTCGAGCCGAACCGTTTCTATGGTCAGCGCCTCGCCCGCCTTGTGTGCAACCGCTGCCTTGACATCCATGACGCTTCCTTCCCCGATTTGACGCTTTCGCCGGCGTTCGCCGGCCGGTCCGCCGGACCCGCCCGGCTTGCCGTTTCCGTCTCCCGTGCTACACGGAGGGCGCGTTCCGCACAACATTTCTCGGACAGTCTTGCACCGACAGGGCCCACCATGCGCGATATCCAGTTTCCCGGCCGTTCCGTGGTCCATGCCGTCAACGGCGCCGCGGCGACCTCGAACCCGCTGTCGACCCTGACGGCCATCGATATCCTGCGCGCCGGCGGCAATGCGGTCGACGCGGCAGTCGCAGCCTGCGCCGTGCAGTGCGTGATCGAACCCATGAGCACGGGAATCGGCGGCGACTGTTTCATGCTCTACCAGGCGGGCGGCGACGGGCCGGTCGCCGGGATCAACGGCTCGGGCTGGGCTCCGGCCGGGCTCACCGCCGAGTCGCTGCTGGAGCGCGGTATCGGGCAGATCGACCCCGACAGCGCCGAATCCGTGACGGTGCCGGGCGCCGTCGACGCCTGGTGCGCGATGCTCGACGCCCACGGCACCATGGGCATCGACCGGGTGCTCCAGCCGGCCATCGCCTGCGCCGAAAACGGCTTTGCGGTCGGCGAGGTCACCCAGCGGCTGTGGACCGGACGGCTGGACGGCCTGCGCGGCAACGCCGCCGCCTCGGCGCTCTATCTGAAGGACGGCGCGCCGCCCCGGACCGGCGACATCTGGCGCTCGCCCGCCCTGGCGCAGACCTTGCGCACCATCGCCGAAAAGGGCCGCGACGGCTTCTATGCCGGGCCGGTGCTCGAGCACATGCTCGCCGCCCTGCAGGCCATCGGCGGCACGCATACCGAAGAGGACTTCGCCCTGCAGCGCTGCGAGCCGGTCGCGCCTCTCGAATCGGGCTATCGCGGCCGCACGGTGCTGGAAATCCCGCCGAACGGCGGCGGCATCACGGCGCAGATCATGCTCAATATTCTGGAAGGCTTCGATCTCTCCGGCCTGGACCCGGTGGGCACGGAACGCCTCCACCTGGAGATGGAGGCCCAGCGCCTCGCCTATGCCCAGCGCAATGCCTTTGTCGCCGATATGCGCCACAGCGACGTCCCGGTCGACCGGCTGCTGTCGAAAGAATTCGCCGCCGACCTGCGCAGCCGTATCCGGCGCGACCGGGCGATGGGCGCGCTGCCGCCGGCCGGCGGCCCGCAGCACAAGGATACGGTCTACCTCACCGTCGTGGACCGCGACCTCAACTGCGTCAGCTTCATCAATTCCGTGTTCTGGAGCTTCGGCAGTTGCATCGGCTCGGAGGAGACCGGCGTCGTCTTCCAGAACCGGGGCGGCGGATTCGTCGTCGAGCCGGGCCATCCCAACTGCGTCGGGCCGCGCAAGAGGCCGTTGCACACCATCATCCCCGGCATGGTGCTGAACGGCGGCAGGTGCGAACTGGCCTTCGGCGTGATGGGCGGCCCCTACCAGCCGGTCGGCCAGACCCATGTCGTGACCAATCTCTTGGATTTCGGCATGGATATCCAGCAGGCCATCGACTGTCCGCGCGTCTTCCACGATAGCGGCGCCATCGTTGCCGAGACCGGCGTGCCCGAGACCGCGGTCGCCGGCCTCCGCACCCTCGGCCACAGCGTCGTGCCCGCCGAGAGCCCCCACGGCGGCGGCCAGGGCATCCTGATCGACCGGGCGCGCGGCGTGCTGTCGGCCGGCTCCGACCCGCGCCGCGACGGCTGCGCGTTGGGCTATTGAGGGCTCAGGCCCGCCGTCTGCCTCATTCCCTGCGGCCGTCGACGATCATCACCAGGGTCGGCAGGATGAACAGGGTGAAGATGCCGGCGGCAACCAGGCCGCCCAGCATGCTGACCACGAACGGCACGAAGCGGATCAGTTCGTCGCCGCGCGCGTAGAGCAGGGGCGAGAGGCCCAGGACCGTGGTCAGGCTGGTCAGGAAGACGGCGCGGAAGCGGTGGCGTGTCGCGGCGGAGGCGGCGGCGATGGCCGGAATCGCATCGTTGTCCCGGCGGATCGCATTGTAGCGGTCGAGCAGCACCAGCGCGTCGTTGACGATGACGCCGGCAACGCCGACGACACCGAACAGGGACATCGCCGTGACATCCCAGCCGAGGACCCAGTGGCCGAAGATGGCGCCGGCGAAAGCAATAGGCACCCCCGCCATGGCGACCACCGGCTTCCAGTAACTGCGCAGGAAACCGGCCATCAGGGCGTACATCGCGATCAACACGAAGGGCACCAGCAGGCTCAACGTCTCGATCAGATGCCTTTCCTGCCGCACGCCGGCGTCATCGGATATGCCGAGACCGGGATATTTCGCGATCAGGCGGGGCAGGAACTCCTGCTCGATCTTGCGCCGAGCCTGACGGGGGGTGATCTGGGTGAGTTCGGCGTGGGCGTTGACCAGGACGGTGCTCTTGCCGTCGATGCGGGTCAGCGCGGCAAGCTCGCGCTTTTCCTCGATCCAGGCGACCGTGGACAGCGGCACCTCGCCGCCGCCGGGCCGGCGGATCCGTTCGCTGGCAAGCTCACGCAGACTGCGCCGCCGTTCCGCCGGATAGCGGACGACAACCCGTATCTCGTCGCGGCCGCGCTGGATTCTTTGCACCTCGATACCGTGGAAATTCGCCCGCAGTTGTTTCCCGATCCCGGTCGGAGTCAGTCCCGCGGCCTTGCCGGCCGGCGTAACCCGGACAACGAAGTGCCGTTTGCCCGGCGCCAGACTGTCCGAAAGCTGGTAGATGCCCGGAATGGACCCGATGAACGCGCTGAGTTCCCGGGCTGCCCGCTCCAGAATTTCGCGGTCGTCGTGAAGCAGCGCATAGGCGACGGACGGCTTGAACCGGAACCGGCCGGTCTGGACCGAGACGTTCGCCAATCCCGGCAGATTTCCGATATTCCGGCGCCACAGCCGCTCGATTTCGACCGGCGACACCTGGCGCAGCGGCCGCTCGTGCAGATGGAGCCGGACCGAGGCCAGATGGCTGCCGTTGCGTCGTTCCTCGCCGGTGCGCGAGCGGGCGACGCCGCCGGTATTGCCGACGATCACGCTGATCGAGTCTATGGCCGTCCCGTCGAGCTGTTTCTCGACCGCCTCGGCCACTCCTTCGCGTCGCGCGCCCTGGCGCTCGGCGAGAGCCTGACCATGATCGGCAAGCTGCTCGGCCACACCCAGGTCCAGACCACCGCCCGCTACGCCCACCTCGGCCGGGACTCGATCCAGACCGCCGCGGCGCGCATCACCGGCAGCATCGGCGAGCACCTGCTGGAAGACGATGGCCGTAGGGGCAGCCCCTCGATACGGCGCTGACGCGCCTGTTCGGGATGAGGGTTTGTTGGGTTATTCCCAACCTCACCCACACCCCTCCCCTCACCCTGAGTAGCCGCCGCAGGCGGCGTATCGAAGGGCGCGCGGAGCGAAGCCGAAGGGCGCGAGCGCCCGAGAAAAAAGGCCCGGATGTCGCCATCCGGGCCTGGAATTTTCTTCGGGAGCGATCCGGGCCTGCTCCGGACCCCGATCCGGGATCAGCGGCGGACCTTCTCGGGCTTGCTCGGGCCGGACGAACCGGAGCCTTCGCCCTGGCGATACAGGACGAAGCCGTCCTCATCGCCGCCCAGCAGGCCTTTGCCGGGCCGAACATCGCCGTAGACCCAGGGCTTCTCCTCGGGTTCCCGGTGGTATCGTCTCAGACGCTGCCACCAAGAGAGGTTTTCGCCCATTGCCCCGGACTTCGATCCGGGATTGGCTTCGGTGCCCGGATTCTTCGCGTGGGATTCTGCGGTCCCCCCTGCGGCGGATTTCTCCGCCGAAGGGGTTGCGCAGGCGCCCACGGTCAGGACCAGGGCAGCCGCAGCTGCAAGGGTGAGACGACGCACCGGGCCGCTCCCGTTACGCCGTTATCCGCCTAGAACTTGATGCGGACGCCGACGACGAAGTTCATCACGCCGTCGCGCTCGACTTCGCATTGGCCGCCGACTGTGCCCTTATTTTCTACTCCGGTGCCAGCAGCGTCCGGCGTGTAGCACGGGCTCACCGCCGCACGAGCGCCGGGCGTGGCATCAGTTGTTTGAGTCTCTGCTGCAGCAGGAACGTACGCCGTCGCCACTTCGGCTGCCGTCGTCGTATGCGTCACCGAGCCGCTGTCGAAGGAAATGCCGGCATAGACATCGGCCGCCGCAGAGTCGACGTTCTGGTTGATGGCGACCCAGTACTGATTGGCGGTGCCGTGGATCCCGTCGCCGGATCGGTTGAAACCGATGCCGATCGAGGTTGCACCGGCGTCGTTGACCTTGCCAGTCCAGCCGGCGGAGACGCCCCACTGGCTTTCCTTGACGCCCTTCGAATCCGCTTCGCCGTCCGCGTCGTACGAGCCGCTGACATTGAAGCCCGACGAGTGCTTGATGCCGCCGGATACGGCGATGGCCGTCGTGTCGTTGTCGTTCTTGCGGTAGCCCGCGGCGAACAGGGCCGAGAAGTTCTTCACGCCCGGAGGCGCGCCGGCATAGGTCAGGCCGACCGACCAGGTCTTGGCATGGCCGTAGGACGCGCTGAGCCGGGCGCCCATGAGGCTGGGCGTATCGTACCGGATGCGGTTCTGGCGAAAGCCGAAGAAGTTGAACGGCCGGTAGCCGCGCGCCTTGCCCGTCGCCGACACCGTCTCCACTGCAGTACCGGCAACGTTGGCCACCCTGACGCTGGCGTCCGCCTTGGTGCCGTCGGTGCCGTTGGCGCCGGCGAAGCCGTAAACGTGGCTGACGCCGGTCAACTCGAACAGGCCGGACGCGTCGCCCGCCATCGAACCCTGACCCATCGAGAGCTTGCCGAGGTTCTTGTGGTCGAGCCACAGATCGACATGGCGGACGCGCATGTCCTCCTTGCCCTCGCTAGTTTTGTCGCCAGAGTTGCCCTCATTGGTGGCCGAGCGGTGATTGTTCCGCCATTCGAGTTGGACCAGCGAGCCGATCGTCAGGTTCGGGTTGGCCCTGCCGACCGCCCGGACGCCGAACTGCGAGCTCGAACCGTCGTTGTCGACGCTCGTGATCTCGGTCGAGTCGCCGGTATTTGCGAAGCGGATCGCCCGGTTGACCTGGCCGAAAATGGTGACCTTCACGCGACTGTTGCCCGACTGGATGTTCTTGTCCGCCGGTTTGGCCATCATGGCCGACCTCATCTGGTTCTTGCGAAGCGTGACCGCAGAAATTGCCGGGCGGAATGCGTTATCGCGGCGGCGCGCCCAAGGCGGGATACCGGCGGAATGCGGGCAGAATTTCCGGTTTCGTCCATCGGCAGCGCGGCGGAAATTCGCGCCCGGCAAACGATTGGCAAACGAATCTACGGCACCGGGCCGGAAATCGCAGGAAAAATCAATCGATTCAGTCGCATTTATGTATTCGTTTGACCTGCATCGGCGGCAAACGATTGGCAAATGGTCCGCTTATGGAAATGCGCCCGAAACACAGGAAATCCTTATGCGCCCTTCGATACGCCCCCTTCGATACGCCCCGGATTGCATCCGAGGCTACTCAGGGCGGCGGTTTGGGTGGAGGCGCGGGAGAGGAATGTTGGAATGGAGTGGAAACCCACACCCCCCCCTCATCCCGAGTAGGCGCGCCTGCGCGCCGTATCGAGGGACGATTAGCCTTTGGGTTCAAGGCGATTCTGCTATAATCGCCGCCCGGTGCGGCGTCCCGCCCGCCTGCCCCGTCAATGCAAGCCGGGTCCGGCCGCCGCCGGGATGCTACCGGGCGCGCTTCCGGCAGGAATCGACCCGGTGTTCCGGCGCCGCACAGGAACAGGACACCGCTGACACCTTCCCATGAAGATATCGGGCCCATGAAGATATCGATCGAACGCGCCGCCCTGCTCCGCTCGCTGGCCCATGTCCAGAGCGTGGTCGAGCGGCGCAACGCCATTCCCATCCTGTCCAACGTCCTCATCGAGGCGAGCGGCGCGACGCTGCGGCTCAACACCACCGATCTGGATATCTCCATCGTCGAGTCCACCGAGGCGGACGTCGCGGCGGCCGGCGCGACGACGACGCCGGTGCACACCCTTCACGATATCGTGCGCAAGCTGCCGGAGGGCGCCCAGGTCGAACTGGCGCTCGAAGAGGACGGCAGCCGCCTCGCGCTGCGCGCCGGCCGGTCGAGCTTCCGGCTGAGCTGCCTGCCGCGGGAGGATTTTCCGGCGCTCGAAGGCGACGGCATGCCCCACGAATTCGCCATGAGCGCGGCCGACCTGCGTACGGTGATCGACCGCACCCGCTTCGCCATCTCGACCGAGGAGACCCGCTACTACCTCAACGGCATCTACTGGCACGCCAAAGAGGAAAACGGCGTCCAGCTGCTGCGCGCCGTGGCGACCGACGGCCACCGGCTCGCCCGGCTGGAAATGCCGCTGCCGGAGGGGGCGGCCGGCATGCCCGGCGCGATCGTGCCGCGCAAGACGGTCAACGAGCTGCACCGCCTGATCGCCGAGGCCGACACGGCCGTGCAGGTCGGCCTGTCGGAAAACAAGATCCGCTTTTCCTTCGGCGATATCGAGCTGACGTCGAAACTGATCGACGGCACCTTCCCGGACTACGAGCGGGTCATCCCGATCGGCAACGACAAGGCGATGACGGTGGCGACGAAGCAGTTCCGCGAGGCGGTCGACCGGGTCTCGACGATCTCCACGGAAAAGTCGCGCGCCGTCAAGCTCATGCTCGGGCCGGGCAATCTCACCCTCCAGGCGACCAGCCCGGACGCCGGCAGCGCCACGGAGGAACTGGAGATCGCCTATGGCGACGAGAGCATGGAGATCGGCTTCAACGCCCGCTACCTGCTCGATATCGCGACGCAGATCGGGGGCGAGGAGCTGAAGTTCGAGCTGGCGGACGGCGGCTCGCCGACGGTGATCCGCGACCTGGAGGACGATGCGTCGCTCTATGTCCTGATGCCGATGCGGGTCTGAGACCGCTGCTCGACCGAAAGGAACGCACCATCCGGCTCTCGGATCGAATCCCCCTCCCCTTGGGGGAGGGGCCAGGGGAGGGGTCGACTGCCGCCGCGCTCACGTTTTGTTGCGGGATCTGCCCATGACACGCGCAGACCGGACTCCTTCGACACGAAGAAAGGCTTTCAAGACGGCTCTGGCGAAAGAACTCCGCACGTCCATGACCGACGCGGAAAGGCGTCTTTGGTCGAAGTTGCGCAGAGTGCAGTTGGGCGTGCGATTCCGGCGCCAGCAGCCGATCGGACCCTACATCGCCGATTTCTACTGCGCAGCGGCCAGGCTGGTCGTGGAAGTCGATGGCGGTCAGCATAACGGGGTGCAGCGCGCGCACGATTCGAGGCGGGACCGCTGGCTCCGGGACGAAGGCTATTCGGTCTTGCGATTCTGGAACAACGAGGTGCTGGCAAATACCGACGGGGTCCTCACCGAAGTGATGTTGGCGCTGGAGGCGGCCGGCGTTCGTTCGGATCGGTCCCCCCTTTCGCGAGCTTCCTCCGAAAATGGGGATGCCGATCGAATCCCCCTCCCCTTGGGGGAGGGGCTAGGGGAGGGGTCGACTGCCAGCGCGCAAATTCCGCCTTCTTTAGTGCTG
>FZLR01000190.1 GCA_900197615.1 Rhodospirillaceae bacterium Spongia-Bin9
TCCGTTAGTCGCCCCTGCCGATATGCCGCCGGTCCGCCTCACGCCTCGCCTTCGCCCCGCCCGGCGCGAATCGCGATGACGCCGCCGGCGACGACGAGAGCGGTTCCAGCCGCAGTGAACCAGTCCACGCCTTCGCCCCAGATCAGCCAGCCGAGGCCGGCGGCGAAGAAGACCGCGGTGTAGTCGAGCGGGCTCACCCGGTCGGCCGGCGCGATCAGGCAGCCCCGGGCGAACAGGATGTGGGCGGCGGTCGAAAACAGGCCGAGCATCGCGAGCGCCGGCCAGGCGTCGGCCGGCGGCAGCAGGGCCGGGTTGGCCATGAGTGCCGGACCGGTCGTAATCAGGATGCCGATCAGGGCAAAGAAGACGGCGATGCGGACCGGGCTTTCTTCCGACGGCATGCGCCAGACTGCGACCGCGGCCAGCCCGCCGAGCAAGCCGGAGGCCAGCCCGATCGTCGCGTCGGGCCGGAAGAAATCCGTCCCCGGCTTGAGGATCAGCGCGACGCCGACGAAGCCGACCGCGACCGCGAGCAGCACCTTGCGGTCGAGCGCGAAACGGAACAGCAGGAAGCCGAGCAGCGGAACGAAGATCGGCGAGCTGAAATTCAGCAGCACCGCCTCGGCGAGCGGCAGCGCCTTAACCGCGTAATAATAGCAGAGCAGCGAGGCGACCGCCGCCACCCCGCGCAATACCATCAGCCCGCCATGGGCCGGGCGCAGCGACCGGGGCCAATGCCAGAGGATCCACGGCGCGAGGATCCCCAGGCTCAGCACGTTGCGCCAGAACAGCACCTCGACGCTGGCAAGGTGCGCGCCCGCCATCTTGATCGCCACGCCGGCGAGCGCGAACATCAGCCCCGCCGCCGCGACGAGAACCGCGCCGAGCAATACGCGTTCCCGCCCTGCCGAAACGCCTTTGTCGGTCGTCCGCTCCGTCATCGGCCGGCAGAGCTCTCCGTTCGGGGCCGGCTCCCGAGTAAGCCGGAGCGAACCGGTTACCGCGCGAACGGCTGCACGCTCAAGAAGCGAGATGCCTCGCCTCGCCGATCCGGTACGCCATCCCGGTCCGCGAATGTGTCCGGACATGACGTTTCAAGGGGATAATACGGTCGCGACATGTCATGACACAGGGCGACGATGCACCTTCGCCATGCCCGGAGCCTATGGCCCCCTTGCGCCTTCGGCCTTTCGCCGGGACGGGCGGGCGACTAACATCCGCGCCGTCGCGAGACCGGCGACGCCAATGGGGGGAAGCGAAGCATGAAATTCGGCCTGGGACAGAGCGTGCCGCGCTACGAAGACCCGCGATTGCTGCGCGGCAACGGACAATACACCGACGATCTAAACCGTCCCGGCCAGACGCGCGGCCATGTCCTGCGCTCGCCCCATGCCCATGCCCGCATCGCCGGCATCGATTGCACGGCAGCACGGGCCGCGCCCGGCGTGCTCGCGGTGCTGACCCATGACGACTGGCAGGCCGACGGGCTGGGCGTCATCGCGTCGCTGGCGCCGATTCTGCTGCCGCTCAAGCGGCCGGACGGGTCGCCGATCCACGAGCCCTACCGGCCGCCGCTCGCCGCCGGGGCGGTCAAGTTCGTCGGCGACCCGGTCGCGTTCGTCGTCGCAGAAACCGCGGACCGGGCGCGCGACGCGGCGGAACTGATCGAGGTCGATTACGAGGAACTGCCGGCGGTGATCGAAACGCCGGACGCGGTCGATCCCGATGCGGCGCTGGTCTGGCCCGACCTGGGCGACAATGTCTGCTTCCGCCAGACCATGGGCGATCTCGAGGCGGTCGACGCCATCTTCCGGTCGGCCGCCCATGTCGTCTCCGCCGACCTGCAGATCGGCCGGCTGGCCCAGAACCCGATGGAGCCGCGGGCGGCGCTCGGCGAATACGACGCCGTGGCCGATCGCTACACCCTGTGGACCGGCACCCAGGGGCCGCACGACAACCGCAACCTGCTCGCCCAATATGCGTTGAAGGTGCCGATCGCCAAATTGCGGCTGGTCAGCCCCGACATGGGCGGCGGCTTCGGTCTGCGCGGCGGCCTGTTCCCCGAGATGGCGCTGGTCGTATGGGCGGCGAAGAAGACCGGCCGGCCGGTGAAATGGAACGGCGACCGCAGCGAACATTTCCTGGTCGACGATCACGGCCGCGACAGCCGCCCGGTCGGCGAACTGGCGCTCAACGAAGACGGCGACTTCCTGGCCGTGCGGGTAAAATCGGTGGCCGCGCTCGGCGCCTATTGCAGCTTCTTCGGCCCGCTGCCGACCTTCGGCAACATGGGCGCCATCGTCGGCATGTACCGGACCGGCGCCGCCTCGGTCGACGTCACGGCCGTGTTCACCAACACCTGTCCGATCGGCCCCTACCGCGGCGCGGGCCGTCCGGAAGCCATCTACATCTGCGAAATGCTGGTCGAGAAGGCGGCAGCGGAACTGGGCTTCGACCGGGTGGACCTGCGGCGGCGCAACCTGATCCCCGAAGACGCCATGCCCTACAAGACCGGCCTGCAATACACCTACGATTGCGGCCGGTTCGAGAGCAACATGGACAAGGCGCTGGCCGCCGCCGACTATGCCGGCTTCGAGGCGCGCCGGCAGGAGGCCGCGGCCCGCGGCAAGCTGCGCGGCTTCGGCATCGCCAACGCCATCGAACAATCCGCCGGCCTGGGCGACGAAGGGGCGGAAATCCGCTTCGACGCCGATGGCGGCGTCACGCTGACCGTCGGCACCTTCTCCCACGGCCAGGGGCACGAAACCGTGTTCCGGCAACTGCTGTGCGATACGCTGGGCGTGGAGTTCGAGCAGGTGCGCTTCGTCCAGGGCGATACCGATATCGTGCGCCACGGCCACGGCACCTTCGGCTCGCGCTCGTCGGGCCTGGGCGGCGGCGCGATCCGGCTGGCCAGCGAGCGCACGATCGAGAAGGGCAAATCCCTCGCCGCGCACCATTTCGAGACCGCCGCGGAGGACATCGCCTTCGACGATGGCGTCTTCTCGGTCGCCGGCACCGACCGCTCGATCCGCATCGCCGAGGTCGCGGCGATGGCGAGCCATTTCCTCCGCGTTCCCGGCGGCCTCGAATCGGGGCTCGGCGCGGCGGCCAGCTTCCGCCATCCGGGGCCGACGTTTCCGAACGCCACCCATTGCTGCGAGGTCGAGATCGATCCCGAGACCGGCGTGACGGCGCTGCTCGACTGGGTCGTCGTCGACGATGTCGGCACCGTGATGAACCCGCTGCTGCTGGCGGGCCAGCTTCAGGGCGGCATCGTACAGGGCGCCGGCCAGATCCTGCTCGAAGGCATCGCCTGGGACGAAGCCGGCCAGCTCGTCACCGGCTCCTTCATGGACTACGCCCTGCCGCGGGCCGACGACATGCCGTTCATCGAGGTCGAATCGAGCCCGACGATCACGAAAACCAACCCGCTCGGCATCAAGGGCGCCGGGGAAGCCGGCTGCGTCGGCGGCCTGGCCTGCACGATGATTGCGCTATTGGACGCGGTGCGGCCCGCCGGCGTCACCGCCCTGCCGATGCCGGCGACGCCCCTGGGCATCTGGCAGGCGCTGCGGGACGCAAAGGCGGCGTGAAGCGTCGGCGGGAGAGGGCGGCCACGAACCCGGTCTGCCGGTTGAAACGTCCAGATGATCGAATTATATTCGTCACTTGACGCAAAATCTGGAAACGGAAACCGATGCAGCTTCATGCCTATGCCGTGCCGTCCGATATGCCCGCGAGCGAGACCGTGCGCGTGGCGCGGCTCCTGGAGATCGACGATCCGGACAATTTGAGCGACGTACAACTGGCAGCACGCATTTCGCGCGGCCTGCGTCCCGGCGCGGCGCTGGCCCTGGGCGAAGCGCTCGGCAGGAGCCGGGTGGTCGGACCGGTCGTTCCCGAAGCGACGTTCAGACGGGCGCGCAGCAGCGGCAAGGCGCTGTCCAGGGAGCACAGCGAGCGGCTCTATGAGATGGGCCGGGTGGTGGATGCCCTCGGGCGGGCCTATCGCGGCGACCGGGAAGCGATCGAGGCATTTCTGAACCGGCCGCATCCCCTGCTGGACGGCAAGACGCCGTTCGACATGGCGCGGTCCAGTTCGGCGGGTTCCGTCGCCGTGCTCAACCTGATTCGCCGGGCCGAGGCGGGCATGGCGGTTTGACCGTCCCCCGAACCCTGCCGGGGGCAATGCAGGCTTATCGGATAGGCGATCCCGAGGGACGGTATCCGGTCTGGAGTGCCGAAGGCGCCAAGCGCACCTCCGGCAGGTGGCACGAAGCCGGCGCGTCGGTGATTTACGCGTCGGAGAACTATGCAACCGCTATGCTGGAAACGCTCGCCCACTGGAACGGATCGCTGCCGCCGAACCAGCATTTCATCGAAATCGCCATTCCGGAGGGAACGAGCTACGAAGTTGCGACGGCGGCCGCCATCCCGGGCTGGCACGAGCCGGGCGGGGAAGCCGCCCGCCGCTTCGGGCGCCAATGGTATGCGGAGAACCGGAGTGCGATCCTGTTCGTGCCCTCGGTCGTCGCGCGCATGGAGCGCAACATCGCAATCAATGCCGGACATCCGGAATTCGCAGGATTGACGATCGGATTGGAAACGCCCGTCTGGTGGGATCGGCGCCTATTTTCGTGAACGCGGGCAGTTGCCTTTCCTTCCCGTCCCGGACGGAAGCCGCTTGCCTTGCGCGCGCCGCGGCGCGACCATAGCCGGGGCGCCCATAACAGCCGTACCCGGCCGGCGGGCCGCGCAACGTCATCGGAGGACCGACCATGTTCGTTTCGGATATCCTGCGCACCAAGGGCAACGTCATCCATTCCGGCACGCCGGACATGACGGTCGCCAAGGCCGCCAGCGAAATGACCGGCCGCAAGATCGGCTCGCTGCTCGTTCTCGACGGCGAGGCGGGCATTGCCGGCATCCTGTCCGAGCGGGATATCGTCCGGGGCCTCGCGACCTTCGGGGCCGAATGCCTCGACGGGCCGGTCTCGCAACTCATGACCCGCGGCGTGACGACGACGGTTCCCGGCGCCACGATCGCCCAGGCCATGGAGATCATGACCCAGGGGCGCTTCCGCCATCTGCCCGTCATGGAGGGTGGAGAGCTGGCCGGCATGATCTCGATCGGCGATGTCGTCAAATACCGCCTCGCCGAAGCGACGAGAGAGGTCGAGGAAATGCAGAAATACGTCCAGGGCCAGTACGACTGAGGCGCCGTCGAGGTAGCGGCGCGGCGCTTGCCTACGGTCCCCGCCGCCGGCGCCCGTGTTTGCTGCGTCCCTTGCCCCGGCCGCGTTGCGGGGTCCGCTTCTCGCCGCCGGGCCGGCCGCCGGTGCGCTCGAGCAGGGCCCTGGCGCGCTGGGCGCGGTTCTCCAGGCTGGCCGAGGGGCTGAGGCCGAGGTCTTCGGCTTCGAGCCGGCGCAGCTCGTCGCGCAGCCGGGCCGCTTCCTCGAATTCCAGATTGGCGGCGTGCTCCTTCATCCGGGTTTCGAGTTCTTCCAGATAGCCCTTCAGATTATGGCCGATCAGGTGCGACTTGCCGGCGTCGCCGGTTTCCACCGTCACCCGGTCGCGCTCGTAGACGCTTTCGAGGATGTCGGCGATTTCCTTGCGGATCGATTCCGGCGTAATGCCGTTCTCGGCGTTGAAGGTCTGCTGTTTCTCGCGCCGCCGGTTGGTCTCCTCGATCGCCGCCTTCATCGAGTCGGTCACACGGTCGGCATAGAGGATCGCCCGGCCGTCGATATTGCGCGCCGCCCGGCCCATGGTCTGGATGAGCGAGGTGCGGCTTCGCAGATAGCCTTCCTTGTCGGCGTCGAGGATGGCGATCAGCGACACCTCGGGAATATCCAGCCCCTCGCGCAGCAGGTTGATGCCGACCAGCACGTCGAACACGCCGAGGCGCAGGTCGCGGATGATCTCGATCCGCTCCAGGGTATCGACGTCCGAATGCATGTAGCGGGTCTTGACCCCGGATTCGTGGAGATATTCGGTCAGATCCTCGGCCATCCGCTTGGTGAGCGTGGTCAC
>FZLR01000198.1 GCA_900197615.1 Rhodospirillaceae bacterium Spongia-Bin9
CTTCGGCAACCCGTCCGTCCAGATAGCGGGCGATCCCGGACGACTGGATAACCGGCCTGCCGTCGTGCACCAGCGTCGGAATTTTGCAGTGGCGGTTGAGCTTCCCGTAGTCGGGCCGGAAATGCTCGAAGCGGTGGGTCGCGATATAGCGCTCCGTCCAGTCCAGCCCCTTCTCCGCAAGGACCAGGCGGACCTTGAAGCAGCAGGGAGAATCCCAGAAGTGATAGAGTTCCAGCATCCCCGGTTTCCTACCGATTCCGCCCGCCGCCAGCCTACCGACGCGACGGCAGACCCTGCAACGCGGACCGTGCGATCGTCAACCGCCGCCCGTCGGGGCCGCGCCGGGGATCGAGCCTAACGCCCGGCGAGCCATGCCCGGAACCGCGCCTCGATCCGGTCGTAGAGGCTGGCATACCACTCAGTGTCCTTCAGGATCGCGGTCTTGAAATTCGACGGATCTGTCGGCAGGTGAGGCCGCATGTTTACGCCCGTCCCGGCGTGCCGGGAGACAAGCTTCATCGACGACCGGCGGGCCGGGCCGTAGGCGATATACTTTGCCTGGTCGGCGAGCGGGCGCGTGCCGGTGGCGAACCGGATGAAACGCAGGGCGTCGCGCAGTCTCGGAGTCCCTTTCGGGATCGCGAGGGCGCTCAGTTCGGAGACCTGGGCGTCCCAGACAATTTCGATGGGATGGCCCTTGACCGCGGCGGCGTCGAACAGGCGGCCGTTATATTGCGACGCGATAACCGCCTTTCCGGAAACGAGAAGCTCCACCGGCCGTGCAACGTCGGTCCACCAGATCGTGTGGTCGCGGATGCCGTCGAGCTTGCTGAAGGCAAGCCGAAGGCCGCGTTCCGTGCTCAGCAGCTGGTAGATTTCCTGGCGCGGCACCCCGTAGGACCTGAGCGCCCATTCGAGGTTCGCATCCGGTATCTTCTGCAGGGCCCGCTTGCCGGGGAAGCGCTGGATATCGAACAGGTCCTGGATACGGCTCGGGCGCTCGCCCGGAAAAGCGTTTCGGTTGTAGGCGATGACGGTCGCGTAGACGATATGCGATACCCCGCACTCGGTCAGCGCGCCGTCGACGAAGTCCCGGTCGGCGGGTGTGCCGTCGATCCCCGGCAGAAGAATCGAATGGTCGATCGGCTCCAGCAGCCCCTGTTTGCAGGCGGCGCGGCTATCCGCCTTCGTCATGTCGACGACATCCCAGGCAACGTCGCCGCTGCGGCGTTGACGGCGCAGTTCGACCAGCCCGCCATTATAGCGCGCAGTCCGGACGCGGATGCCCGTCTCGGCCGTGAACGGCTCGAAATAGGCCTTCCTCTGGCTGTATTCGTAGGCGCCGCCCCAGGTCGCAACCGTGAGCGTCCGGTCGGCGGCAGCGCCCGGCCCGGCGCCGGCAAACCAGAGGACGGCGGCGAGAGCGGTCAGGCTGCGGGCGGCAAAACGGATCGGGCGCAGCGGCATGTTTCCTCCTTCGCCGGCGACGGACGCTCAGGCGCCCGCATTCTCCTCGCGGCGCGTCTCGTCCATCGTGTCCAGCCAGGCCTTCACGATCGACGCCTCGAACACCACGCCCAGCATCCGGCCGTTTTCGCCGTCCTCGAGCACCGGGATGCTCTCGCCGACAAAATCGCCCATTCCCTCCATCGCGGCCCAGATCGACATTCCGGCCGTGAAGATGAGGTCCTCGGGCTTCGCCAGATGGGCGACCGTCGCCCCGGAGTCCGCGCTGCCGCCCTCCTCCCACGCCACCAGTTCGTCGAGCTTCACCGTGCCCAGATAGCGTCCGTCGGCATCGATGACATAGCCCTCATGGCGACGGTCCGCCACAAGCCGCGATTTCGCTTCGGCGGGCGAAGCGTCCGGCGTCAGCGCCGTGTAGTCCCGGCTCAGGTATCCGTCGATGGGGCGGAGACCGAGGATTGCCTTTTCGCGGCCGGAGGCAAGGTCGAAGCCGCCGGCACGGAGCTGCACGTCGAACAGCGATCGCCCGAAAATCCGGTAGGAGACCAGGTTAGAGAAAACGACGCTGACCATGGCTGCGGTGGCCAGGTCGTAGTTGCGGGTCAACTCGAACACGATCAGGATCGCGGTGAGCGGCGCGCCGATGACCGCGCTGGTCACAGCGACCATGCCGCAGATTGCATAGATAGCGATGTCCGAGCGCAGGTCGCCGAGCAGCGGTTCTGCGCCGACGCCGGCCAGCGCGCCGAACAGGATGCCGATCAGCAGGGCCGGGCTGAATACGCCGCCGGCGAAGCCGAACCCGATGCACAGCGCCGTCGCCGCAATCTTGGCGACAAGCAGGGCTGCGAGTTCTTCCGGCGCGAAGGCGTCGTCTATGACGGCGAAGCGCAGCGTCTCCTTGCCGATGCCGAGGATGTCTGGCAGCCAGATCGCGGCGAGACCCAGGGCCGCGCCCGCCAGCATCGGTTTGGACCAGTTCGCAAGAGGCAGGGACCGGGCGACCCGGCCGGCATAGAGGATCGCGTGCATGTAGAGCACGGCGACGAAGGCGCCGCCGACGCCGATCAGGATGAATCCGAGGAATTCGGGTGCGGCCTTCACGCTCACTGCCTCCACCCGGAACAGCGGCGGGCGTTCGAAGACGATGTTGGCGACGACATAGCCGATTGTCGCCGCTACGGTGATCGGTGCGAACGCGCGCAGGGAGTAGTGGCGCAGGATCACTTCGTGGGCGAATACGATTCCCGCGATCGGGGCGTTGAACGCCGTCGCGATTGCGGCAGCCGCGCCGCAGCCCACCCCCGCCGTCCCCATCCACCGGCTGTTCCGGTTGAAGCGGGCCGCGAGGGAGCCGAGGGTCGCCCCGAGATGCGCGAGCGGACCGTATTGCCCGACAGACGCCCCGGACCCGAGGGAAACCAGGCTCGTCAGCGCGCTGAGGAAGCCGGCGCGGACCGGCATCCGGCCATCGTGCAGATGGGCGGCGCGGATGATGTCCGGCGGCCCGTGGGGCCGGCGGTCCGGCATATAGCGGTGAAGCACGCCGACGATGAGCCCGCCCGCCGCCGGCACGCAGATCGTGGCGACGATCAGCCAGTCCGTGTCGCCGGCCATGAAGCGGCTGCGCGGCGAGACGAGCAATCGATCGTTCAGCAGGGCAACCAGCTCGACGAAACCGATCGCGGCCAGGGACGCCAGTGTGCCGGCAACGATGCCGAGAACGGCGATCGACGCGATCCGGAGGACTGTTGCCGCCGCCCGGCCCATCGGCCGCTCAGTCCGGACCTAAATGACGGACACCTTGCACGTCGCGCCCCCGGCGGCGGGACGGCGCCGGGGGTCCGGCGCCGTCCCGGCCGCGTCGGGCTACGGGATCAGGCGTGCAGTTCCTGGGCCATGCGGGTGCCGTCGGGCGCGGTGTCCTCCGACGGCGAAGGGGCCTCGCTCGGATCCTCGTGCAACGACTTCAACACGCCGTAGGTCATCAGCAGCAGGATTACGCTCACCGGCAACGCTGCGGCGATCGACGCCGTCTGGAGCGCGCCCAGCCCGCCGGCCAGCAGCAGGATCGCGGCGACGAAGCCCTCGCCCATGCCCCACACGATGCGGAAGCGCTGGGGCGGGTTGTCGTCGCCCATGCTCAGCATGGTCGTGATCACCAGCGTCCCCGAATCCGACGAGGTGATGAACCAGGTCGCCAGCAGGACGGTCGCCAGGGCGGCGAATATCCAGTTCAGCCAATTGACCGGCGTCACCTTGTCGATCGTGCCGTACAGCGCGCCGGGCAGATCCCAGTTGCGCACGAGATCGGCGATCCCGGCTGTGCCGACACCGTTGGCGGCATTCAGCTCGAGATACATCGCCGAACCGCCGAAGATGCACAGCCAGAAGAAGGCGATCGTGGTCGGTACGAGCATCACGCCCAGCATGAATTCCCGGATTGTCCGGCCCCGGCTGATGCGTGCGATGAACATGCCGACGAAGGGCGCCCAGGAAATCCACCATCCCCAGTAAAAGATGGTCCAGCCGCCCTGCCAGGCGGAGGCGCCTTTCTCGTTGAAGATCTGGAAGCCCATCGGGACGAAGTTCCAGAGATAGTCGCCCGCGGTGGTTATGAAGAAGCCCATCAACCAATTGAACGGACCGCCGAACAGGAAGAAGGCGAGCAGCGCGATGCTGAGCCAGATATTCCACTCCGAGATGATCCGGATGCCGTTGCCGACGCCGGAAACCGCCGACAGGGTCGCCACGACGCTGATGACCGCAATCAGGATAACCTGGGTGACGATGCCGGGATCGATCCCGAACAGGTAATTCAATCCGGCCGCCATCTGGGTAACGCCGAGGCCCAGGGAGGTGGCAACGCCGAACACCGTGCCGAACACCGCCAGCAGGTCGACGGCATGGCCGATCGGCCCGTAGATCCGGTCGCCGATGATCGGGTACAGCGAAGAGCGCAGGGTGAGCGGCAGCTTCTTGCGGAAGCCGAAATAGGCCAGGCACAGTCCGACGATCACATAGAGCGACCAGGCGTGGAATCCCCAGTGGTAGTAGGTCACCCGCATGGCTGCGACCGCGCGTTGCTCGGTCATTGCCGTATGGCCGGCCAGGTCGGCGAACGGGTTGTTGGGATATTTCCAGGGCTGCGTATTGTCGAAATAGAACATCGGCTCGGCGATGCCGAAGAACAGAATGCCGATGCCGACACCGGCCGAGAACAACATCGCGAACCAGGAGAAGTTGGAAAATTCCGGCCGGCTGTCGTCGGTGCCGAGCCGGATTTTCCCGAATTTGCTGACCATCAGGTAGAAACAAACGAACAGCGTAATGACCAGCGCGATGACGTAGTACCAGTTGAGCGCCGATTCGATCCAGCCGCGGATCGCCGAATAGATTTCGTTGGCGAACTTCACGTTGAGCGCGGTGAAGACCACGAAGGCAAGCACCATACCTTTCGCCGCCAGCCCCATGCCGCTGTGCAGCCCTTTGAATATGCCGGATTCTGCTACGAGTTTTCGATGATTCGACATTTGCTGCCTCTTGGTTTCGCAACACGGGAAAATGCCCGGCGCCCAAAGACCGCGCACCTGTCCGGGACACCGACGCTATCGCAGCGGGGGGACCGCCGATCCGGTGACCTGTGTAGCTGCAATCGTGGCCCGCCCGATCCGGATAGTCAACGAATTAGAGCCAGGCGCCGGGGCAGCAAACCGAAAGGCCATGGAGTTCCGCCGGCTTTATCGGCCGGCGCCGGCCTTCGGACGATCCGGCACGGCAGTGCGCCGTCGCGAAAGTCCTGGTAAATTTGAAGTGATCGACGAAAATTGTGCGTGACAATACCGACCCGAATTGCCGCGTTTCGCAAGAATCGATTGCACTGCACCGCGCTGTATTCCGGAATGGTGCGGTGCAGACGGTTACCGATACCAACGTTCTGGGACAGTTTTGTGGGCACCGGAAACCTTCCCGTATCGATCTTGGCCATTCCTTCGGAAAATCCCGCCGGTCGCCCGTGCGGGCTCGACGCGCGGTGCAACCGATCCGGGCGGCCAGCGGTATCGGAAAAGCGC